>JBAPRX010000785.1:0-3502 GCA_049281335.1 Promineifilaceae bacterium (SeqCode)
CCAAAATCTGGTTAATGGCTCTGGCGTCCAGGTGGCGCATATCAATCACAATCCCAAGCTCATCACACATCCGGATGGCATCCATGTCCAGCCCTGAGAGGCCGCACAACTCATCTATCCCTCGTTCAACGCCGCCCGAAAAGTAGTTGCGCCGGGCATGGGTCAGGCTGATCATCCGTACCCCTAGCTGGTAAAAGATTCGCATATATTTCAAGTTGCCGCCCAGCGGGTCTGCCCCTTCAAAGCTGAGCGTCATTGCAACCTTGCCCTCTCGCTTTGCCCGGTGAATATCGGCGACCGTTGTCGCCAGCGTCAACTTCTCATTCTCGGCAATTTCCTCGTAAGCACAAGCTACCATATCAAATCCCCGCTGTGGAGCAGCATGAAGCCAATGCTTGTCAATATATAAGGCGCAGACCTGATCCGTCACCCCGCCTTCCAGCCAGCGGGGCAGATCATAATGGCCGTAAACGTTGCGGGTCGTTACTTCTTTCACAACGGTTCGCTCGCCCAACCGCACCGTTCCGTCCGCGACTGCTTTCAAGATGTCACTGTGGCCGTCAATGATGATGGCGCTCTCATGCAGCAGCCTGGCCCTGTCGCTGATTTCGATGTCCATATCCGAATAAACCATACCGAATCATTTCCTCTGGTGTGGGTTCAGGGCAAAGGCCAGCCCGTCGCCAATAAAGTTAAAAGATAAAACCGTGAAAGAAAGCAAAAGACCGGGGAAGATTGCCATCCACGGCCCTGTCGCTAGATAACTGCGTGCTTCCGACAACATCGCGCCCCAACTTGCGTTCGGCGGCTGTGTACCAAACCCCAGAAAACTTAACGACGCTTCCAGGATAATAGCACGGCCGACTTGAAGGGTTGAGATCACGATAACGGGACCAATCACATTGGGCAGCAGGTGCCTGAAGATAATTCGGAGCGGCGTCGCGCCAAGCGCTCGCGCCGCATCCACATATTCAATCTCCCGTTCTTTCAAAACCTCCCCCCGGACAACTCGCGCCGACCCCATCCAACTCGTCACGCCGATCACCAGGATAACGCTGAACAGACTTGGCTTATCCAACAGCGATTGCAGGATAATAAGGACAAACAACAAGGGCAGTGACAGAATGAGGTCAATAAAACGCATCAGGAAGTCGTCTAACAGCCCCCCGTAAAATCCGGCGATACTGCCAAAAACGGTGCCAATGGTGATCGCCAGGGCGCTGGAAACGAAACCGATTGTCAGAGAAATACGCGCCCCGAACATCGAGCGAGCCAATACGTCTCGCCCCAGGTTATCGGTCCCGAAAATGTGCGCCTTTGAAGGTGGTTGAAGGCGGGTTTCTTGCGACAAGTCCACATTGGTCGGGTCTACTGCGAAGAGGGGGCTGGAAACGGCCGCAATCGCCATTCCAATCAAGACGATTAAGCCGACCACGCTCATTTTATTCTTGCGGAACCGGCCCCAGACCTGCGCCCAAAAAGATTCTGGAACATATTCAGCATGGGTTTGTTCCAGGCTCTCTAACCCAACGACAATACTATTTTCCTGCACCGTTACCTACCCGCCTTGTGTTCAATGTTAACTCTAGGATCAAGCAGCATATAGCTAACATCAGAAATCAGGTTGCCAAGGATGATCATGATGGATGAGATGAGCAGGATCCCCATTGCAACCGGATAATCGCGGAACCGGATTGACTCCACCCCTAAACGGCCGATTCCCGGCCAGGCAAATATCGATTCAATGATAAACGATCCGCCCACCAGGCCCGAAAAACTGAGGCCCAGTTGGGTAATGATGGGAATAAGGGAATTGCGCCAGGCATGGCGTAAAAGCACAACCCTTTCACTCAAGCCTTTGGCGCGGGCTGTGCGGACAAAATCCTGGTTCAAGACTTCAATCAGGCTGTTCCGCTGAAACCGGACCCAGACGACCAGTCGGATAAAGGTATAAGTCAGCAGGGGCATTAAGGCATGTAACCCAATATCCACCGCCGGATTATCATGGCCCATCCGCAGCGACCGCATCCCTGAAGAAGGCAGCAGTTGGTACTTGAAGCTCAAATAGTACAACAGCAGTAAGGCCAGATAGAAAGACGGGATCGAATAGCCTATAAAGACGGCCGTCGTCACCACATAATCCAGCGTCGATTGCTGGCGAAGCGCGGTAATGATCCCCAACGTTATCCCGATAATCACCGCCAGCGGCAGAGAAACGGCCGCCAACAGCATCGAATTTGGCAGGACCTCAAAGATCACTTCCGTCACCGGCTGCCTGGTAACAAAGGAGACCCCCAGATCGCCCTGTACAGCTCGGCCGAGCCAGGCCCAATACTGGACGATGAGGGGGCGGTTCAACCCCAATGATTCTCTAACTCGTTCAACCGTCGCCGGGTCCGCATTTTCGAGGTCTGTGCTGAGATACATCGCAACCGGGTCTCCGGGCGCCATGCGTATCAGCATGAAAGAAAACAGCGAGATGAGAATCAGAAGCGGTATAGAGTTAAGAATTCGCCTGATAATAATACGATGCATGGATGAATCTCTGGTTAGGCACGAACCGTTGAAGATAACGACTCAGGTGCCAGACACGATATTCCACAATGGAATTTTGTAAATGCCTGGCACCTGGTGGCACGGTAATTCAAACTACTTGAAATAGAGATCCTCAACGTGATAGAAAACACCGGTATTGTTCAAATCGGCCGGAGTTGGCGGATCTTGCAACCCACCAAGACTGTCAACGACCGCAATACGGGTCATATAATGATACAACCATATAGCGGCGACATCATCCGTTAGCAGCTTTTCCACTTCCTGAATCATGGCTGTGCGATCTTCTTGAGTTGTGGTCTTGTCAGCATCCACAACAAGCTGGTCTACCTCAGAATTGGAGTAATTTGTCCAATTTCCACTGGACCAGGTGCTGTTGAGAACACCTTCCGGAACGCCAGCCCCATCCCAGCCGATATAAGCATCCCATTCGCCGCTGTCTTGTAATTCGCGCCGAACAGCCCGCTCAACCACGTTGATGGTCATATCAATCCCAATGTCTTTTAAGTAGGCTTGAATCGCTTCCGGCAGAACCGGGTCTTCAGACATGACGGTGAAAGCCAGCGGTTGGCCATCTTTGTCCAAAATGCCGTCGCCATCCGTATCTATCCAACCTGCCTCGTTCAACATCGTTACGGCCGCTTCCGGATCGTACGGATAAACCTGAGCATCGGGATTGTGTCCCCAATGAGATGGGTTCAACAGTTGATCCGCAACCGGAACACCAGCCCCGATAACCCCATTGATGATTGTTGGTTTGTCCAAAGCCATCGCCATCGCCTGCCGGACGGCCAAATCCTGGAAAGGCTCAAAACGGGCCGGATTGAAGAAGAGCGCATAGGTAAAGTTGCCCAAGACCTGGTGGATGGTGACGCCCGGAATACCGGCGATGCGGAAAGCCATGTCTTCTGTATTGACGTTCTTAATGACATCAATCTCGCCATTTGAG
>JBAPRX010000786.1:0-4013 GCA_049281335.1 Promineifilaceae bacterium (SeqCode)
TTGAGTTTGGGATGATTGAGACGAATTTTGAGCAGTGGGAGAATCGAGTGCGGACGGTGGCGGCTGAGATGGCTTATCCGCCAACGCCTGATATTGCTGCCGGTGTGCGGGAGCGGTTGGCGGCTGGAAAACGGCCGCAAGTTGTCCGGCCCTGGTATTCAAACCGATTGGCATGGGCGGTGACGGCCGTTCTCTTGATTGCGGCGTTGCTGCTGGCTGTGCCACAGGCGCGGGCTGCTATCTTTGAGTTTTTCCAAATTGGCAGCATTCGTATCTTCCCGGCCGATCCGACTGCAACCCCCATTATCGAGGAAACGGCAGATGAAGAAAGCGAAGGCGTCCTGCTTTCACCAACGGCCGAACCGACAACCCTTCCCGCCTTTTCTGTCGCTGATCTGGCTGGTGAAACAACGCTGGCCGACCTGGAATCTGAATTGGGTGATGCTGTTCTGCTGCCAGAATATCCGGCGGGGGTCGGCGACCCTGATAAGGTTTATCTACAAAATCAGGTTGGACAGCTTGGAATCCTGGTCTGGCTGCAAGCAGACAGCACGGATAAAGCCTGGGCTGTCCTACACATCCTGATGTTGGATCAGGGGGCGTTTGGGGCCAAGTTCATGGTGGAGTCATTGGAAGCGACGGAAGTTAATGGACAACCCGCCTATTGGGTACAGGGAGAGCATCTGCTTTCCTTCTATGATGCTAATGGGCAAATTTCAACAGAACTCACTCACCTGGTTGAGGGCAATGCTCTTATCTGGACGGTAGATAAGGTCACTTACAGGTTGGAAACTGTTTTATCTTTGGAAGAAGCTGTGCGAATGGCTGAATCGATGAGGTAAGGAGAGAAAAATGAATCTTTTACGAATGACACGAAAGATGTTTATGGTTCCTTTGCTTGTTCTACTGGCATTACTGGCTGCTGGGCCGGTTTTTGCCGGGGGATGGGCTGTTATAACCCTGGATCAACTGCCGGGTGAACTCCATGCCGGGGAAACGCTTCACCTGGGCTTTATGGTGCGCCAGCATGGGAAGACGCCGATCCATTATCTGGGTGGCCCGGATTCCCCGATTAAACCGGTGGTTACCGGTACGAATGTTGAGACAGGTGAATTTGTTCAATTTACGGCCGTTCGGGATGAAAGCGAAGTCGGCCACTTCTATGTGGATATTGTTTTTCCAAGTGAAGGGGAATGGAACTGGACAATTGCGCCGAATCCTCTCGCCGGAAAGACCAACCTGTCCCCCTTAACGGTTCTGCTGCCCTTAAAAGGGCTGCCCGCCGACCCCGGAACGACAACAACGACTGCTGCCTCGGTTGCCCCTGCCACAGGTGGCCCTGATCTGGCTATGATACTGCGTGGCGCGGCCGTTTTGTTGATGGCTGGCGGTGTGCTGACTGTCGTTTTGGCCGGTCGCCGTGATAAGCGGTTGGAGACGGCCGTTGTCGAGTCAGGTGATTGATGCAAGCAGGAACGATGCGTCGCCTGAGTATGATCCTGTTTGGCGGTGGGATGCTGCTGTTGTTGGTGTCTTTTCTGCCGGGAATGACAGCCCGGCAAGAAATACCGGCAACACCAACGCAGCAGATTCCGACGCCTACCGCCACAACAGAACTTTCCCAGGAACAGTTAGTGAGCGAAGGGGCTGCCTTATTCGTGGCCAAAGGCTGTGTTATCTGCCACCGAAACGACGCTGTTCGTACGCCTGATTTTTCGGCTCAGATTGGGCCAAATTTGACCCATTACCAGCCTGACCCGGATTTTGTGCGGGCCTGGCTGCATGATCCGGCCTCTATTCGGCCCGATACGGAAATGCCGAATCTGAATCTGTCGGATGAGGAGATCGAGGCGTTGTTGGCTTTTTTGGAGCGGTAGGGGGTAATTGGGTTGATGGCCGACCAAACTGCGGTCGGCTTGGTAATTAGGTAATTGGGTAATTGGAAGGGTGGGAGGTAAAGTAATCCCAACCTCCCGGAAGTTGTTTATGAGCAATGATTTAGTGGAAGAAACTTCCGGGAGGTTTTAAGTTATCAATGCACTCAATTAACCAATTACTTATACAATAACGTTTCGGGGAAGAAGGCGTACCAGCCGAACCAGTAGGCCAGGTGGCCGCTTAGACGGGGGGCGGTTTCTCCTTCCGGGCCAATCAGGCCGTCTTCTGTGACCTGCCATTGACGGCCGTTTTCGTCCAGCACAATGTAGGGGCCGGAGCCGGGGGTGAAGAGGTGATTGCCGCGATCAAAGGCGCGAACTTCGCCGCCGTTGGTGTATGTCACCGAGCCGACCCGGCGGTTGTTGCCTTCGACTGTTACTGTGCCTTGTGTGGCGATGAGGACAACGGCCGTTTCCCCCACTGTGTCATTGACGACCTGCTCTTCGGCCAACCGCCTGACATCATAGGCTTTCGGAATGCCGTCCAGAAACAGCGTATAGACAAAGTCTTTGTCGGCCAGCAGGTCGGAGCGCTGCCAGACGGGGAACATGGTTTGGTCTGATTGGAAGTAGTCGCCATAGAGGATGCCGGGTTCGTAGAATTCGGCTGGATAGAGGCCGGTATTCCGATCCATGACCAGGGTGTCGGGGTGCTGGCTTAACCAATCTTCCCAGGTGCTTAAGACGACGGGCAGGATGTTGAGTCGTAAATCTTCATCGGCTGCCAGTTCGCCCAAGACCGGTTCGCCTGTTAGCTGGTTCCAGAGGGTGCGGGTCGGCCGATCGTACATGAGTTTGTTGCTGCGGTAGAGGAAGCCGGATGTGCCGAAGTCGTAGGTTTCGCCGTTGGGCGCACGGCCGTCAAAGGCAATGGCTGCGCCGCATAGGGTGCAGTAGGCCAGGGAGACGGGGACGCCGCCAACGACATCATTTGCCATTTCGTGGTTGTCTACGATGCGGAGGGGATAGGCGCGGGCGTCGCCATTGATTTCCAGGCCGAAAACGGGTTCATTGGGCAGGAGGTAGTCGGCTTCTTCGGCGGGAATCATGGGGGCGTTGTCCAGCGGTGGGATGCCGTCAATGCGAACGCCGCCCCACTGTATCTCTTCGACGCGGATGCGAGAGGGGGCGTCGTCTGAGAGGAAGTCGGCGAAGCCGGGATCGATGTGGGATAGGATGGTTCCTTTCCAGCCGGTGAAGCCGGGCGGGGGAATGAGTTGGGTTCGGCCGTACCACTCGATCCAGGCAGGCCAATCGTCGCCAAAGCTCTGGCCGCTGAGACTTTCCAGGGCGTTCAGATAGCTGCTGTAGGAGCCGCGAATGATGCCAAGCTGCCTGGCACGCATCAGTTCGATA
The DNA here is from genome assembly GCA_049281335.1 of Promineifilaceae bacterium (SeqCode). Lineage (GTDB taxonomy): Bacteria > Chloroflexota > Anaerolineae > Promineifilales > Promineifilaceae > JAKEFB01. The sequence goes on from JBAPRX010000786.1 coordinate 3,294, forward strand.
AAGACGGCGATAAAGCGGGTGTCCCCGGTTTCTACAATGGTCTGGATTGTTTCCTCGGTGTTTGCTGCTTCGTCGCTAATCAGGTTGTACATAAATTCGGTTGCCAGGTCATCTTGTAGGGGGTTGCCTTCGGGGAGGGGCGGTAGGGGGGTTGGGGTTATGAGTGGCTCGGCGGCGGGGGCAATGACTGGTTCTGGAAGGGCCGTTTCTTCTGTTTGTGATGTCATGTTTGGAGATGATTCTATTGTTGGGGGTTCGTCTCCGGCGGGGTTGCAGGCGGTGATGAGGAGGATCATGATCAATAAAGTCGCCAGGGAAGTGGCTTTGTTTATCATGTGGGTCAGTATAGCAGGAAATGGCTGCCCAATAACGGGCCGTAACAGATATGTAAGCGATCCTTAAGAAGATGGCTGGATGGGGCTGTTGTCTCTACCCGCTCTGTTGGCTTTGGGTTACATTGTGGCCTTATGATTCGACGTTTCCGTTTTTTCTTTGTGCTGCTGTTGGTTGGCGGGCTGCTCTTTGTGTTGTGGTCGGCCGTTTCTATCTATGTTTATTCGCGGCGGGATGAGGCGCAGGAGGCGGATGCGGCGATTGTGTTGGGGGCGGCGGTGTTTGGAACACGGCCGTCGCCTGTGCTGCGGGAACGGATTAATCATGCTGTCTCGCTGTATGAGGCGGGCTATGTGGATAAGATTATCTTTACGGGGGGGCTGGGCC
>JBAPRX010000787.1:0-6576 GCA_049281335.1 Promineifilaceae bacterium (SeqCode)
CTCCTACTCATTTGAGCCAATATCGTGTGTAATTCGTAATTTGTCGGATATGATAAATTTTTCTTTGCGTCTTTACGTGAGGTCTTCCGATTATTTCACCGGCAGCTTAATCTGGAAACAGGTTCGGCCGGGTTGTGAAACAACGCTAATGCTGCCCGCATGTTTCTGAGTGATGATGTTGTGGGAGATGTTGAGTCCCAGTCCGGCGCCGGAACCGGGGGGCTTGGTGGTAAAGAAGGGATCAAATATCTGGGATTGAATCTCAACCGGAATCCCGAGGCCACTGTCAGTAACTTCAACAACCAGCCAACGGCCGTCCTGGTAGGTCTTGATGGTAATGTCACCCTTGCCATCCATCGCGTAGATGGCGTTGTCAATCAGATTTGTCCAGACCTGGTTCAATTCACTGCCATGCGCCTCAATCCGGGGTAGATTTTGCCCGTAGAGACGGGTAACGGCGATGCCGTCATTGAGTTTGCTGTGCAGGAGAGCGAGTGTGTTGTCCAGCCCTTCGTGGATGTCTACGCTTTGAATGGGGGCCTGATCCAGATAGGTATAAGTCTTCAAAGCCTGGACAATTTCACTGATCCGGCCCGCACCCTGGCCTATCTCCTTTAACAAGTTGTAAGTATTATACGTTCCATCCAGCCAATCAAGAACGGCCGATAACTGTCTGACATGAAAGTTATTTGCTAAATTACTCAACGCCTGGTCATCGTAGTTAAGATTAACCAGGGTGGGGGCAAAGCGCCAGCTTTCCTCAATGCCCTGTTCCTCCAGCCACGTTTCTATCTCATATTCCCGGTCGCTGCGGGTCAGGGCGTCAAGCGCCGGTGATTTACCGGCCTTTTTCCGAATCCCTTTTTCTATCTCGGACAGAAAACCCAACTGGCCTGCTGTCAGTTCCAATTCATTGAAGTGGAGAATCAGTTGTTGGAGTTGAGCGACCGCTTCCTCCAACTGGTTCGCCCCCCGAACGGCCGCTGCTGCCGGGTTATTCAGTTCATGGGCCATGCCGGCTGAAAGTCGGCCGAGTGTTGCCAGCTTCTCATTCTGTCGCAGCGTCATTTCCTGCTGCAAATAAGCCCGTTCCAAATCCCGCAGCTTCTTCTTCCGCAAACTGGCGTCCAGTCTGGCCCGCAGGAGGGTGGGGTTGAAGGGTTTGGGCAGGTAATCCTCTGCGCCCATCTCGATACAGCGCACAACGCTGTCCATCTCATCCAGGGCTGATATGACAATAACGGGGATATTTCGCAGATTGGCGTTGGCCTTCATCTGAGCCAGCACTTCATAACCGTCCATTTCCGGCATTACGATGTCCAGCAGGACAACGTCAAAAGATTGTCTGGCAAGGATGTCCAGCGCTTGCTGACCATTTTCGGCCAGTTCGACTTGCAGCCCGTGAAGGGCCAGACTGCGGGATAATTTCATCCGGTTCAGGCGGTCATCGTCTACAACCAGGATGTCACCGGACAGGAGTTCGGATTCGGCCGTGTCTGCTGGCGGCTCGCCGCTCATGGCCCGTCCTTCTTCATAATATCCACCAGGACTACTCTCGCCTTCTCGAACTCTGCCTGGACCTGGGGCATTAATTCGGCCGCGCCATCCAGCTTTTCCTCCCGGCCCATAAATTCCAACTGTTTTGACAGCGCCGAAAGGGTCATTGCCCCAAAGTCGGCACTGTTTGATTTAAGCGTGTGAGCAGCCAGCCGCAGTTTGGCGGGGTCATTTTCGGCAATGGCTTGATTCATATCAGCAATCATCTTTGGGGCGTCTTCCAGGTAAGTGCCGATAAGCTCTTCCAGAAAGGCCACATCATCCCCAACCAGTTCGCTCAAGTTTTGGAGTGCAATCGGATCAATGCCAAGTTCGTCTTCTTGAGGCTTTTTATCAGCCATTTTGGTCTCCTCCGGGTGTAAATATTGAATTTTTTGGCTGGCGGCGGCTCTTTTTAAGGCATCTATCAAATCCTGTACCCGAATTGGCTTGCTAACATAGTCATCCATTCCGGCTGCTAAGTAGCTTTCTCGGTCCCCCTCCATTGCATTGGCCGTCATTGCCACAATGTAGGGGTGTTGGGTGCCCGGCCAGCGTTCATGAATGATGCGGGTGGCTTCCACACCATCCAGTTCCGGCATCTGGATATCCATTAAAATCAGGTCATAGCTCTGCCGTTCCAGCGCTTGAATCGCTTCGTGGCCGTTCCCGGCGACGTCAGCCCGGTAGCCCATCCGCTCCAGCAGCCGCAGGGCTAATTTTTGGTTGGTGGCGTTATCCTCGGTCAGCAAAATACGAAGCGGCAGCCGTTGGCCCAATTTGGGATCGAAAAGCGGCCGATCCAAAAACCCACTGTCTTCTACCTTTCTCGGCCGACTGGCAAAGACAGACACCAGGGCGTCAAAAAGCTGCGAAGGTTTGATTGGTTTGTTCAGAAAAGCAGCAAATTCCACATCCAGATGGTCGCCCAACTCCCGGTGGCCGAGAGAGGTCAACATCACCAGGGGAAGAGACTTGTTCTGGCGCTGAATTTCGCGGGCCAGCATCATGCCGTCCATTTCCGGCATATACATATCCAAAATGACCAGATCAAACTTAGCGCCACTTTCCAGGAGCGCCAGGGCTTCCTCGGCAGAGGAGACAGCCTGCGGCCGCATATGCCAGGATTGGGCCTGGGTGTTCAGAATCAGGCGATTGGTGTCATTGTCGTCGACAATCAACAGTTGTTTGCCGTTTAAATCCGGCTGAGAATCGAGTAAGAAGCGTCGAGCCGGAGTGGGGGCAGTTTTGGTCTGGATGGTGAAGTGGAAAGTGGAGCCTTCGCCGGGGATGCCGGTGCTTTCGACCCACATGGTGCCGCCCATTAACTCACTGAGCCGTTTGCTAATTGCCAGCCCCAGCCCCGTTCCCCCGTAGCGGCGAGTGGTAGAGGCGTCTACCTGGCTGAAAGAGCGGAAAAGGCGGTTTACCCTGTCCGGGGGAATGCCCAAACCGGTATCTCGGACGTTGAAATGGAGGGTGATGTCATCTGGTTCGGAGGTATCGGCCGTTTCTTCCACAGCAACCGAGAGAACGACTTCACCCGTGTCGGTGAACTTCACCGCGTTTGAGAGCAAATTGACCAGAATCTGGCGCAGCCGGGTAATGTCGCCAACAATTCCTTCTGGTGTCCTGGGAGGCAGGACATAGGCCAGATTGAGACCCTTATCGGCCGCTTTTGAGGCCAGTAAATCCAACGCCCCTTCGACGCATTCCCGCAAATCAAAGGGCTGGTGTTCCAGTTCCAGCTTATCCACCTCAATCTTGGAGAAGTCGAGGATGTCGTTGATGATCGTTAGCAAGGATTCGCTGCTGTTACGAATGGTATCGGTATAGTCGTGCTGTTCGTGGTTGAGAGATGTATCGAGCAGCAGGCTGGTCATGCCAATGATGGCGTTCATGGGGGTGCGAATCTCGTGGCTCATCGTTGCCAAAAAGGCACTCTTGGCTTCATTGGCGTCGTCGGCCGCCTGTCGAGCCTTTTCCGCATCTTCCCTGGCATGTATGATGCCCTCAAAGAGCCGGGCGTTGTCCAGCGCCAGGGAAGCCAGTTCAGCAAACTGGCTCAAAACCTTGATTTCCGGATCGCCAAAGGTTCGGTCGGAATCAGCCCCAAAAGCCAAACCAATCGTTCCAATTACCTTCGCCCCCGATTTCAATGGAACGGCCAGCACAGCTTTGACAAGGCCATATCCCAGAGTGGGGGATCGGTCTTCCCAACTGTCATAGTCAACAACGGTAAGGGGCTGTTCAAGCTGCCAGACCCGCCCGGAGACACCTTCGCCCGGTTGCAGCCGCATTCCCAAAGCAGCCTCAAAAAGCCCGACCCCAACCATCTGTTCCAGTTCTTGTTCGTTAGCACTGAGCAGGAAGATAAAACCATGCTCAGTGCCAATAAGCTGTCCGGCTCTCGTTACCAATGCCTGCAAAAGCTCGTTTAATTCCAGGCGGCTGATCAGGCCCAGCGCGGTTTCGTGTAGTGCAGCCAAATACTCATTTTGCTGTTGAAGAACGACCTCTGTCCGTTTCCGTTCGGTAATATCCAGAATGTAGATTCGGATAAAGTCGTTTTCTTCGACCAGATGAAGCACTTCCTGGTACCAAATGTCGTCAATCTTTATCTCCCGAATCAACGACTTTTTTGGCCCTTCGGCCAGTTTGGCGGCAATCTCTTTGAGACCGTCCATCAAGGGATGGTTCAGCCCTTCCTCGCGGCATTCTGGGAACAATTCTCGCGCGGCCGGATTCAGGTATTCAATGGAACCATTCAAGGCGACTTCGATAATTGGCCCAGGATTGAGTTCCGGGAAAGAGGCCAGCCGGGCAAGCTGCCGGTTGGCTTTTTGAAGCTCCTGCGTCTGCTGCCACCGTTCGATGGCAACGGCCAGATGGGCTGTCAGAGAAACGGCAACTTTGATATCCTCGCGAGTGTAGCCATCCGTCTTGACCGTTGCAAAGGTCAAGGCACCCAGGATTTTGCCGTAGGCGCTGAGAGGCAGGGAGAGGATACATTGCAGGGAACCATCCCATAAAGCGGGATCGGCCGAATTCTTAAACGACACCTTGCTATTTGCAGGATCGGCCAGAAGGCGCATCTGGCGGTTTTGTATCACGCCCCCCGCCAATCCATCGGATCGAGGGATGGCATCGGCCGAGATGGGAGCAACCTGCCGCCGGGTTTCCAGCAAGGTCTGAAGGCTGTAACTCTCCCCATCTTCGTTTAATAAAGCCAATGTGCAGCGGTTAAAGTCGAGCACCCATTTGACTTTATTCACGACCACTTTCAGCATTTTCTGAACGTCGGCCGTTTCCGCGATCAATAGGACTACTTCAGACAATAATCCATAGCGAGCAGACTGAATTTGCTGTGAATCTTGTTCCGAAGTTTTTCCCGAAGAGGTTGGATTGAGCATCATCTCCCAAGAGCCTTGAACTGCGCGATTAAGGGGTATTATACATCAAAGGTTCTGTAAATGCGTTACCCGGTTATTGTAATGCAGCCGCCACGTCTCACGGCGGGGATGTTGCACGTATTCAAAGTAGGTGACACCGGTATTATGGTTCCAGATTTCACAGCGCCGCCAGGGACCGATATTGAAAATGTGGTCGAAGGCTGCTTCAATCACTCCGCCATGACAGACGGCAAAAATCGTTTCGTTCAGGTGGCGCTCAACCAGCTCTTCAATGAACAACCCGACCCTGGTTCGAAAGTGAATAAAGGTCTCCCCATTTTCAACAAAGGGCGTTACCGGGGAAAACGGCCGTTCGCTGGCCCAATAATCGGCATATTCTTGTGGAAGATCGTCGTTAGGCCAGGCGGTATGATCCAGGCGGTTGTTTCCGATCTCGCGCAGGCGATCATCAAAAATGATTTCCTTCTTGTAAACCTTGCTCAGTGGTGCGGCCGTTTCGCGGGCGCGTTGCATGGTACTGGCATAAATGGCGTCTACTTCTGAAACCTCTCCCGGTAGAAATTCGGCCAGAGCGGCCGCTTGAGCCTGTCCCAATTCCGTCAATCCCTCATCCGTATTGCCGCTGTCCCATTCTTCCAAATTGACGTGGCTCTGTCCGTGTCGAATTAAATAAAAGTGCATAGAGTTTCTCCATTGTTATATATAAGGATGAGAATTCTATGCCCATTTGTGAAATGTGACCAAAAATAAATATCGTAGTTCAGCAGCTTTTATGGAGGAAAGCGCGGCTCTCAGATGATATTCATTTGTTTGGTGGGAGGCCGAATTGTTACAATGAAACGCCCAGCAGCCCGCGTGTAATCTGGAAATCCACCTGATGCTGGCGGCTGGAACAGGGGGTGTAGGCACCCGAAAGAACTGCCACCAGACGGGCAAGCAGTTGATTGGCCCAGGCTGACTCCTCCTTATTTCGGAGAATAATATCCAGGTCTTGGGGGAAGGCGGCTGCTGCGGCCGTTTCTTCAACAGCCTGCACAACGGGGATGAAGGGATGGCCAGGCATTTCCCGTTTCTCAACCATAGCCAGAACAATATCCACGCCAGTTGCCCCCAGTCCTGTCATCGTTTCCGACCAGTGGCGAGACGGCCGTTCCATAATATGCAGTCCGGCCTTAACCGGCTGACGAGCATAGCGCAGCGTCGAACCCGGCGCGGGCGGCAGCTTGAGCGCGTTCAGAAAAGCGGACTGTGAGAGAAGGTCGTCCTGTTGGGGGACGATTACGGAACCGCCGGATGAGACTATCCAGCGAATCAGGGATGTGAGTTGCCGGGCGGCTTCTGGCGAAAGCCGTCCGTCTGTTACCAGCCCCAAATGAAGCTGTTCCAAGCCGGCCTGTATGCGCTTTTGGGGTGGGTTGTTATCCAGGTCAGCGGTGAACCACTCTGCGATCTTCGCCATCACCGGCTGAATCCCGCCGTCAAGCTGGATGCTGGCCCATCCAAAAGTGTCTGGGTCAATTCCCGACTGGCGCATCTGGTTGTGCCAGAAGGCATTGTGGGTCTTTTCGCAACCGTGTTCGAGAAGCAGACAGCTTGCCACCATCGGATGGGTGGCGTAGCCCAGAAT
>JBAPRX010000788.1:0-6051 GCA_049281335.1 Promineifilaceae bacterium (SeqCode)
ATTTCATAATGACTGAACAATCACTAAACAGTTAAGCGTTAAACTTTTCACTGCCCACTTTTTACTATTGACTGCAAAATTTCCGGTTTATTAAACAGGTAACATACATTATGCCGATTCGATGTGAAATATTAACCCAGGAACGTCAGTTATTTGATAACAACGTAGATATTGTGGTACTGCCCGGTATTGAAGGGATGATGGGCATCCTGCCCCACCACTCTCCCTTGCTAACCGTCTTAGGATTTGGCGAGGTTGTTGTCCGTTCCGAGGGTGAAGAAGAATTTTTTGCCATTGGCGGAGGCTTTGCAGAAGTGCAGCCAGATCATGTAATCGTTCTGGCAGATTCGGCCGAACAAGCCGAAGAGATTGACATCGAACGCGCGATGCAAGCCCGCGAAAAAGCCGAAAAAGCGATGAGCGAGGGTGTCGTTAAAGAAGATTCTATGCGTTACGCCCAAATTGAAGCCGCCCTCAAGCGAGCGCAAATACGAATTGAAGTCGGGCGCCGTCATGGTGGTCGTCGCCGTCGCGGCATGGCAGAGTTACACCAGCAGGGTGAATCCGAATAGTCGTCTTAAAAAGTCACAAATGGACAAACTGGTCCATTGACTCCTGACGACTAAAGCGCAGTTACTGACTTCCGGCTTCCGCCGGCAGAGGAGCAGCCTTGGCACTTTTTACTCCATACATCTCAATAGACCTTGGAACAATTAATGTCTTAGTCCATACCCAGGGGCGTGGAGTCGTGCTTCAAGAACCATCGGTGGTTGCTATACGAGAGGATGAAAACAGGACAACGATTGTTGAAGTCGGCCGTGCTGCCCGCGAAATGTACGGCCGTACTCCTGAAGAGATCGAAGTCATGCGCCCATTGCGTAACGGCGTCATTGCTGACTATTTCGTCACCGAAGCAATGCTGCGCTACTTCATCGAGAAGGTAGCCGGACGTTTCCATTTGCGCCGTCCCATCGTCATGATCAGCGTCCCCTATGGCGTGACCAGCGTTGAACGCCGGGCTGTTAAAGAAGCGGCCCTGGCTGCCGGTTCTCGTGAAGTTCATCTCATCCCCGAACCCCTGGCTGCCGCCATCGGAGCCGGGCTGCCGGTCGGAACACCAACCGGTAATATGGTTGTTGACCTGGGCGGCGGCTCCACCGAAGCAGCCGTTGTCTCCATGAACGGCATTGTCTGTGCCGAGTCGGTTCGGGTCGGCGGCGTCCACCTGGACGAAGCCATTATCAGCTATATCCGCAAAAAATATAACCTGGTTGTGGGAGAGCCAACGGCCGAGGAGATTAAAGTCAAGATTGGATCGGCCGTTGAACTGGATGAAAACCTGGAAATGAACGTTCAGGGCCGAGATCAGATTGCCGGTCTACCCAAAACCATCACCATTACCTCCAGCGAAGTTGTCGAAGCCATCGCAGAGCCATTGGCAGCCATTGTCAACGTCGTTCGGGCTGTGCTGGCAAAAACCCCCCCTGAATTAGCCTCCGACATTATTGATCGGGGCATGGCCCTCACCGGCGGCGGAGCCTTGTTACGAGAAATTGACACCCTGCTAACCAAGGAGGCAGGCGTCCCGGCCTATGTAGCTGACAATCCCATTGCCTGTACTGCTTTGGGTGCAGGCAAAGCGCTTGAGGAACTTCCCATTTTACAACGCAGCATTCCCAACTTATAATTTACCTTAAACGCTGTCAAAGTTTATAAACCTGGGGAGATTTGAAATGACACGGTCATTGATAGTCCGGTGTTCGCTGGTCGCTCTAACGATGCTTGGCTGTATATTGACGATAGGTTTCGTTGAACAACAAGCATGGGCCGTGCGTGATTGGTTACAATTCTTCCTCTTCCTGCTTTTCTGGGCAGCAGCCTATGTCATTTTGAGCTGGGGTCGCTCCGCCAAAAAGAAACCCTTCTACTTATCTATTGTTATCACCTTTCTGATTTCGTTTCTGCTGTCGGGCGTTCTGGCAGAGTTCTTTTTCCGCGCCAGAACAGCATACATTCCTCGTGAGGTGCTAAAATCGCTGCCCGGTGGGGGTGAATATATCCGAAAGGATATGTATGTATACGATGACGCGCCTATTGAAGTCGGCCGTCGTTTTCATCCTGGCGAAAACACTTTGCTAGATGGTCAGTCCCACGAAATCGTAACCTGGAATGGCCTTGACCGTTTCATCTACCAGCCAACACCGGACAAAATCAGAGTCCACTTTGTGACAGATGAGAATGGCTTTCGAAATATGCCTCCCCTGAAGAACCAATATGACATTGTCGTCGCCGGGGACTCTTTTTCCACAGGAGTGGAAGTTGAGACGCCCTGGCCTGTGCTTCTAAGCCAAAACAGCGAACAGTCCGTCATCAACTTAGCCATCCCTGGCTATGGCTCCCAGGCTGAATCAGCTTCCGTTCGTCTCTATGGGTTGGATAAAAATCCTAAGACAATCATCATGGCTTACTTCGAGGGGAATGATCTGCGCGACGCTCAATTTTACGCCGAAGCCCGCGATCAGAATTTGAGTCTGGCTCAATATCAGGCCGCAGGCGCTCCCTGGAACCGGCGGTTGGTGACATTAGCCGGGCTGCGCCTGTTAGCGGTTGGGTTGGATAGATTAGTGGGGCTGCACACTCAATCACCGGAACGGGACGGACTGACAAAACCGGCCGTCTATCCGGCCGAAGTAACCATCAACGGAAGGAGGATGGCGCTGTCTTTTCTGGATGGCTATACCGCCATGCTGACAGCCCAACAGAGCGAGATTGAAGCATCTGAAAATTGGCGGGAGACAACGGCCGCTTTTTTAGAGATGCAGCAGTTGGCCGAAGCAAATAATCGGCGGTTCGTCCTCGTCTATATCCCCTCCAAACCCCACATTTATTTGCCACTCCTGCCGGTTGAAACTGCTAACGCCATCACCTCTACGGCCGGTCGCATAAAGATAGAAGACGGCCAAATCATCCCGGATGTCTCATTAGATGGCGTACCATATGAGGCGTTTATGGCTCATATAGATGATCAGGCAGTGATTGTGGCGAACTTTGCCCAGGCTCACAACATTGAATTTCTGGATTTGACGCTGGTCTTTCAAGAGCAGGCCGCGCAAGGCAAGATGCTCTATTTCTCCCTCGGAACCCATTGGAACCCGTCAGGGCATGAACTTGCCGCTCAAACGATTGAGAGCTACCTCTCCTCCGAGCCGTAGTCTTCGTGTTCCAGATAGAATGTCATTCGTTGGAGTTGAATAACAGGGTCGCTGTACCGTACCTGTACACCTTCGGGAACATTCAGATTGATGGGAGCATAACTTAGAATGGCTTTGATACCGGCTTCAATGAGAATATCGGCCGTTTCCTGAGCCGCCGAAAGGGGAACAGCCAATATAGCCACCCTCACCTGCTCTTTGGTGATCAACGCCTTCAACTTGTTCATCTTCTGCACAAGCATACCGTTGATGGTCTCCCCCACCTTATTTGAGTCACTGTCAAAAATCCAGCGAATCTCAAAACCACGCGGCCGAAAGCCAGGATAATTTGCCAGGGCATGACCGATATGGCCCGCCCCAACCAGCACCACCGGCCACTCCTTTTCCAGATTCAAAATCTGGCGTAGCTGGTCAATGAGGTAATTAATGTGGTAGCCTGTCCCCTGCTTCCCAAACTCCCCAAAGTGGGACAAATCTTTCCGAATCTGGGCCGAACTAATTCCCAACCGCCGTCCCAACTCATGAGAGGAGGTTGTGATTTTATCACCCTCTTCAGCCATCCGTGTCAGAGCGCGAAGGTAAATGGGCAGGCGACCTATAACGATGTCGGGGATTTCATTCGCCACTGGTAAATAACCTTATATGTTGTTGCACCAAGCGCAACACATTCATTCGTGCGAGTTTTCACAATTTTAACATAAGGGAATTACCCCAGCAATGGCAGAAAACAAACAATCTTTACCCTTAACAACTATCTAATGTGATCAGGTCGTTCTGTACCTCCGCCAGCCGCCGGGCCAGATACTGCTGCTCAACACCATTTTGGGCCAGAGATATGGCACGGGCATAAGCGTCGGCCGCTTCTTCAAGCCGACCGGCGCGGCGCAGTAAATCGGCTCTGGCTGCATAGAAATGATGATACCCCTGTAAACCCTCATCGTCGGCCAGTTCTGCCAGCAGTTGGAGGCCACGCTCCGGCCCATCGCTCATTGCCACCGCCACCGCATGATTCAGGGCAACAACCGGGGATGGCGTTAGCTGGTTAAGCCGCCCATACAACGCCGATATTTGCCGCCAGTCGGTTTCCTGCGGCCGTTTTGCCTCGGCATGAAGGGCGCTGATCGCCGCTTGAATCTGGTAAGGGCCAGGCTGCTCCAACCGGTACGCCCTGTCCAGTATCGCCAATCCGGCCGAAATCTGGACCTGATCCCACAGGCTGCGATCCTGCTCCTCCAGGGTAATCAGCCGCCCCGCCCCATCCGTCCGGGCATTCCGCCGAGAATCATGGAGCAGCATCAAGGCCAGCAGCCCCAATGCCTCCGGTTCCTCCGCCAGCCCCTTCTCCTGGGCCAGCAGTTCCGTCAAGACATAGCCCAACCGGATCGCTTCGGCCGAAAGTTCCCGCCGATACAAGCTGTCCCCCGCTGTCGCCGCGTAGCCCTCGTTAAAAATAAGGTAGATGACGGCTAAAACAGCGCTCAACCGTTCCGGCAAAAGATGGCGCGGCGGAACGCGGTAAGGAATACCGGCATCCCGGATTTTTCGCTTGGCCCGCACCAACCGTTGGGCCATTGTTGGGGTTGGAACCAGGAAGGCGCGGGCAATTTCGGCCGTTGACAACCCACCCAACGTCCGCAGGGTCAAGGCCACCTGTGCCTCCAGTGCCAGCGAAGGATGGCAGCAGGTAAAAATCAGCTTCAGCCGTTCGTCGGGGATCTCGTCCAGCGCATCCTCGTCCTGGTTCTTCTGCCTGAGTTCCGCCAGGGCTTCCAGGGTGGCCTTCTTCTGGGCCAGCGACTTGTCCCGCCGCAGCCGGTCAATCGCTTTATTCCTGGCAGTAGTGGTAATCCAGGCTCCCGGATTGTGGGGAACGCCGTCTTTCGGCCACCGTTCCAAGGCCGTCGCCAGCGCCTCTTGCAGGGCGTCTTCTGACAGGTCAAAGTCTCTCAAAGAACCGATCAACGTCGCCAGCACCCGCCCCGACTCCTGCCGAAAAGTCTGCTCAATAACCTCATGAACGTGATCCATGAAGGAAATTAGAGAGGAGAAAGCAGGAATTGTCAAAAAGAGGTTCCACCTTTTCGGAAAGGTGGAACCTCACAGCTTTTTCATTTACCGTTCATTCTTTACTGGTTTTACTCAAACTCCATAATCGGCCGAACCTCAATCGCTCCTTCTTTCGCACCAGGAATCTTTGCTGCCCAGGCAATTGCCTCATCCAGGTCGGCGCACTCGATCATGTAAAAACCGCCTAACTGCTCTTTTGTCTCTGCATAAGGGCCATCTGTGGTCAGGATTCGGCCGTTCCGAACCCGAACTGTTGTGGCTGTATCGGTGGGTTGGAGCGCCTCCCCGGTAATATAGGCGCCGCTATCCCGGATTTCTTTCGAAAAAGCAAAGTAATCGGCATAGACGGCATCATTTTCCTCTTTCGGCCGTTGAGCTTCTATAGATTCGTCGGTATTGATTAACAAAATATAGCGCATGTCAAACCTCCCAAGATTTTAATAAGTTACTTCGTTTGTGGGCTATTTGCCCTTTTCTATTATAACGACGAATAACAATGCTTTAGATCGACAGGTGACAGGCACTTCGTATTAAGTGCCTGTCACCTGACTAGATTTTTAATGAGAATGTGACAATTTTCACGTGTCCACATAAAGCACCTGCCCTATAATTATGCATCGAATAGGCAATCACCAATTACCAATCACCAATTACCAGTTACCAATTACTACATCATGAGAAGAACTATCACCATTATCATCATCGTTGTCATCCTCGCCGGGGGCGGGTATTGTCTTTACCGGCAGCAGCAGTTGAAACAGGAACAGGCCGT
>JBAPRX010000789.1:0-10281 GCA_049281335.1 Promineifilaceae bacterium (SeqCode)
AATTAGTGTGAATTCGTGGTTTTATCTTGTTGTCTGTTTAGACTCTGACTCGTTTTGAGTGATAGCCCGTTGCCCCACTCGGCGCTGTTCCGCGTTCGTCTTCAATTTGAAGCGCCCCTGTCCCATCTGTCGCCCGAACCTTGATCAGATGACTGCCACTTTCGGCCATCCAATCATAACGCCACTGCGTCCAGGTCAGGGGACTTAGCTCAGGGGTACGAAGCACTGCTTCAACCCATTCCCCATTATCAAATTGCAGTTCAACCTTCTGAATGCCACGACCGCCTGCCCAGGCAATGCCGCCAATGGGAATAAACCCTTCGGCCGATTTTTGATTGGCATCAACCGCATCAATGACCGAGACAATTTGAGGCCGGGCTTCTTTACTCCATCCGCGCACAACCCAATAGCCATCCATGTCCTCCGCTGCTGCCGAGATATGGTTAATCCACTTCGGTTGTTTCATGCCATAGCGGTCAGGGATATAGATGCGGAGCGGAAAGCCATGTTCTATTGGTAGTGTTTCACCATTCATGCCGTAAACGAGTAAGGTACGGTCATCAACCATGTCCATCATACTGACCGTTTCATAAAATCCATCAACCGCTTCCACCAGCAGATGAGTAGCCCCATCCTGAATGCCCAGGTCGGCTAAAACATCTCGCAGCCGAGGTCCAGTCCAGTTGGTGGTTCCAATTAAATCTCCCCCAACCCTGTTTGAGATACAGCCCATCGTCACCGGCTGAGTAACAGAGGGATAGGCCATAATATCGGCCAGACTCAGCGGTCTTGGATTATCAAACAACCCATCAACCATCAAAGCCCAATTTTCCTGATTGATGACAGGTGGCCGTGTATTGATGTCAATACGGTAAAAGTTCTCATTGGAGGTCAACTCAGGGCGAGTGCCGGGGGCAGGTGTAATCCGATTCTCCAATGCTGCGGCCGTTTCTGAATCCACGCTGCTGCCAACGACAGGCGTGTTGTCCCCGCCCTGATCTGCCAGCGGCTCGGAAGCGCCAGTCGGCCCTGATCCTTTCCCAAAAAGTCGGCCGAATCCCCATGCCCCAATCGCCAACCCAATTGAACCGCCAACCAGCTTAATCACCACATCCCGGCGGGCTACATTGCTAACCCCATCCATGTCGGCTGATGGTTCCCAGCCTAAAATCTTGGCCAGAACCCAACTCCAGCCAATCAGGACAACTCCAAGCCAGATCACGTCCAGCAGCCAGATAGAGACAACCTGGGAAACGATAAGGGAAGCAAGGACGAACAGCACAAATCCGGCCACCAGGCTGTTTGATCGGCCGTTTTGTTTATTGCGGGCCATCAACCAGGAAACGATTCCCCCAAAAACTGCGCCAAGGACCACAAATTGAACCAGGGCGATTAACTGTTCAATTGTCTTGGCCGATTCGCTGGTGGACCCCAGATTGAGGAGCGAGATAACGCTGACAATGGCGTTTACCACGATTTTGATCAGATTACCGGGAAGAACCCGCGCCATCCAATCAAAAATATTGTAGGGAACAAACGGCAGCCTGGCGATTTGTTCGCCAAGGTATAATAATGCCATCACTGGCAGGCTGGTCACTCCTCCCAGAAATAAACCGAATTTTAAGGATGGGTATTTCATAGATATTCAAATTTGTTAGTCTGTGGTCAACATTTGACCTTAATGCAAAGGGTATTACCAACGCTTAACTTTCTACCGGTCACTGTTCATTACTTCATGCCCTGATCCTATGAACGACATATTAAATCACAATTGTATATTTCTTACGAAACACTTACTGATGCTGGAATCGGCCGTTGTTTAAGCCTGTTGTAAGATTTTCCTGTACAATGAAGGGAGAGAGTTATATTGTAATGAAACAAATTGGAACTACAATTTCATGGAAAACATTTTAGTTGTAGATGATGAAGCTTCCGTAGTTGAGGTTGTCAGCCTATATCTGAAGCGAGAGGGGTTTGCGGTTCATACCGCCAGGGACGGCAGAGAAGCCCTCGACGCTATTCAGGAACACCTCCCGGCTCTGGTGGTTCTAGACCTCATGCTGCCTAAAGTGGCCGGAATGGAGATAATGCGTCGGCTGCGCGATGATCCCACCACCAATATCCCGGTTATTATGTTAACTGCACGCAGTCAGGAAACCGACCGCATTTATGGCCTGGAAATGGGAGCAGACGATTACATGGTGAAACCTTTCTCCCCGGCTGAGCTAGTAGCCAGGGTAAAGGCTGTTTTGCGCCGTTCCAAAAGCGGGGCCACCTTGCAGCAAGAAGGACGGCCGTTAAACTACGATGGCCTGAATATAGACCCCCTCAGCCGTTCCGTTCTAGTAAACGATAACGAAGTCGAGTTAACCGCCACCGAATTTAACCTGCTGTGGTTTATGGCTAACCATCCACGACAAGTCTTTAGTCGGGACAGGCTGCTCGAAAATGTTTGGGGTTTTTCAGAATACGTAGACCCCAGCACCGTCACCGTTCACATCCGCCGCCTACGGGAAAAGATTGAAGAAGACCCTGGCGAACCCCAAAAACTCATCACTGTTTGGGGTGTTGGATACAAATTTGAACCGGGATCAAAAACATGAAAGTAGCCATACCACGCGGCAAGTATGTTTCCTGGTTAGGTAATTCTCCTGGATTGTTGTTATTGATCGGGGTAACGGCCGCTCTGATTATCGTTGCTCTGGTGATCATGTGGTTGATGAAGCCGCCTTTTAAGGAGCTGGCTTCTCTGGTGGGAACCCTCGCCGTCTCCTCCATCCTGACATTGGCAGTCGGGTATATTCTTTATCGGCGGGGCTGGGCGCGTTCACCCTCTTTGGGATTAACCTTGATTATGGCAAACATTTGGGGGGCCGGTGTCACCTTATTTAATGTCTGGCTCATGGCCCGGCTTATGTTTGTCAACAAGCACGATCTGACTCTGGCTGGCGTCTTGCTGCTCTTTGCCGCCCTTATTGCCACCACCTTTGGCATTTTCGTAGCCGCCAGCGTCACCGACGGGCTGCGACAGGTTGCCAAAGCGGCCGACCATCTTTCCGAAGGCGATCTCCGTGCCAGAACGCCGGTCACAGGCCGGGACGAAATAGCCCAGGTCGCTATTGCCTTCAATGAAATGGCAAATCACCTGGAAGAATCGGCCAAAGAACGGGAAGAGTTGGAGAATTTACGCCGTGATCTGATCGCCTGGACTTCACACGATTTGCGAACTCCTCTGACCAGCATTCGGGTCATGATCGAAGCCCTACATGATGGCGTTGTAACCGACGAGGAGACCCGCCAGCGCTACTATAAGACGATTCGGGCCGATATTGTTGCCCTAAATGCCCTCATCACCGACCTCTTTGACCTGGCCCAATTGGAGGCCGGCGGCCTGCCTCTTGAGCTAGAGAACCACTCCCTTCGAGACTTGATTTCTGACACATTGGAAACATTTCGGCCGCTTGCGGAAACGCGGACGATCTCTTTAGAAGGGCAGGTTGGCGATGATCTGGATCCCGTTTGGATGAATGCCGCCAAAATCGGCCGAGTTCTCTCCAATCTAATTAACAACGCCCTCCAATACACCCCGGTAGGCGGCATGGTTCATGTCCAAGCCACCCGAAACGGAAAAGGCGTTGAGGTCATCGTTCAAGATAGTGGGCAGGGATTCACAGAGAATGATATCTCAAGAATATTCGAGAAATTTTATCGGGGCGAACAGGCCCGAAGTCGGGCAACAGGCGGAGCCGGTCTTGGTCTTGCTATTGCCAAAGGTATCGTAGAAGCACATGGTGGGCAAATGTGGGCCGAGAACGGAGCTGATCGCGGAGCTATCGTCGGCTTCACCCTCCCCGGTCGCACCTGATATTTCGCTCTACATCTCTTCTCGATACACCAACCCATAATGCTTCCGCGCATTCAAGATGGCGCGGCGCAGAATTTCATGAACTTCCTGAGGATTGGCGACGTTATTTAACACCGCTTTTGGCGAGTTCGAATCCTGACCCCGGATTGTTATATCACCCAGGTTCAACAACCGTTCTCGCAGTGTCTGGCTCTGGTCAATATCCTGAATCCGGATCAGCTCAATATCTTCCCGGTCCTTGCCCAACATTCCCTGGATAATTCTCACCCGCTGGGTCGTGATGATATACTGCGTGCTGACCGAGAGAAACGGCCGACCCTCCCACAACACCTTTTCCTCTTCACCTTCATCGGTTGGTGGTGACATCAAGGTCTCCTTACCGACATTCAACTCCTCCCCAATCCCTTTATCAATTTCCATCAATGCCGCGTTGGTCACAATCTCAACCAACGCCTCTTGATCCGTTTTCGACAAAACGGAAAGGTCTACATCAGCTTGAGCTAGTGCTTTCCAGACACTCGCCTTTACACGATTTTGAGCTTCACCTGGGGTCATCATATCCTCACTTACGTTTATAGAAACTTAGCGAAATTCTTACAGTATGTTTACAAAAGATTGTTATCATAAAGTTACGAGTTGCTTAATTGCACTTCACTCGTTAGAATTAACTGGTTTTGCACGGATTTCAAAAGGTTAGTTACTATGCCGTTATATGTTTATAAATGCAATGATTGCGATCACCAGTTCGAAGTGAGACAACGTTTTTCTGATGAACCATTAACCGTTTGCCCTAACTGCAAGGGCCACATTCGCCGTGTTATCAACCCGGTTGGGGTTGTTTTTAAGGGGTCGGGATTTTATGTAACCGACAGCCGCAATGGTAAGTCGGGTATGTTAAATGGCAGCTCTCACTCCAGCACTGAGAATAAAGATACCAAGAGCGAGACAAAAACTGAAGATAGTTCAACGACTGCTGTGGCAACGGATAAAAAAGCAGAAAAGAAACCCTCGGTTAATACCTCTGGTGCGGCACCTGCCTCAGCTTGAGCCACCCCAAAACGGCCGCTCGACCTTAATCCTATAGTTGAAAACCAGCAGTCGCAGGCAAGACCTTCTGGTGGTAATTATGAACCAGACCTTCTAACCTTTCCTTCAATTTACCCCATTCATCGCTTTTCAAAACATATTTCATGTGATCGGCCGTATCGGTAATACCACTGACCAGAATTTGTTCCGAGTCGCCGTAAGCAGTGTACCAAACACTTGGATGTGTAATGCCCAGCTTCTTAATGCCAGGAATAAACTCGCTGACCATGAATTCAAAATATTCTGATTCGGCACCGGCCTGAATATCCCAACTCAGGATAAGTTTCATCGGCATCATTTTACTATCTTCCTAAATCTTAGGTTCGAGAAGAACGATCTCTGTTTCTTCTGGAATACTGGTGAGGGAAATTTTCAAACTGGATTCAGTCTCCGGCCTGGAAACGCCCATCTCTTTCAGAAATCGTTCCACATCCTCTAAGTCCAGCTTAAGTCCTGGAATCTTATAGTGCATTGGAATGACGATATGTGGCTCAATCATCGAAACCAACTCGGCTGCCTGGGCAGCATTTAGACTATTACCACCGCCAACAGGAACCAGAAGCACGTGAACCTCTTCCAACGCCTCAATCTGGGTTTGAGTTGGCACTTTCGACATGTCTCCCAGATGAGCGATGGTAACGCTCCCGTAATCAAATAGATAAAGGATATTTTCAGTTGCATTCTCATCTCGGTGAGTAGCAATACCAGTGATGAAAACACCGCCAATTTCATATTCACCGGGCCCTTTCAGGGAATGTATCCGGTTTGCAACGGCCGATTCATCATTGTGTCCGGAGGCATCGTGGCTGATCGTAACAACCTCCCCCTTCAGCTTCAATGGAGGCAGCCCCAATTTTCCGTTATAAGGATCGGTGACAATCGTTGTCTGTCCTCGATCCGTCAGTCGGAAACAACTAAGTCCGTACCAGGTAATCTCCATATATTACTATTCTCCAATAAAAGCTTGACCGGTTAACTTGTAAATTACTCAATTACCAATTACCGCTTGCTCTGGTCGGTATTTTACCGAGCCTGTGTTGCGCATTATTAATCACTAATTACCATTCACGAATATTACAAACAACCAATCAACTTAATCAATTAATTCAAAGGGACATCACACCCCTAACGGCTATAATTATACCCAATAACTTCCAAATAGAATAATGACACACCAATCACCAATCACTATTCACTTTTATCTTTTTAGGTATTTACCGTTCACTGACTACCAACCACAATGTCCTCCTTCCGAAATCTGGAAATAAACGGCGGCCGAGTTGAGAACCACGCTCCCGGTCATTACAATCTTTTCCTGCCTTCCGTTACTAAAGGTTATGCCGATGCCCAAATTGATGATTACGGCCGTCTTAAACGCGCCAACTACCCCTGGCTGCTGGGAACACGCCTCCAGTTAGAGGCCAGATTCTCCCATCCCGAAAGCGAATTGATAGGAACGGCCGGCTTCGGCTTTTGGAACGCTCCCTTCGGCGATCCCACCATTCCCTGGCCAACTTTGCCACAGGCGGCCTGGTTTTTCTATGGTTCGTCCCCAACTAACCTGCCCCTTGCTTTAGAAGGGGCAGGGCGCGGCTGGTTCGCCTCCACCATCAATGCCCGAAGTCGTAAAGCACTCGCACTCATTCCCACCGCGCCCCTCGTTCTCCTTTTGAACCAGTTTCCCCCGCTGCGGCAGCGTATCTGGCCTGCTGTTCGCCAGCGATTAGGCATCACCTATGAGCCTCTAAAACTTGACATAACTGAATGGCACACCTACCGTCTGGATTGGCAGGAAACCGGCTGCACCTTTGTTGTAGACGGCCGACCGATCCTACAAACTTTTGCCGCCCCAACCGGCCCACTCGGTTTCGTTTGCTGGCTTGACAACCAATACCTGGCGCTAACGGTGCGCGGCCGATTTGGCTGGGGAACAATACCTATCCCGGAAACCCAAACTCTGTCCATCCGAGACCTCCAAATCCAACAAATTTCCTCGACGAAAGCGTAAAGAGGCTGATACAAAATTCCACTTAGCGAAAAGCCAACACGTTCCCACCCCTTTGCCATTTGCAACTTGCTCACTTGCCCCTTCCCCTTCACCATTCAAAAGTCATTATTATTTGCCTGAATCTGTTCAGATTAATGGCACATTGATAAAATTGTAGTATGGAACTTAAGGTGAAAGTTGAGAGACTTCAGCGACAGGTAGAGGGACTCCAGGAAGCGGTAAAAGGGCTGCAACAGGAGAATGAGCAACTGCGCCAGGAAAACGAAGGGTTGCGGGAGATAATAGAAAAACTTAACAGCCAGGTGGGAGATGGGAACAAGCCCAAACCGCCAGCCTTTGTCAAAGCCAATAAGCCAAAGGTGACCAGGAAACCCGAAAAAAACGAGCCATTGAACAAAACAAAGGGCGGCGGCGGATGACGCCGACCAGAACGGAAGTGCATGCCATTGAATGGTGCCCGGAATGCGGGGAGCGATTTGCCTTCTCTTTTGACACGCTACTTCCCCGGTGCTATACTACACAGCCGTTCAATCCTATCTTGATTGAGGGTTGGAGGGATGGCCGAGTGGACGATGGCAACGGTCTTGAAAACCGTAGTGGGCATTCGCTCACCGGGGGTTCGAATCCCTCTCCCTCCGCTAAAGGGCGTTGCTTTCAAACGCTCTAAGCTGAATTTTAATCAGCTATTAACAGTCTAATAATTGACCTCTTGATAAAGCTTGGGGAGGTGCCAGAGTGGACGATTGGGGCCGCCTGCTAAGCGGTTAGAGGTGTAAAAGCCTCTCAAGGGTTCGAATCCCTTCCTCCCCGCTCATAAGACCAAGCTGAAACGCCATCTGTTCAAGAGAAAAACTGTCTGAACATGGACAACGTTTGAGGTCTTATATCATGCGCCCGTAGCTCAGTGGATTAGAGCGTCTGGCTACGAACCAGAAGGCCGGGAGTTCGAGTCTCTCCGGGCGTACTTAAAAGCGACACCCAACGGCGTCGCTTTTTTGTTGTGGAGTAACATTATGAGAACACCAGCCGGTAAAGAGTGCCGGTTTTATTACGAAGACTATTATCGAGGTAACTCTGACCAGGAGTGCCGCCTCATCCAAAACAACCCCCGTTCCCCCAGTTGGCGGCCGGAGGATTGTCACAATTGCCCTGTGCCTGATATTTTGTTAGCGAACAGCAGCCCTCATCTGGTTCTGGAGGGAACGATAAAAAAAGGCCTTTTAGGCTTCAACCGCCGGGTGGAAGTCACTGCCTTTTGCAGTCGTCACCTGATAGATGTTGAATCTCCCGAAGTTGGCTGCCCCAAATGCGCTCAGGAACGTCCTGGCTTTGAAGAACTATTTGGCGAACCCTAAAGCATGCAAGCACCTCCACCAATTCCCAATTTACTCTTCCGGTTAGAAAAATTTGCAGCCAACGTAAAGGCGACATTAACGGAACAGGAAACAGAACAGTGGCAAAAACGGCCGTCCCCCGATCAGTGGTCGTTGACAGAAGTCGTATGCCATTTACGAGATGTAGAGCGCGAAGTCTATCACGTTCGGTATAAGAGTTTGATTTCCGCCGACAACGCCTTCATCTCAGGCGTTTCCCCGGATGAGTGGGCTGAAGAAAGAGGGTATGCTCAACAGGACGGCCGTCAAGCTCTGCAAGCCTTCTTGGAAGCCCGACAAGAAACCCTCGATATCCTGAAAGGCATGTCGGCCGAATTATGGCAGCGACAGGCCCAACACGCCTTCTTTGGCCCTACAAGTATGCGCGAACTCGTCTACCTCTCCGTCCGCCACGATGACCTCCACTGGGAGCAGATCAATAGTTTGTTGATTAGTTGATCTAGTCAACCCAATCAACAAACTCGCTGTAGGTGAGCCAACAACCCATTCAACACAATCAACTAAAATTCCCAATTAGCCAAGCGTCCCTTGCAACTTCCTAATCTCTTTCCGCAGCGATTGCGTCAGCTCCTCACTTTTCGCCTCATGCAGCTTGGCGACATTGTGCTTCTTGTAGGCCAACTCGCTACAGCGATGGTAGAAACGAACGCCGTTTATGTACGCTGCCGGGCCACGATTGAACAGTAAATTGGCGTAGTGAGACGTTCTTCGCAGGCCGGAGGCTGCATTCTCATAGGAGGTTTGGGTAATTAAGCCCTGATCCACCTCTTCGGCCAGATATGTCTTAATCCAGCTCCGTTCCTGATAAAGAGACCAGAGAATAATTGCCAGAATTAGCAGCACGCCACCCCAGTCATTGAAGAGGGTAATAAGACAGACCACCGGCCCAACGGCTGACGCCAGCGAGGCTGTAAGATTGTGGACAAAGTGGAAGAACATTGCTGCCATCCAACCACCGATAGGTGCGGCAAATCGCTCGAATTTTCTTTTTGCAAGACGGCCGACTGCAATCCCCAACCCCGTCATACTCGTAAACAACGCGTGATTCAGTCCAAAGATGACGCTCCTGATAAAGATATTTGTTCCCAATTCGCCTGCACCCCCCTGGGCATAGACATTGAGAAAATAGTAAATATTCTCAATCATGGCAAAGCCAAGCCCTACCATCGCCCCATAGATGATCCCATCCAACGGGCTGTCCAACTCCTGACGCCATAACAAGAGAATCCCGATTAAGGCCAGTCCTTTCAGCGTCTCTTCGACCGGTGGGGCGATCAACGTTGCGCTGGTGGCATCTGCTAATCCCGGCCCCAGCACTAGATAAAGCGGAATCCCCAACCCTGTGTTGAGGATAAAAGCTGCAATGATGCTGGGAACCGCACCCCATAGAAAAGCAGCCGCTAACAGCCAGATCGGTTCCTTTTCGTAATGGTCAAACCAATAGATGACAAGAACGAAAAAGATAGTCGGAATAACGGCCGCTATAATGGAAAAAATGACGATATCAAACGTGATCGGAAACGTTGCCTGGAGTGCCACAAATTTATTATACAGTCATCAAACTGTTTTTGCCTATCCTTCTTCTGCTGGGTAGACTTCCTCGTTTGATTCGTGCCAAACTGTAATGTATTCTGAAACAATTCATTACTATTTTTAGATTATAATTCGTATGAAGATGTTGAGGCATTTTTACCCTTAAGAAGTGTGAGAAATCAATGGACTTTTCGTGGACAGAAGAACAACTGGAATTTAAGAACGCAGCCATCAAATTTGCCCAAAACCAATTGAATGTTGACCTTGTCAAACGAGACAAGGAAAGCGTCTTCCTGCGCGAAAGCTGGCAAAAGTGTGCTGATTTTGGTGTTTTAGGGTTAGCGGTGCCGGAAAAATATGGCGGCAGCGACGCCGATATTTTAACGACCATGCTG
>JBAPRX010000790.1:0-2305 GCA_049281335.1 Promineifilaceae bacterium (SeqCode)
CCGGTGATTCCGGGTTGGAGCGGCAGTATTAAGAAGCCGGACTATGTTTTCTTTCCTGACCGGGATAGTCGGCAGTCGGCCGTTTCTGCTCAAAATACGGCCGATTATGCCCAATCAGCCCTGGCGGTTGGGGAGGCGAAGAAGTGGGGGGTGAATCTGAGCAAGAAAACGGGAACCAGTCCTGACTTTGCCGATAATAACCCGATGTTCCAGATTGATACCTATATCCGGCTGACCAACCTGGATTGGGGGATTCTGACGAACGGCCGTTTCTGGCGGCTGGTGCAGCGGGACAGCAGCTATAAATTGGATACCTATTTCGAGGTAGACCTGCTGGAAGCGCTGGAAAGCGAGAATGAAACAGCGGCAGCGGCAGTCGCCGCCTTTTTCTGGCTCTTTTTCCGACAGGATGCCTTTCGTAAGGACGGGCAGGGCCGCTGTTTTCTGGACAGGACGCTCCAGGCCAGCCGCGACTTTGCGCTGGCGTTGGAAACGGATTTGCGGGAGAACGCTTACCGGTCTCTGGAGCAGTTGATTGTGGGGTTCTTCGCGGCTAACCCTGGCCTGGATGTGCAATCGCCGGCCGACCGCCGCCGGGTCTATCAAAACAGCCTGTATTTGCTGTACCGACTGTTGTTCCTTTTCTACGGCGAAAGCCGGGCCTTGCTGCCGATGAGGAATCCAGCTTATGCCCGCGACTACAGCCTCCAGGCGCTTGCCAAAGATATTGACACCCGCCGGACGCAGATGAGCCAACTGCCGGGCAGCGGTCGTTCTTTCTGGAACCGGTTGGGCGAACTGTTTCGGCTGATCAGCGGCATTGATCCCCGGCTGAATGCTGACCTGGATGTTCCCCGCTATAACGGCGGCCTCTTTGACCCGGAAAGACATCCCTTTTTGGAAGCGCATGTCGTTGGCGACCGCTATCTGGCCCAGGCGATTGATTACCTCGCTTACCGGCGCACCCGTGAGAATGGTATGTTCGCGGGTTACCAGAGCGTTGATTACCGGACGTTGGGAGTAAGGCAGTTGGGGTCTATTTATGAGGGGCTGCTGGAGTATAAGATTGCAGTCGCCGAAGAAGCGTTGGTGACGGTGCGGAAAGGTGGGGTTGAGCGATGGATTCCGGCTTCTGAACGCGGCCGTTCGGCCGCAACCGACCACCGCCAACCGGGAGAGCTGTATCTGGCAACGGACAAAGGGGAGCGCAAAGCGACCGGCAGCTATTACACCCCCGACTACATCGTCAAATACATCACGGAACAGACGCTTACGCCGCTCATCGAAGAAGCCAGAACACGGGTGGAAGCGCGGGTCGAAGCGGCCAAACTTCCTACCAAAGCGGAACGGGAACAGAAGGGGGCGGAGTGGTTTGTGGATGAGATTCTGGCGCTGAATGTGCTTGATCCGGCCATGGGGAGCGGCCATTTTCTGGTGGAGGCGACGCACTTCCTGGCCCGTGCGCTGGCGACGGACCGGTTTGTGGTGACGCCTAATATAAAAACCCGGTTTTCAGATTTATCCCAAAACCAGGAACCTGCTCAAGCATCCGGTCATCAGCAGGACGGGGGTGAAGAGGAGACGGACCTGACTTATTGGAAGCGGCGGGTGGTGGAGGCGTGTATTTATGGGGTGGATAAGAATGAGATGGCGGTTGAGTTGTGTAAGTTGTCGCTGTGGCTGGAGACGGTTGCGGCCGATAAGCCGCTGAGTTTTTTGGACCACCATTTGCGGCATGGGGACAGCCTGGTTGGAGCGCGGCTGGCGGATTTGGAGCGTGCGCCGGACGTTAGCAGTAGTAGAAACCGGGTTTTTGGGAAAAACCCGGTTTCTGAGACGTCGGGGGCGGAGGGGCAGCAGCCGCTTTTTGATGAGTCGGCGTTTACGCGGGACGCGGGGCTGGCGGTTGGGGGGATTATGACGATTGAACGGCTGCCGACAGACGATATTGAGGCGGTCTATGCGAAAGAGCAGACCTGGCGGGAGATTCGTGAGGGGCGGCTGGGACAGTGGCGGCGGCTGGCGGATTTGTGGACGAGCGCGTATTTTGGGAATGAGATGACGCCGGAGGAGTACCGCGCTTTGGGGGAACAGTTGAACCCAACCTCCCGGAGGTTCGGAACCTCCGGGAGGCTGACGGAGGCGCAGGCGGCCCATTTCCTAGACCACCCTGCCCTGACGGACAATGATTATTTCCATTGGGAGTTGGAATTTCCAGAGGTGTTTTTTGATGAATACGGCCGAACATTAGACAGTCAATCTGGCTTTGATGCAATTATTGGAAACCCACCATATGGTGCTAGTT
>JBAPRX010000791.1:0-2998 GCA_049281335.1 Promineifilaceae bacterium (SeqCode)
CTCTACGCCTGACCATCATGATAGTCAGACCAATCATCATAAGCAGAACAAAAATGGGGGAGATGCCTTCGAGTGTGGTCATCCCGGCAATGGCCGGACGTAGGACCCGGTTTATTTTGTTTGCCAAGGTAGGCGCAGGGAGCGGCGGGAATGCGGAGAAATCAACCGCCACATGGGCCGAGATTGAATAATCATCGGCCGTTTCTGGGAACTGGATGTCTAAAATCTGCCGAATGGGCAGGCCGTCTTCGCTAACCCACACTTCCCCTTGTCCGGTCATGCCAACATAGGCTTTCGGTACGTCGAGGCTCATGCCGGGTGGCAGTTCCCCTTTGGCGTTTAGCTGCTCTGTTAACTGCTCGCGCATGAATTCCGCGAAGAGACGGCCGTTAATTTCAAACGTATAACGCAAAAAAGTGACCTTGCCTGCGGGTGTTTCTTGTCGTTCCCAACTGCCGCGAGTGACATTTTCTGCCGCCACAAGGAAGGTCATAAAATCCCCGCCGGGCGCAAACATATCCGAGAAATCGTCAATAGACTCCCAAGGTCCATTACCCTGGCGGGCGAAGGCTTCGCCATTTTCTACCTTTACCTGCTGGCCTGTCTCCGGGGCCAGGGCGCTGCCGCCGCCAGACCAGACGGTTAGCATCAACGACTCATCGGTCAGGTTGCTATTCCCTTCCATGTAAAGCTGGGTCACTTTGTCTTCCCGGCCAGCGTTTTTCACTGTGGGCAGAGGAGCAGCCGTCTGGGTGAGGTCGGCGGTGAATTCATAGGCTCCCGCCTCGCGGACGCGCTGCCAAACGGCCTGCAATTCGGCCGTTTCCGGGTCTGATGCTTGTATCCATCTCGGTGTCAGTACCAGAAGGAAAAGGATGCCAAATAAGATAATTATCGAACGAAGGGGGGTCTTTTTATTCATTTATCCGCTCCTGAGTTAAGTGAGGAAGCTAAACCTCTCCATGAATATCGTCCTCGCTTCCTTCCGTAGATAGGACTTCAATGGCGAGGGTTTGCATCAGGTGAATGAGCAGGTCTCTTTCTGTGGCGAAAGATTTCCGCTCCCCAGAAAGGGCATCAACCAGGGTCACACGCCAGTGGACTTGCTCTTCCCCCCGCTGCAAACGAAGTAAATATGCTTTGTAATGACTGGTCATGCTGCCAGTATAAAAAGCAAACGTATTGCGAACGTATTGCAGCTACCAGAGGCGGTATTTAGTTGTTGAATTCGGTTGTTTGGCTCCCGGCTATTGGTTAATTGATTGTTTTCTGCTTCAAATTTTCGAGGCGGTGGTGGATGTCGGCCGTTTTCCCATCATCCGCCCCATACATATCCTCATAGATAGCCAGTGCCCGCTCATAATGGGCTGTGCCATCTTGGTCATCCCCCATCTGTACATCTAAATTACCCAAGACTGCCAGCGTTTGAGCAAGGCGAAATCTGGGTGTTGGTTCTGTCTCGTGAATGGTTAAGGCCCTTGATAAATACCCCCACGCCGCATCAAAATCTTCCAGTTGGATAGTTATCTCCCCCAATTTGGTCAACACTCCGGCCATGTCTACATAATTTGTAGCCGACTCATTTTCGCGGATTGCGAGTGCGCGTCTAACGTGATCAAGGGCTTTTTCAAGCTCGCCGATCACTTGATAATATTCACCGAGACTAAAAAAGCTTCGGGCAATAGCCGGGTGACTGGCGTCCAATCCTGATTGTCTGATACTTAACGCTTCTTCCAGGTGACGCAGCCCGGTTTCATAGGAACCCATTATTACAAACAACTCACCTAATCCGCTTATAGTTGCCGCTGTGGATGGATGCTCTGGTCCTAACGTTTGTTTTTTAGCGGCAAGCGCCTCTTCAAAATAGGTATGGGCTAAACCAAAGTTGCCGAGGTAAAGGTGTGTATATCCCAATAGATGGCGGTGTAAAGCTGTTATAGGATGGTTCGGTTCTCTTATCAATATCCCAATTCTCAGGGCTTCTTCGAGATATGATTGGGCCTGTTTATAGTCTCCCAATTCTAGATACAACGCGCCTAAGCTATGGTAGGTAATTGCTGTTTGGGTATGTTCTCCCCCCAACGTTTTTTCCTGGATTTGTAAGGCTTTTTCAAAGTGGGGACGGGTGGAGGTGAAATCACCCCCGTACCAATAGGCAGCTCCCAGGCGGCTATGGCTGCGGGCAATAATGGGAGAATTGGGGTCAAGTAGCTTTTTTCGCGTCGCCAACGAGCGTTCTAGACATTGTTGGGCTGCCTTGTAATTGCCCAGTTCAATGTACAACACTCCTAGTTCGTAGAGGCTTTCGGCCGTTTCCAGATGATTCTCGCCAAGAAAGGATTCATGGATGGTGAGGGCATTCTCAATATGGCGCTGGGCCAATTGGAGGTCGCTCCGGCTGTCCCGAATCAAGTTGCCTAAAAAGCGGTGGGTGTTGGCGGTATCCAAATGGTTTGGATCCAGTAACTTTTGCTGAATGGCCAGAGCTTGAACCAGGTAATGTTCAGCGTTACGATAATCGGCAATATCATACAGGTGATGTCCCCAGAGGTAGCTCAACCGGGCAGCCATGAGGTCCGCTCGCTTCAGGGCAGCATCGGTGATGTGGTGTAGATGGGCTGAGGGCATCCGCAATGAAAACAGGTAATTTTCTTGTTGTAAGACGTCGTTTAACCAATTTACCATTGCCTGTTCCACATTTGGTTGGACATCGAGTCGGCCCAAAATTTCGGATGCGACTGAGGCGACAAGTTGGTGTATCTCGACGGTCAAACTACCCTTCGCTTGCAGCAGACCAGATGTGATGAGCCATGCCAGACCGTCTTCGGCCGTTAAAACAGCATCGAGGTCAGCTTCATCTGGCGTAACGGCCGATAACAATAATTTCTGCGGAATGGGTTCGCCGGGAACAAAACAGATAACTGACGCGAGTAATCGTTTGGCAACTTCAGAGACTGGATTGGCTGCATCTAGTTGATTAAAGCTCAATGTAAAGGTG
>JBAPRX010000792.1:0-3221 GCA_049281335.1 Promineifilaceae bacterium (SeqCode)
CGCCGCTCGACCGCCTGCCAGAACCGTTCGGTGTCTGGTGCTTCTTCGTTAACTACCGCCGTTTCTTCCACCGGCCGGTAAAGGCAATGGCGGAATTGGGGAGGCAGAAAACGGCCGAAGATGTCATCCTTGTGCCCAGCCCCGCTGCCCTTCTCCTCCCAGCTCTCAAAGTTAGTGACTCGCCAGCCATCTATGTCGCCGTCATAGAGCCGCCAGCCGCCTTGCAACTGCCGGATACTCACCAGGACATAATCGATGAGTTCGTTGCGGGCGGCGGCGCAGGCGTAGGGCATCGGCCGTTCCTGGTGTTGGTAGAGAGTGGTTAGAGCCGTTTGCACCATATCCGACCAGTGGTTGAACTGTTCCTGGCGGCTGACCTTGCACCGTTTGAGGACGCTGCGGACCATCTTGACGGCGTAATGCATCACTTCATCTTTGTCGTCGTAGTTGATGGGCTGGCTGGTAATATCCTTTTCGGCTGCGTCCTGGGTGTCATCCAAGACCAGTGTCGGTAATTCTTCCTCGGTCGGTTGAACGGCCGTCAAATCCACCGACGGTATAGGGGCAGGTTGTGGTATACTGTTCATTGCTTTGTCTCCTTGTGAGATAAAAGACGCCGGCCAGATTGCAGCTCTGACCGGCGTCATTCTTATGAATAATAGATATTGGGTGTTGGCTTCCCCACCACTTTCCCTCCCACTTGCTTGTGCTTCCCAACGGCCGTTTGTCGCTGGCGCTTATCGGCCGGGTTGGCCGGCTCTCGCCAAGTCTAGGTTGTGTTCATGTCTACCTCTCCTTTTGAACAAAACGAGTCAATAAAATGCAAAGAGGCCGGCCAGGACGCCTTGCCGAAGCAAGACAATCTTAGCCAGCCTCTTTTCACCCCGCCCACGCCCGGTAGGGCGTTTTGAGGTGGATTATTGAGATGCTGCTTTATTTGGTGGCATTTTGACATAACGTGTCAACAACCCTTCTGGACAATTATGATGATGATTTCTGTCGATCCAGGGTAATTGCACTAAGTTAAATTCGGGGTGGGCAACCAATTTTAATCGGATACAATCCGGTTTAATTTTGGACGCGGCCGTTTGGAGCCGGAGTGTGAGGAGTCCTTTATGGGGCAATTGGAAAATAATATTTCCCGTGCGTTGTTTGGGTTACATCATGCCACGGCAGCGAATGGTATCTTTCCAGCCTGGCCTTTGGCGGAATGGGTAGGAGAAGAAACTGATGTCATTAAAAACGCTTTCCAATGGGCAGTCGAATTAGCGAGTCAGGGACACCAAAAATTATTCGACCAACAGCACCGGGTCTCTATCTTCGCCAACATTCAACGCCGATCGGCCGACCCCCCTCTAACCAACCGTTTTATTCCTATGTCTTCTCTACATCTGGACGAAGAGGTTATTTTTCCAAAATCGGCACTAGAAGTGACGACTGCCGATAGCGATTTAAGCAGCATCTTTACCAGGGAGTTGGCCCGCTTTAATAACATCAACGACCCAGCCACCTATCTGGCAGCACTATACGATCTGCTGCGGCGTACGGCTTGGTGCCTTCCTGCGCCTTACGGTCTGGGAGACGAACCGGATGTTTCTCTATTTGACTATGCTCGCGTTATTGCCGCCTTGTTGCCCTGTTATCGGGAGCCAAACTCGGCCGTCACATTCATCAACGGCGACCTGTCCGGAGTGCAGGAATTTCTCTATACTATCACCTCTCTCGGGGCGGTCAGCGGGTTGCGCGGCCGTTCTTTCTACCTCCAACTACTAACCGATGCCTGCGCTCGCTACCTTCTACGCATACTTGACCTGCCCCAAACAAGCATGATTTACAACAGCGGCGGCCATTTCCTTTTGTTGGCCCCTTCCGGCGTGGACAATAAAATCAAAGAAGCACAAAAAACAATCAGTAACCTACTGCTCACCTACCATCGTGGCGATTTATACCTGGCACTGGGCAGCCATGAGTTTCAGACGGCCGATTTTCATCCCACCCAATTCAGCGATGCCTGGACACAGTTGAGCCAGGCTACTCAACGCGCCAAACGGCAGCGCTTTAGCGAATTGGGCGAGACCATGTTCACGGACGTTTTCACCCCACAGGGCAGTGGTGGGGATGAAAAGACCGATTGCGCCGTATGTCATTATGACGGTAAAGATATGAAACCGGAGGAGCGTGAAGGAGAGAGCATATATAAATGCAGTCTATGCGTATCCCTGGAAGAGTTGGGGCGCGATTTGCGGCAGGCTACTCACTTGCTGCTGGTCCACGCGGAGCCGAAAACATCCAAGGCGCGAACCTGGCAAAATATTCTTGGCGCGTTCGGTTTTAAGGCGGCTGCCTTCAACCAGAATAGTGACCGCCTAAGAATTGAGAAGGAGGAGGGCGACGAGCGGGGAGAACTTGTTTGCCTGAACGAGACGGCCGAGTCTGATTGGTGGCTACGTGAGAGAATCGAATCGCAAAAAGAAATACCCATCGCCTTGAGCGGCCGTTTCGTGGTCAATGTCACGCCACTAGTTACCCAAGAAGATAGAGAAAAGATTCTCGACGATTTTGAAGTTGGAGTAACGGCCAAAAAGGTGTCTCCTGATGAAAAAGAGAAACAGCGGAATGAATTGGCCAAAGTGGGCGATGTGCGTGAATTCAGTCTCATTGAAGAAGCAGCGGACGGTATCAAGCGGCTGGGCGTGTTGCGAATGGATGTAGACGGCCTGGGCGATATCTTTGCTAGAGGCTTTGGCGAAGGGCAAAGCAGCCTGACCCGAACGGCCGCTCTCAGCTTCGCCATGTCGCTCTATTTTGAAGGTTGGGTGGAGACACTGGCTAAAGAGGCCAATAATGGACGAAACGTTGTATACTCCATCTATTCCGGCGGCGATGACCTCTTTATAGTCGCCGCCTGGGATGTTCTGCCCGAACTAGCCTATAAAATAAATCGCGACCTCGGCCGTTACGCAGCCGGCAACCCAGCCATCCATGCCAGCGCCGGAATTACCCTCCACACCGGCAAATATCCCCTTTATCAGGCGGCCGAAAATGCCCATGATGCTCTGGAAGCAGCTAAGGATTATGAAGATGAGGACGGCCGAAAGAAAGACGCCTTCACTTTTCTCGACCAGACTCGCCCGTGGCGCGATTTTGAGGAAATTCGAGAAGAACAGAGGAGCCTCTACCATCTAGTTGAAGAGCAAGGCATTCCACGAAGCTCGATACAA
>JBAPRX010000793.1:0-2776 GCA_049281335.1 Promineifilaceae bacterium (SeqCode)
AAAGTCGGCGGGTTTGAAATTGGGGGATTGGTTGGCGTTATACTTGGAGCAGCAGGCCGCCGGATTCCGGTGGTATTAGATGGCTTTATCACCACCGCTGCGGCTTTGATTGCCG
This sequence comes from Promineifilaceae bacterium (SeqCode), assembly GCA_049281335.1. Taxonomy (GTDB): domain Bacteria; phylum Chloroflexota; class Anaerolineae; order Promineifilales; family Promineifilaceae; genus JAKEFB01. Next base: position 116 of record JBAPRX010000793.1, read on the forward strand.
TTCAGATCGCACCAATGACTCGACCTTATCTGATTGCCTCCCACTGTTCTGAAGAAGAGGGACACGGCCGTATGTTGGCCCATCTGGAATTAGAGCCTCTGTTCAATTATGGCCTGCGGCTGGGAGAGGGTTCCGGGGCGGCTCTGGCGCTTCCTGTGATTGAGGCGGCAGCGCGAGTTCTGGACGAGATGGCAACCTTCGCTGAGGCAGGGGTTAGTGAAAAGTGAGAAGTTAACAGTGAAACGAGATAGTTTTTACTTATTACTGCCAACTTTTTACTTCTAACTTTCATGAACGGCCTCTTCCTCGCCCTCTCCTTCCTGACCACGCTGCCTGTCGTACCATTGAGCTACCATTTTGATGCCCGTCATTGGCGAACGGCCGTATTCTGGTTTCCCATTATTGGCGGCCTTTTGGGTGGGCTGGTCTGGCTGGTGGGGTGGGGCAGCGGCCTGCTGTTTGGGGGATGGGTGTCGGCCGTTTTGGTTGCAGCGTCGTGGGCGGCGTTGACCGGCGGCCTGCACCTGGACGGATTGGCGGACTGCTGCGACGGGCTGTTGGTGATGGCGGAACCAGCCCGGCGATTAGAGATTTTGAAGGATGCCCGATTGGGTGCATTTGGCGTCATTGGTCTGGTATTGTTCTTATTATTGAAGGTAGGCGCGATCCAGGGCGTCCTGGCGCGTGGGCATGGGTTGGCCTTTGTTGCGGCGGCGGCGTTGGGGCGGGCGATGATCCTTTGGGTGGCCCGCCAGCCTCCAGCTCGCTCAAGCGGCATGGGTGCGGCCTTTGCGGAGCAAATTCAGCCGTTTTCCCTGCTCCTGACCACATTGCTGCCGGTTGGGCTGCTGTTCTTCTTGGGTTGGCGAGGTGTTGTGGCAGTGGTTGGCGCTGTTACGGCCGTTTTTGCCATCATCATTGTTGCACGGCGGCGAATTGGCGGCGTAACCGGCGATGTTTATGGCCTGACGGTGGAGGTTGTAGAACTGGTGGTTCTGCTAACTTTCGCAGCCAGATAAAGATTGAATATGACGCAATTACCCACCTACCATATAGGTAATTTATGGCACAATTAACCCTTATTCTCGGTGGAGCGCGGAGCGGCAAAAGCCGCTATGGTGAACAGTTAGCCCAAGCGTCGGGGGAGGAGGTGTTGTTTGTGGCGACGGCGCAGGCATTTGACGAGGAGATGGCAGAGCGAATCGGCCGTCACCGGGCAAATCGGCCGTCTCACTGGCGAACGGTGGAAGCGCCGCTGGATGCTGCCGCCACATTGGGCGATGAGCCGGTTCCTGTGGTATTGTTGGATTGTGTTACATTGTTGGTGAGCAATATTATTTTGGAGTTGGGTGATGAATTGGAAGAAGAGCTGGCGCAGACGGCCGTTAATGCCGAACTCGATACCTTGCTGGAAAAGTTGGCAGATTGGGAGGGCCATTGGATTGTCATCTCGAACGAGGTCGGGCTGGGTATTGTCCCGGAGAATCGGCTGGCCCGCATTTACCGGGATGTGCTGGGCCGGGCCAACCAGCGGCTGGCGGCAGCAGCGACGACGGTGATACTTATGGTCGCCGGATTACCATTGGTGATCAAGGAGAGGTAGCTGTACCCATTGGTGGGTGAGCATTGCCTGGGTTGAGGGGCCAGAGGTCCTGGAAATTTAGAAACAGCCAGCCAGTTGGCCGTCCTGGTTGCCTGCAATTTCCAGGGCTAACTTTTGAGTGGACCAAAAGGGTGTATCGGCGATTGCCGCCCACAAGCGGTGGCGGAAATTGTCATATTGTTGGAGCGCTGCTTTTGGTTGGCTGTTTTTGGCTAACAGGCGTATCAACCAGTAATGAGCCTCTTCGTCTAGCTGGTCGAGCTTTGCCCAATGGCGAGCCAGGTAAATCCCTTTGTCCCATTCTTCATTTGCTTCACAGGTTTGGCAGAGGAGGCGGAAAGCGTCCATAACCTGACAGCGCAAACGCTCACGTGCGATGATCAGCCATTCAAGGAAGTAGGGAGCGTCGGGAAGGTAAAAACTTTCGATTAAACTGCCCTGGTACAAGGGGAGCGCCTGTTCCAGCCGGGAGGGGGCGCTGCTGTCCAGGGCTTGTTGGAGCGAAATCAAGTCTACGGCCGTTTCCGAAGACGGCCGAAAACCCAGACAACCACCGGCGCTTTCCAGTTCTGGAAATGTCGGTTGAATCTGGGCTACCAGCCTTTGTAGCTCTCAGAGGGATTCCTCTTTAATACCGGTATCCCACAACAGGTCGGCCACCGTTTCCTGTGGTTGGGGTTTGCCTGTAACTATCAGGTATGCCAACAAGGCTGTTGCTTTTGGTTGTAGAGTTAAGGGGGAATTATCTTCCCTGATTTCCATGGTTCCTAATAATTTTATTTCTCGTCTCATCAACAACATAGTCGCAAGAAAAAGGGATTTTGGGTCGTGAATTCTGAAATTCATTCGGCCGTTTTCCAGTTGCCAGATTATTTCCAATCCACTACACTCTTTTTCACGGTGAATGGTGTTGCTATCTGGGGGATTGCATCCTTAGTAGCATGGATGTCATAACAAGGGGCTTGCAAGATGAAGGTACATCGTAATTTGAGGTGGGTGAGACTGGCGCTGAGTGTTGGGTTCGGGCTGTTTATTACCGGAGGCATTCTCGTTTCTGT
>JBAPRX010000794.1:0-6514 GCA_049281335.1 Promineifilaceae bacterium (SeqCode)
GCCCTTCTCTTCCTGCAAGAAATGTCCGGCATTTTCGATGGTTATTTTTGGCTGACCTGCTGCACCGGGTATTAATCGCCGGAAAAAGCCAACTGCCCGGCTCATCATGGGGTCGCTATCCGAAAACAAGACCTGTACCGGCTTTTCCCACTTAGCCAGCAGCTTGCGGGCCTGTCGCATTTCGGCCGCACCAGGGTCGTTCGGCGTCACCGGCACAAGCAGTGGAAAAACGGCCGCACCTGCCTTATATTTTCGCTCCGGGTAAGGAGCCTCATAAGCAGCAATGACCTCATCAGAAATAGCATCGGGATTGGCACACGCGCCTCGAATAATACGGCCGACAGGCAGCCGCAGCCCTACCCGTTCAGAAAAAGACCGCCATGTGGTAAAAGCCTCCGGCATTGGTTCTTTGCCAACGGGTAGGAAGGTGTTCAGAATCACCAACCGTGCAAATCGCTCTGGATGATTAGCCGCCACCGTAAGTCCAATCAGGCCGCCCCAATCCTGGCAAACAAGGGTGATGTCGCGCAAATCCAGCGTCTCAATAAAATGGACAATGGTATCGTAATGGAGGTTGTAGCTGTAATCCCCCATCTCGGCGAATTTATCAGAACGGCCGAAACCGATGAAATCAGGAGCCAGCACCCGCGCTTTGGGAACCAGGATGGGAATCATCTTCCGATAGAGAAACGACCAGCTTGGCTCGCCATGCAAACACAAAATAGTTTCGCCAGAATCGGCCGACCCTTCATCCAGGTAATGAATCCGAACTTCACCCATCTCAATATAATGCGGCTCGAATGGAAAGTCAGGCAGGTTTTCAAATTGCTCGTCTGGGGTGCGGAGGATTGTTGTCACAATAAGGTCCCTCATAATGGTAATTAGGGTATCAGATAATCAGGTATTTATCGCCTTTAATTACCCAATTACCCAATCAACCATTCTCTTTTGCTTCAAGGTCTAACAATCGGGTAACTAACGCCGTCCAGCCGGTCTGGTGGCTTGCGCCGAGGCCAGCGCCATTGTCGCCGTGAAAGTATTCATGAAAGGGAATGTAGTCATGCCAGTTGGCATCTGTCTGGAAGAGTGATTCGCCGCCAAAAACGGCGCGACGGCCGTCCTCGTCTTTTAGGAAAATATTGTTCAAGCGGCGGGCCAGTTCGGCCGCCACCTTATCCAATGGAAGAAAACGGCCGGAACGGCGCGGTGTCTCAGCCTTCAAGGAGTCGCCGTAATAATGATTGTATTTTTGAAGGGATTCAATCATCAGGTAATTGAGAGGGAACCAGATTGGCCCTCGCCAGTTCGAGTTGCCGCCAAACAAGCCGCTGTGCGATTCGGCCGGTTCATATTGAACCGAATGGACCATACCATCTATCTGAAGCGTATACGGCTTTTCCAAATGCTGGCGGGACAGGGAACGAATCCCGTAGGGCGAATAAAATTGCGTCTCGTCCAGCATTCGAGGCAGCACCCGTTCCAACTGTGACCGGTTAACAAGCGATAGCAGCAGCCGCCCACCCTCACCCGGCTCAGTGAGAGAAGCGATGTTTTCAACCAACTGCGGCCGATATTTAATGAACCATTCCATCCGCTCCCGAAAGCGGGGCAGCAGGTCTAACAAATCCGGCTCTAACGTTTCAACAGCGAAAAGGGGGATTAATCCCACCAAAGAACGGATACGGAGGGGGATGGCACGGCCGTTTGGTAAATGAAGCTGATCGTAAAAGAAGCCATCGGCTTCGTCCCACAAACTAACGCCATCACCACTCATATCAATGATAGCGTTGGCGATGTAGATGAAATGTTCAAAGAATTTGGTGGCCACATCTTCATAAGCTACATCGCTGCGGGCCAGCTCCAGGGCAATTGCCAGCATGTTGAGGCAGAACATCCCCATCCAGGCTGTGCCGTCGGCCTGCTCGATTTCGCCGCCGGTTGGCAGGGGGGCGCTGCGGTCAAAGACTCCGATGTTGTCCAGCCCCAGAAAGCCGCCCTGGAAGACGTTGTTGCCATCAGCGTCCTTGCGATTGACCCACCAGGTGAAGTTGAGCAGCAGCTTGTGGAAGGCGCGTTCCAGAAATTCGGTGTCGGCCGTTCCAGTAATGTTGCGGCTGATCTTGTAGACCCGCCAGACAGCCCAGGCATGGACTGGCGGGTTGACATCACCAAAAGCCCATTCGTAGGCTGGAATCTGGCCGTTAGGGTGCATGTACCACTCTCGCAGCAGCAAAATAAGCTGACGCTTGGCCCATTCCGGATCAACGAGGGCAAGCGGCAGTGTGTGAAAGGCCAAATCCCAGGCAGCAAACCAGGGATATTCCCACTTATCAGGCATAGAAAGGACATCAAGGTTGTACAAATGCGTCCAGTCGGAATTTCGGCCGTGTTTGCGAGATTCTGGTGGCTCTGGTTGGCCCGGATCGCCATCAAGCCATAACTCAACACCATAATGGTAAAACTGCTTCGTCCACAGAAGTCCGGCAAAAGCCTGGCGCTGGATCATTTTTGCTTCTTTGGACATATCGGTGTGGTGAACGGCTGCATAAAATTCATCAGCCTCTTCTATCCGCTTCTGGAAAATATCGTTAAAATCAGCAAATGGCTGATCGTGGTTTTCAGAGCTAAAACGCAGTTGAACCGTAAAACTGTCGCCTGGTTGAACCGTAGCCTGGAAGTGGGCGGCTGCTTTGGTGCCTTCATTCGCGGGATTGACCCGGTCTGTTCGGCCGTGAACGATGTAGTCGTTGATGCTGTCCTTGACATAGGGAGAGCTATTGGGAACGCTCCACAGCCGTTCGGTGTTACTTTCGTTTTCGGTGAAGAGGAGGGCGGTCTTTTCGCTTGCCGCTTGCCCATCATCAATAACCCACCACCAGCGTTCTCCCAGATGACGGTGTTCGGTATGTACAGTGCGTTGGTCAATGGCTCGCAAACGGGGACGGGGACGGCCGTATCCCCATGACCAGGTGTTACGATACCAGAGATGGGGAAGGATGTGTAGCGGAGCCGGATCAGGACCACGATTAACGGCCGTAATTCGGCACAGAATGTCCTCCTGATCCGCCTTGGCATACTCAATAAAAATGTCGAAGTAACGGCCGTCTTGCCAGGCGTCACGCAGCGCCTCGATTAGCTCAAACTCCCGGTTGTCCCGGTTTCGTCGGCCGTTTTCGGCAACGAGACGGCCATAGGGGTAGGCGACCTGGGGATATTTATAAAGCATCTTCATGTAGGAATGGGTCGGGGTGCTGTCGAGGAAGAAGTAGTACTCTTTGACATCCTCCCCATGATTACCTTCATTGCCGCTCAGGCCGAAGAGACGCTCTTTGATGATCGGGTCTTGTTCATTCCAGAAGGCAACTGCAAGACAAATATTTTGGTAACGGTTACAAACGCCGGCAAGGCCGTCTTCGTTCCAGCGGTAGACACGGCTGCGAGCATGGTCATGGGGAAAGTATTCCCAGGCGGTTCCGTTTGGGCTGTAATCCTCCCTCACCGTTCCCCAGGCCCGGTCACTGACATATGGCCCCCAATTTTTCCAGTCGGCCGTTCGCTCTTCGGAGGCAAGGAGGCGATAGTATTCGGCCGTGTTTCGTATGGGATGATCCATGAAGAAAGTTATGCTGCAAAACGGCCGATTTGTCAATATCAGTGGCAGCAGAGTCTGGTGGTCAGACCATTTATAAGCGTGTGGCTGGCTGGAACTTTATGCCGCTGGCTTCGACGACAACGTATGTAGGGCTTAACCCTGGATGCATGGCTCGCCTTCATGGCTCGCATTGACGATTCCGGCTTGGATACCTTCGTCTATGATCTACAACTGCCGGATGGGGCTAATCTAGATTAGCTGAGCCTTGAATATGACCGCACCGTATAGGAGTATTCAAGGGCTGTAATAGGATCCAGAGACGGTTTTTTTCAGACGTTAACAGTTCTTTGCCTCACACCTTATACCAGTTAAAATAGAGTTGTTATCATCCTTAACATTTATCCCTTTTTTTGCCAGGAAGGAGGCGGGTATGTATGCAGAAGCATATCAGAAATCTATTGAGGATCGGGAAGGATTTTGGGGGGAAGTGGCCGAATCCGTGCATTGGTATAAAAAATGGGATAAGGTGCTGGATGATTCCAACCCGCCCTTTTACCGGTGGTTTGTCGGGGGAGAACTAAACACCTGCTACAATGCCCTCGACTGGCACGTCGAAAACGGCCGAGCCGATCAACCCGCCCTCATTTACGACAGCCCCGTAACAAACACCGTCAAAAGTTATACTTACCGCCAACTTCTGGATGAAGTCGCTCGATTCGCGGGCGTTCTCACGTCACAGGGGGTTGAAAAGGGGGATCGGGTCATTATTTACATGCCGATGGTCCCCGAAACGGCCGTTGCGATGCTGGCCTGCGCCCGGATTGGGGCAATACATTCGGTGGTCTTTGGTGGCTTTGCCTCGAATGAGTTGGCGACCCGAATTGACGATGCCAGGCCCAAGGTTGTCCTCTATGCTTCCTGTGGCATTGAAGTCAGCCGCGTCATCCCTTATAAGCCGCTGCTGGATAAAGCCATTGAAATAGCGCAGCACAAGCCGGAACACTGCATCATTTTGCAGCGACCACAGGTGACGGCCGAGTTGGTAGACGGCCGTGATCTGGACTGGGCCGAACAGATGGTAAGCGCCAAACCGGTCGACTGCGTACCCGTCGCTGCCACCGACCCCTTGTATATCCTCTACACCTCCGGCACGACAGGCATTCCCAAGGGGGTTGTGAGAGACAATGGCGGCCATCTGGTCGCCCTCAAATGGAGCATGAAAAATGTCTATGACGCCAACCCTGGTGACGTCTATTGGGCGGCTTCTGACACAGGTTGGGTCGTTGGTCATTCATACATTGTATATGGCCCACTTTTCCATGGCTGCACCACAATATTGTATGAAGGCAAACCCGTTGGCACGCCTGACCCCGGCGCATTCTGGCGAGTTATCAGCCAGCATGGGGTAAAAATCCTCTTTACCGCACCAACCGCATTTCGAGCCATCAAGCGAGAAGACCCAAATGGCAACTATATTCGCCAATACAAGATGGATAAATATCGCTACCTTTTCCTGGCTGGGGAACGGTGCGACCCGGACACGCTGCTATGGGCGCAAAATCAATTGGGTGTGCCGGTAATTGATCATTGGTGGCAAACGGAAACGGGCTGGCCGGTGGGGGCAAATTGCACGGGGCTGGAAATGCTGCCGATCAAACCTGGTTCTTGCGCCGTCCCTGTACCGGGCTACGAGATAGAGGTGCTTGACCCAGCCGGTCATCCAACGGACGCGGGCGAGATTGGTAGTGTGGCAGTTAAACTTCCACTGCCACCCGGCTGCTTACCAACGCTTTGGCAAAACGATAAACGGTATGTAGATTCTTACCTGAGTGAGTATCCGGGCTATTACACAACGGCCGATGCCGGCTATATGGACGAGGATGGCTACCTGTTCATCATGTCCCGCACTGATGACATCATCAACGTTGCCGGACACCGGCTTTCAACCGGTGGGATGGAGGAGGTTCTGGCAGGACATCCAGACGTGGCAGAATGTGCGGTTGTGGGCGTGGCGGATGCGTTGAAAGGGGAGATTCCAGTTGGCTTTGTGGTTTTGAAGGCAGCGGTGGAACGGGATTCGGCCGAAATTGTGCAAGAATTGATTCAGCGAGTGCGGGATGAAATTGGGCCGGTCGCCTCATTTAAAGTTGCGGCCGTTGTCAACCGTCTGCCGAAAACCCGTTCGGGTAAAATTTTGCGAGGAACCATCAAGAAAATTGCCGATGGAACAGATTACCGAATGCCTGCAACAATTGACGACCCGCACATTTTGGAAGAGATTACAGGGACATTGTCAGAGTTAGGGTATCCGAAAGAATAAGGAAATAGGCAGGAAACATCAAATGCAGATCAACCACAATCTCCCTCCACTTCAAACCGGCCCAACCGTCTGGCGTGGACCTGAAATGGCTGTTTGTGAAAACGAATGGCTAATACACCTTTCCCCGGCCGAAATTGCTGAACTTGAAACGGCCGCTGAACCGTTGGTTACGGCCGAATCGAATATCGGATTGATGAAACAATCCGGCTTTCCTCTTCCCACCCTTGGCCCAAAGCTGGCAGCCCTGCGCGAAGAACTCATTCGTGGACGGGGTTTTGCCCTGCTCCGAGGTTTGCCGGTTGCTAACTATACTGAACGGGAAGCCGCTACGATTTTTTATGGTTTAGGAAACCATTTGGGCCACGCTCGCTCCCAAAATGCCAAAGGACATGTTTTGGGGCATGTTACCGATCTGGGCGTTGATAGCAAGGATCCAAATGTCCGGATTTACCAGACAAAGGAACGCCAATCATTTCACACAGACTCCTGTGATGTCGTCGGTCTTTTATGCTTGCAACCGGCCAGGAAAGGCGGCCTTTCTTTGTTAGTGAGTGCTGACACCCTCTACAATGAAATACACCAAAGACGGCCGGATTTACTGG
>JBAPRX010000795.1:0-1878 GCA_049281335.1 Promineifilaceae bacterium (SeqCode)
TTACCGTCTAGCTCAACCCCCTCTTGCCATTGTCGCAGAGTCCGGCTGGATGGCCTGCCCTCGACGGCGACGCGGTACACTTTTTGGTGTCCGTAGCGGGGGTGAGTTAGGCGATGGGTCAATTTGCCATCATTGGTCAGCAGCATTAACCCTTCACTCTGTTTATCCAGACGGCCGACCGGATACAGATGGCCGGGTAAATCAATCATATCGCGCACAGTCGGCCGTCCTCTATCCAACTCATCCTCAGTCGAAGAGAGAACGCCTTTCGGCTTGTAGAGTTTGATATAGATTTTGTCGTCAAATTGAAGCAGTTTGCCGTCCACCTCAATACGGTCCTTGTTTTGCTCGGCCCGGTCCCCCAATTTGGCAACCGCACCATTGACCCGGACACGTCCGGCAGCAATCACTTCTTCATTTTGCCTGCGCGAACCAAGACCGGCCCGCGACATTATTTTCTGAAGCTTCTCACTCATTCCTTATTCCTCTTCTTCCAGTTCCTCTGAAAGTTGAGGGAGTTCTTCCAATGAATTAAGGCCGAAATGTTGCAGGAATTCAGGCGTGGTTCCATACAAAATCGGCCGTCCTGGTGTTTCCAAACGGCCGACTTCCTCGATCAACCCCTGACTCAACAAGGTCCGCAGGGAACTGTCCGAGTTGACCCCTCGAATCTGGTCTATCTGGGGCCGGGTAGTGGGTTGGAGAAAGGTGACAATTGCCAGAACCTCCAACGCTGCCTGGCTCAACCGCGTTGTCAGTTCCAGGCCCAGAAACCGTTCAACCATTTCACTGTTTTCGGGGGCAGTGGTTAATTGTACAGAACCGTCGCTTCGTTGAAGCCTTAATCCCCGTTGGTGATAACCATCTTCCAGGTTCACCAGCAGCTTCTCAACCGCCGCCGGAGTTATATCAAGTGTTTTAGCAAGACGACCGGTGGATACCGGCCCGCTGGCAACAAAAAGAATGCTCTCCAGATGGGCGAGGATATTCTCTGAAGTTGATTCCGCCGTAGTGGCAATGTGTTCACTCATAAAAATAAGAAGTCTCGTTTTTCTTTCTCAAACCCTGCGTTATAATCCTGGTATCGGCCAGTTTTATCCTATGATAGTCCCAACAAAAGACCGAACCGCTGCAATCGGCAGCAGGTAATGCTGACTGTTGGAAAACTCGCCGGTACTTAACCACAAGGTTAGCAGCTAATCAGTTGGCAAACTAGCCGATTATAACCCCATTTAGCCGTTTATTGCGAATGAGTTTGAAGAATGAGTGAATTAAGAAAAATAGCCCCCGCAACAGAAAATGCTCTGACATACGCCCGAAATTCAAAAGAAAGACATCTGGAGGAGTTGAAAGCCTTTTTACGCATTCCAAGTATTGGAACCCAGCCGGAACGGAAAGCAGAGACGGAAGCGGCCGCAGATTGGCTGGCAGAAGCCATGCAGGAAGCGGGACTGGAAAATGTTCAGGAGATTCCTACAGACGGCAACCCCCTGGTTTACAGCGATTGGCTCCATGCCGGGCCGGATGCGCCAACGGTATTGATTTATGGTCATTATGATGTGCAGCCAGCCGATCCGATCTATCTCTGGGATACGCCACCATTTGAGCCGACTGTCAAGGATGATTATATCTTCGCTCGTGGTTCGGCCGATGACAAAGGTCAGGCTTATATCCATGTCAAGGCAGTAGAGGCGTTTTTGGAAGGAAAAGGCCGTTTGCCCGTTAATGTGAAATTTCTGGTTGAGGGCGAAGAAGAAAGCGGCGGTCACAGCTTAAGTTCCTTCGTGCCGGAAAATAAGGAGCTGTTGGCGGCCGATGTCGCCCTCGTATCCGACACCCATATCCTATCCCCGGATCAGCCTGCCATCGTCTATGGAC
>JBAPRX010000796.1:0-2894 GCA_049281335.1 Promineifilaceae bacterium (SeqCode)
ATGCGGGACCAGGACTCGTATTCGATGTTGTGTTCATCCAGGAATGGTTGGATTTGGGCGGCGGCTTCGTTGGAGAATCGGGTGAGGAGGGCGTCGAGAATATCGCTGCCCAGATTGAGGGCGGACGTTAGCTTTGCCACCTCCGAGGGAGGAATTGTCCACACCCATTCGTATTCGATGTTACCGGGGCCGAAGAACTGCTCGACGCCGTCGCCGAGGTCCTGGCTTTCTATGGTCAGGGTGCCGTCTTCTTCTAGAGTCGCGCCAAGGTAGCGTACGCCCTGGTCGTCGCGGATGTGGCGAAGGGTTACTGTTTTCGCTGACATACTGTAATTCTACTCTAAAAATAACTTAGGCAAAGGCGCATTCCTGCGATGTAAAGGCTAAAAAAATTTTATTGTCTGGGTCAGGTTAAGCGGCTATAGTATTATGCAGGCAAGCGATAAAATGTCTGCCGGGAAAATAGATGCTTATGAATGTAACTGAACTTAGCGAAGAGTTTGAATCGTTTCGAGGACAATTGGCATCTTTTATTTTGCGAATGACGGCAAGTGTTCAGGATACGGAAGATATTGTTCAGGATACTTATGTTACTGCCCAATCCAAAATTGACACATTTAGAGGGGAGTCGTCTCTGAAGACCTGGGTTTTTGCCATCGCCTCGAACCACGCCAGGGATTTGCTGCGGGCGAGGAAGCGTTGGCCGGAGAATGTGACCGATATTTGTCGGGAGGCGGCCTTGAACAACCGGCCGTTTTTTCAAGAGGCGATGTACATTCGCCAAACCTCGGCTCGGGGAAATTTTGAAATTCGGGAGCATATCGCTTTCTGCTTTACCTGTGTGTCGAAATCGCTGCCATTGGAACAGCATTTGGTGGTGCTGTTGAAAGAGGTGTATGGCTTTAAGGTGAAGGAGATTGCAGAGATCATTCAGAGTACGGAGGCGATGGTGAAGTATTATTTGCGTGTCGGCCGTTCGAAGATGATTGAGGTTTTCGACAACCGCTGTTCTCTGATTAACAAGGAGGGGATTTGTTACCAGTGTACGGAGCTGAACGGCATTTTTAATCCCAAGCAGCAGGCCCAGGAGGAGCTGGTGAAGATTAAGATGGTGCGGGAAGCGGAGAAGCGCAGCAAGGATGAACTGTTTGATCTGCGGATGAAGATTTTGCAGGAGCTTGACCCCTTTGAGTCGGATGCGGCCGAGCTGCAGCTTCATCATTTGGAGCATAACCGGCAGGTGATGGAGGCGTATTTGGGGGAGGAGGATGCGTAAAGCGTAAAACGTAAGGGTTTTTGGGGAACGAATTTGGTGAATTTCCTATCGTTTTTGGGTGGTGGTTCGTCTAAAGAGGAAAAAGGAGAAATAAAAGTGGAAAAAAGAACGAAAGATAATCCCTGGAAATTACAGACCCCGCCTTTGACGTCGGAGTATGAGATGTATGTGGATGAGAAAGACGGCCGAGAGGTGTTGGTCTGTACTGTTGGTAAAACGGTCCTGTATTATGATTACCGCTGCCTGGCTGACCTTCATGCGATGCTGAAGGAGCATGGTGATTGGATGGAATTGGGGAGTAAGGACGAGCAGAAGGAGGCTAAAGAGGGAACGGTCGAACATTGGGGGCGTTCACCGGATAACCCGGTTGGCGGGTGGTATGGGTTGAAGAAGGGACTGCGCGGCCGTTTTGGGATGTATATTCCCCCTTTGATGGAGGCGTTGGGGCTGGCTGAGGTGGAGCATAATAAGCGGGGGAACCGGATGCGGGCGATTTAGGGCATGTTGACTTAGAGGGGGAGCCTTTTCTTACTTTACAGTTAGAAGTGAAAAGTGAATAGTGAACGGTTGAACAGTTTCGAAATCATTGTCGCGAGTCCGGCACCTGTGTTAGAATCGCACATATGTTCAATCGCTCAATGCCGCCGGGAGTTATTGTTCCTGTCCTGGCTTATGATGATGTGAGTTCGGCCGTTTCGTGGCTGTGTGAGACGTTTGGGTTTCAGGAACGGCTGCGAATTGGTAATCATCGCGCTCAATTGATTTTTGGTGGGGCGTCAGTGGTTGTGACGGCGCGGAGCGGGGAGGATGCGGAACGGCCGCAGCAAGGTTTTGCTTCTCATTCGATAATGGTGCAGGTTGCGGATGTGGATGGGCATTATGAGCGGGCCAGGGCGGTGGGGGCACGAATCATTAGCTCGCCGACGGATTATCCTTTTGGCGAGCGGCAGTATTCGGTTGAAGACCCTGGTGGGTATGTATGGACTTTCTCACAGTCAACGGCCGATGTTGATCCAGCGGATTGGGGTGGGAAATTGGTGAATGGTGAATGGTGATTGGTGATTGGTGATGGCGATTCGTGGCATTGTTTTTGATATTGGCGGAGTGCTAGAGTATACGCCTGATTTGGGCGTTATGGCGGAGTGGGAACGGAAGCTCGAACTTGAACCGGGTGAAATGGGTGCGCGGTTGGGGGATGTGTGGGAAGGCGGGAGCATTGGCACGATTTCTGAGGCGGATGTTTACCGGGCAGTTGGGGAAAGATTGGGGATGAGTGAGTTGTTGTTGAATGAGATGATGGATGAGATGTGGCGGGAGTATCTTGGGACGCTGAATGTTGAACTGACGGATTATTTTCGAGGATTACGGCCGCGTTTCCAGACGGCTATTTTGAGTAACAGCTTTGTGGGGGCGCGGGAACGGGAACAGGCCCATTATCAGTTTGAGGAGTGCTGCGATTTTATTATTTACTCGCATGAGGTGGGGTTGGCAAAGCCTGACTCACGAATTTACGCTTTGACCTGTGAACGGTTGGGATTGGAACCGGGGGAGGTTGTTTTTGTGGATGATGCAGAGGCGAATATTGATGGGGCGCGGGCGTTTGGGATGCATGGTATAC
>JBAPRX010000797.1:0-4612 GCA_049281335.1 Promineifilaceae bacterium (SeqCode)
GGATACCACTAATAATGAAAGCCTTTAACCCTTTGCGCCCTTTGCGCCTCTGCGTGAGTTATTTTTTAAGGGGACGCGACTGTGGGAAGAAATGATACATCAAGCTTTCTATCCATGCGAGACGGCCGAGATGTAATAATGAAATAGTTTGCTAAAGTAAGATGAGCAAGATGGGCAAGAAAAAGAGTGTGCTTGACATTTACGTAACGTCATAGTTTATGCTATGCAGGTCATTGGTATTCGTGGCATAAGGCAGTCGAAATGAGGATGCCTGGCGCCCTTTTGGAGAGCATATGTATTTGACAGTGAGTGATGTGGCTGGCCTGAGTGGGGTCAGCCCAAGAACGATTCGTTATTATGATGAGATTGGGCTGTTAAAGCCGACTACGGTTCGTCAAAATGGCTATCGCTGTTACCAGAAAGAGGCGCTGCTGAGACTCCAGCAAATTCTTTTTTTCCGAGAGATGGATTTCAGTTTGAATCAAATTAAGGAGATGATGGATCGGCCGGATTTTGACCAACTGAAAATGATGGAGACGCATCGGGAAGCGCTGCTCAGGCGGGCAGCCCGTCTCCAACGGTTGATTGACACGTTGGATGAAACCATTCTACATTTGAAGGGAGAGAAGGATATGATGTCAACAGATTTATTTGATGGCTTTGACGAAGAAACGCAGGAAGCGTATGCAGAAGAGGCTGCCCGACGGTGGGGGGCGGAAACGGTTGAAGCTTCAAATCGAAGTTGGAATGAGCGAACGGCCGAAGAGAAGGAGCAGATTATGGCGGAAGGGCTGGCGATTCAACAAGACCTGCTGGCCCATATGGACGAGGGGGCTGAAAGCGAAGCCGTTCAGGCCATTGTCACCCGTTGGTTCGCCTTTCTACATTACTTTTGGGAGCCGTCTATTGAGGTATTTCGCCTTTTGGGTAATGGGTACGTGGAAGACCCGGAATTTAGAGACTTTTTTGAACAACTGCATCCCGAAATGCCGGGCTTTTTCAGAGAGGCGATTGGGGTCTTTTGTGATGCGCGGGACGGAGCAATGGGTTGATGGCTAAACTGCGGTTAGCTTGTTGATTGGAAGGATTTTGAAATGATGGACATTAATTGGATACCGACAAATGAGTATTACCACCGGATTCTGGAGGCGTCTGATCCGGCCGTTCGGCAGCAGCTTTACCTTGACCGTTTTGTCCAGCCCTGGCAGCAGATGATGGCGATGGTCGGCGGCCGTTTTGGGAACAGTGGCAGCACCGACCCCCTGGCCGGAGCAAAAGCCTGGAACTGGCTCCTGCCGGAGCAGACGGCCGAGATCGCGGCCATGCTGGAAACGATGGAAACGGCCGATGCCTGGCAGCGCGGCCATGAAGCGCTGCTTGAAGCAGCCGCCCGCTTTGAGCCTTACGCGGATCGCATTCCGTTCAATACGGTCGAGGGCTGGCTGGTGCTGGCAGACCCGACTCGATCCCACAGCTTTGAACGGGGGTACACCGGCGCAACAGATTGGATGGCTCCCCGGCTTATCGGGCAGTTTTGGGAACCGAATGAATACAATCTGCCCCGCCTGGGTGGACTGCTGGCCCATGAGATGCACCATCTGATCCGGTTGAAGGCGTTTCCCTGGAATATGATGAGTACCAGTGTGGCGGATTATATTGTGCTGGAAGGAACGGCCGAGTCGTTTGCCGGTTCCATCTTTGGGCAGGACAAAATCGGCTATTTCATCGTGGACTACGACCAGGACACATTCGAGACAGCCCGGCGGCTGATCGGCGAAGGTTTACATAAGACAGGGTTTAACACCATTCGAAGCTATATCTTCGGGGATACCCTCGCAGCAGAAAACGGCTATGAACCGCTGGGCGGAATGCCAACCTACGGCGGCTACACCATTGGCTACCACGTCATCCAGGCCTACTTGAAGCGAAGCGGCCGAACAATCGAAGAAGCAACCTTCATTTCGGCCGATGAGATCGTGGCAGAGTCAGGTTTCTTCTAAAATGCAGCTATAATTATGGTCTAAATGCCGATACATTGATAAATAACGGAGTAAAACAGGATGGATCGTGTTTCTACAATAGAGAACTTTTTTGGACCTATGCTTTCGTTGCTATGAGGCCAGAACCAGAACCTCATGCCAATCTTTACGCCAATGAGTTTATTGCTGCTGCTCCTTCGGGCAGTGCTGCATTCAAAAATGATGAACAATTTCTGGAATGGTTAAAACAAGTATATGAGTTCAATGAAAAAACCGGCATGGAGTCAATACAGGTAATATCTGTCCATGAAAATCCAATCACCAACCAGTATTCTCTTGTAACGGTAGAATGGGCCGCAAAATATAAGAAAACAGGGGGAGAACAGATTTATTTTGAGATAACTTATTTACTTCAGTTTGTGGAGAATCAACCGAAGATTCTTGCCTATATTGATCACGAAGATCAACAAGAAGTAATGAAAGAAAGAGGCATTATATAGAATTATCTCCTGCTAACTAGCGAATTTGCATTATTTCCGCACAGTCCAGGTCAAAATAAGCCGCCATCGCCTTATGCAGCTTCGGTTCCCATACCCAGCGCTTGTCGTTGCGGTCTTCTTCCAGAACGCACCACTCCACTGCGCCTTGAAGACTTTTAACGGCCGACAGCCGGTAATCATTCACGAGCAACCCCCAGGGATACTCCGCGCCTAACGCTTCAAGACAGGACTGGTAATGGCGCAAAACGGTCATTTCGTGTTCCCGTCGCATCTCCGTATCCCACCACTCAACCATCATGTAGGCCAGATCGGCCGCACCCAGCCAGCAGGTTAGCGACCAGTCAAACGGTTGGCGGTCAATGAGATAAATTCGGCCGTCTCCGCCATCAATCGGGGCCAGGATATTGCCGGAATTAACATCTCCGTGAACGATGGTGAAGCCGGCCGGTCGCCGCGTCCGAGCCAACATCGCGGCGGGGTGGTAGGCAAAAACATCCTCCAATACCTGCCGCCAGTCAGGGGGCAGGGCATCTCCCATCGTATCAAAGAGGGGGTGCAGCCCCTGCTTGTTGTGGCCGACATATCGGCCGATTTCAAGCGCCCCCGGAATCTTTTCCCCGATAGATTCGATGCGATCCGGCCCCCAGTAATGCGCATGAAGGCGGGCCAACGCTTCCGCAACAGCCTTTCCCCGTTCCAATGTCGGCGGCATCTCCCAGGTATCCTTGTGGGTAGCCGATAAATCTTCCACCAAAAGATGGTATCCACGAGGCTCACTCTGGTATACGCCATCGTAGCATCTAGGAATCGGCGCGTCTGGCAGGTTGGCGTAGTCCATCGTGTAATAGTAAACCTCAGAAGGACCAAAGACGGCATGTTCGCCAGAACAAATTTTGAGAAGGAAACTTTCGGGAAGGTCCGGATTGGAAACGCTGTAGCTCGGCCGTATTCGGTACATCTTCGACCAGGTTCCATGCAAATGTTCCGTTTCAACGGCCGTAATCTCACCGGAAAGGCCATGTCTTTGCAGCGCCTGGGTCATCCAGTCAGGCGTTAGTTGTTCAATGTCAGTAATAACCATACTATTCCTCTAATAAGCCTCGAATGAGTTCACTGAAAAAACCGGGTTTTTTGATTAGCCACTTGGAATTTACTAGATTAATTATGAGTAAAAACCCGGTTTTTAACCTTCTTTCAGTTGAGTCACGAATGAACACCAATTTCCACAAATTTTTTGTCATTCGATATAAGCGTTCTCGTTTGAATATCTGTCAACCAGGACGCCAACAGTAATGCCAAACAAAGCGCCGATAACCAGCCCTAACTTGTAAGGGAGGCCAACCAGCAAAACGGCCGTAATCCCACCGGTCAAAGCAGCAGCCAAATCCGCTCTCTCCTTCAAGGCAGGGACAACGATGGCAATAAAAGTCAGGGCCAGGGTAAAGTCGAGCGACCATTCAGATGGTATTTGAGCGCCAAGAAGGATACCGGCAGCGGTGCTGAACTGCCAGGTTGTCCAGAGCGCCAGCCCCGCCCCAAGAAAATACCAATGTTTGTATTTGATTTCCCGGCCTTCCTGATAATGACGGACGGCAACGGCATAGGCTTCGTCGGTCAGGAGGTAAGCCAGGAGCCACTGCCAGCGCGGCCGTAAATGGCGTAAATAGGGAGCCAGGGAAGCGCTGTAAAGGGTGTGTCGAAGATTAACAAGCACGGCCGTGACGATAATGACCAAAGCCGGTGAACCGATGGTCACAAGTTGAGTGATGACAAATTGAGCAGACCCGGCAAAGACAACGGCCGACATAGCCTGGGCCTGAACAATGGGCAGACCCGCCTCAATCGCCAAAACGCCATAAATCATACCAAATGGGAGAACCCCCAATAAGATGGGCAGTTCAGCTTTGACACCGGCGAGGAAGGCGAGACGAGTTGGGGACATAGGAAGGAATTTAACGCAAAGGCGCAGAGGGACAGAGATGTTTAGGATAAGGGATACATACCTGGAAATGGAGACGGCATATATAGATAATAAACAGTTTTTTGTTCTTGACAACCGGCGGGGGAGCGTGTTACCATTTGTGCCAACTGAATAATTTGAACAACTGTGAATCGGAGTAGTACCCTTCAAGG
>JBAPRX010000798.1:0-4988 GCA_049281335.1 Promineifilaceae bacterium (SeqCode)
TGCCAGCAGTCCGGCAACGCCCATAGCAACGGCCGTATGAACGAGGCCGGTCCAACTGGGCAGTTCATTGAGGACATGCAGCCCGCCCAGGCTCACCTGCACAATAAGAACAAGGCCGGTCGCAACGGCCGTTCGCCAGATTAACTTATTGTTTCGGTAATGCCGCCAGGACAGAAAGATAATAGCCACAATTTGCAAACTGACGATACCGCCCAACAGCCGGTGACTAAACTCAATCCACGCGCTCAAATTTTTAGAGGGGGGAACAGCTCGCCCATAACAAAGCGGCCAGTCAGGACAGCCCAGGCCGTTGCCGCTGACCCGAACAAAGCTGCCCACCATAATGAGCAGCACGGTACTTAACAGCCCCGTCAAGGCCAAAGTCCTCAACAGGGGTGTGACAGAAAGCGAGATTTGATTGTTACTAACTTCTTCATAAACACTATTTTTCATGCCACAAATTTACCACATCTAATGATCAGTTAAAAACCTTCTTTAACAATATTGAGTAAACCCATTGGCTGCTGTATTATTCCATTTATGGGTACGATAATAAAAAATGGAACCATCATAACGGCCGCAGACACATTCCAGGCAGATATCCTGATCGAAGGTGAAACAATCGCCGCCCTCGGCCGTTCTTTTCCCGAAGAAGGCCGCCAGGTCTACGATGCCAGAGGGAAGCTCCTCCTACCCGGAGGTATTGACGTTCACACCCACCTGGAACTGCCCGTCTCTGGCACCATTTCATCAGACGACTTCTTCACCGGCCAGCGAGCGGCCGCTTTTGGCGGCACAACCAGCCACATTGATTTTGCCATTCAGCCCAAAGAGGGTTCCCTGCGGGATGGGTTGAAACGATGGCATGAGAAAGCGGCCGATAAAGCCTGCATTGATTACAGCTTCCATGCCAATGTGACCGATGCCCAGGACGCCATTTACGAGGAAATCCCCCATCTGGTAGAAGAAGGCATTACCAGTATCAAGCTGCTAATGGCCTATAAAGGCACTTTCCAGGTGGACGACACCGCCCTGTTCAAAACAATGTGTGCAGCGGCCGAACACGACCTCCTGGTAATGGTTCATGCTGAGAACGGAGACGTCATCGCAGAGCTAACGGCCCAACTGTTGGCAGCAGGAAAAACCGCCCCCCATTATCATCTGGCCGCCCATCCCGCCCTGGTCGAAAGCGAAGCGACCTGCCGCGCCGTCTCCCTGGCAGGCGTCAGCGGTGCGCGGTTGTATGTCGTTCACATGACCTGCGCCGGGTCAGTCGAACAACTGGCATTGGGCCGGGCCAAGGGGTTCAGAGTGATGGGCGAAAGCTGTTCTCAATATCTGGGACTGTCCGAGGAAAAATTACAGGGAACGGCCGAAAATCCCTTTGAAGGGGCAAAATTCGTCTGCTCCCCACCGCTCCGAACCAGGGCAGACGCCGACGTTCTTTGGTCGGCGCTGGCCGGGAACACGCTCCAAGTTGTCTCGACCGACCACTGTCCCTTTTTCTTCGAAGGTGGCATAAACGGCCGTCCTCCCGGCAAAGAGTTAGGCCGGGAAACCTTTACCCGCATTCCCAACGGTCTGCCCGGCATAGAAGATCGAATGGTCGTAACTTGGCAGTGGGGTGTCAACAGCGGCCGTATTTCCCCCAACCGCTTCGTTGCCCTGACCAGCACCAATCCCGCCCGTATCTTCGATATGTACCCTCGCAAAGGGACAATTTCAGTCGGTTCCGATGCCGACATTGTTGTCTGGGATCCGACACTGGAACGCACCATCCGGGCCAGCAGCCACCACATGAATACCGATTATAACGTTTATGAAGGGCTGGAAGTGACCGGTTGGCCGGAACAGGTTTTCTTAAGAGGCCGCCTGATTGTAGACCGCGACCGCTGGTTAGGGGAACGAGGAGCAGGTCAGTTTATTCACCGGCAGCCCGGTGGCGTAGTGTTGTAAAAAAGTTGGCTGCTGACAATAGATGAGTTAGGAAACAATCATGGATGAACCACAAGAGAGCATTATAGAAAATGAAACAGGAGATGGGAGGAACACACGCCGTTGGGCGATTCGCGGTGTAGCCTGTCTATTGCTAGTGGTCATGTTGTGCGGCATCATTTCGACTCCGCTGGCTGTATTGCTCTTTTTGCGTAACGGCCGTCAGGAACAACCTTCTCCCACCGCCGCCCCTGTTGAGGCAACGATTATCACCGAAGTTGAAACGACAAGCGGGGTGAATCGGATAGCCTATATCGCATTAGGACAGGGGCTGGCAACCATTGCCCCCGACGGTACAGATCAACGGCTGTTAGCCGATGAAGGGCAGAGTTTCCAATTTCCTGCCTGGTCGCCGGACAACAGCCATCTGGCCGTAATCGGCTTGGATGAGAACAGCGTTGGGGTCTATGTTGTCCAGGATCAGGAAGACAGTGAAATTCAAACGTTGTATCAAAGCGAAAGTGAAGCGCCGATTTATTTATACTGGGCGCCCGACAGTCAACAAGTTTCCTTCCTGGCAAATCATCCCAATGGATTGGGACTTCACATCGGGAATATACTGGCAGACAGCAGCCATCTGCTGGCAACAGGCCAACCATTCTATTGGGATTGGACGCCCACCGGGGATCGAATTTTGATTCACAGTGGCATTTCTGGGGAAGATTCCCGGCTGGCTTTGATTGATCCCAATGGCAGCGGCGATGGCGACAACATTTCGGCCCCAGGTTTTTTTCAGGCTCCTGGCATCTCGCCAAGCGGCCGTTTATGGGCTTATGCGCAGGTAGATGAGGCGGATAACGGTCAGTTGACCATTTTCGATGTAGAAAGCGGCCAACCAAAACATACGGAGTCACATATGGGGCTGATCGCCATGAATTGGAGTCCCACCTCAGAAACGCTGGCTTATATCACCCCCGGTCTTGAAGCGCCGGTCTTTTATGGGCCGCTGCACCTGCTTGATGCGGAGACAGGAGAAAGCCGCGTTCTGGTAGATGATCTCGTTGTTGCCTTCTTCTGGTCGCCAGACGGCCGTTACATTGCCTATTTTACCGTTGTCAATGAAGACGACAGCGCTATCCAGGCCACACTCCCTGGTAAGGAATACTCGGTTGGGAAACCGAATCTACAGGGGAATGATGGTCTCTTTCTGGAGTTGTGGGTAGCTGATACCCTGGACGGTTCTATTCACCGTTTGAGAGCCTTTGAGCCAACCAGCCTTTTTGTCTTTCAGTTTTTGCCATTCTTCGACCAGTACGCTTTGAGCCATCACATCTGGTCGCCGGACAGCCGCTCCCTGGTGCTGCCTGTGGTTGAAGATAACATTCCTCAAATATTAGTCCAGCCCATTGACGGCAGCGGAGCCAACACAATCGCAGAAGGTGTTATCGGTTTTTGGAGTCGTTAATAGAGGGAATTTTGCCACTGTCAAAAAGGGGGGATGACTGGCACCAGGACGTACCGTGCGGTAAATCCTCGCAAGAGTGCCAGTCACCTGAGTAGATACAAGTATAAGTGTAGCATAATATAGCCAAGACAACCATTCATATTTAGAAAATCGATAAAATTTCCCGTTATCATGCCTTTGTGGGGGTCATTTTGTGAAACTTTTACCTAATCTCCACCCCATCAGGTTTGAGAATAGCGGCTGCGCTCCCGACGCCCCTTTTTCTTCTAGATGGTCAGAATGGTGACTTTCTTGTCGGCCGTTATGGGCGCGTTATCTTTTGCCGGTTGGACAGACATGGCTCAACCTATTTGGCGTTTGCCAGTTCATAAAGTTTGTCGGCCGTAGCTTCGATTATCTGACGTTTGGCGAGCTTTTCACGCCAGGAGAGCGGGATATCTTGCTCACCATAAAACGCTCCTGCCAACTGCCCATAAATAGCGGCTGTCGTGTCGGCATCGTCGCCCAGATTGGCGGCCATCAGGCATCCCTCTCGGAAATTATTGCTGTTGTAAAAAGCCCACAACGCTGCCTCTAAAGACCTTACAACGAAGCCGGTACCTTTAATCTCAGGTGGATTGCGTTTTTTGTAAGAACCTTCAGCAATTTCTGCAATGCTTGGAACCAAAAATGTTTCGTCCCAATACCCTGGGATAGGGGTGTAGTAGGGGGAGAGCAAAGTTGCCTTGCTTTCCCCATTGAATGCGCCGATTAACAGCGCCCCAAAATATTGGCAGGCATTAACGGCCGTGCTGGCAGCGTGGGTTGTGCAAGAGCTGCTGGCGGCATGAGCAAGCGCGGTGATGAAATCGTTGGCATAAAACATCAGCACCGGGGCCAGACGCATCAGAGAGCCATTTCCGGCCGTTCCGGTATCCGGGGAACCGGCAAAAGAATTACCCGTATTCTCAAAATGCCGAAGGGCGTTCAGAACCGTATTGCCGATGTCAAAGCAGGTTCCTGTGCTGCTGAGATAGCCTTCTCGATACCAACGTAGATAGCGTTCCATCTGATCCGTCGGATCAAAACCACGCTTAATAATAAGGCTTTCTGCTAAACAGAGCGCCATAGAAGTATCATCCGTCCACTGACCCGGTTGGAGATTAAACGGCCCGCCGCCCACCATATCGGTGATCGGCTCAAAAGTTCCGGGGCTTTTGAACTCAAGCGTCGTCCCAACTGCATCACCGGCAGCCAGTCCTAATAAACAACCCCGATAAAGTTCTTTTTTATTCATAGGTCTAATATAATCTTGGACATCTTACAAAGCAAGGGGTATAGGATAAACGTCCTGCTCACCATGCGACGCTTGTCAATGGTTTGTAAAGATTCATAAAATAATTCGGCAACCCGGTAGGGGCAGGACGGCGCGGAAAGGCGTTGAATTTCACTGGAACATTTTCTCCGCGCCGTCTTGCCCATATATTTGCCATTACCGATATAATTATTTCATCTGCTTGGCTTGGTGCTTGGGGATAAATGCCCCAGACTGAGACAAGAAGCACGTTAAAACCGCTGTTTGACTGACAATCTCAATATTATGTTAACC
>JBAPRX010000799.1:0-11012 GCA_049281335.1 Promineifilaceae bacterium (SeqCode)
TTGCAGCCTCTTGCATAGATCAAAGCCATTTTCATCAGGTAAACCGATATCAAGAAGGGCGACGTCAAACAAGATGCGGCTAACCAGCTCCAGGGCGCTGCGGGCCGTGCTGGCGGTCGAAACCTTATATCCGGACTGTTCAAGATTAAATTTCAGTCCTTTACAAACCAGCGGATCGTCGTCCACTACCAGGACATGATATGTTGGCATGATAAGTGCAGTTTAGCTCTCTCGCCCACATAGTGCAAGATAGGCTTCGGGTTCAGGGGTTAAACTATTACAGCCACAGGAGAATTGCATTGAAAAATCAGATTTCCCCCAGAGCAACGATGTGGTTTAATTCACCTAAAACTGGAAAGTGGTTAGACAATCAAGGGCAAGACCACGGTAAGAATCAGGATGAGGGGGATCACCAGAATACAACCTGGGATGAAAAGGTAGAGGAATAGTTTGGAGTCAAACTTCAAATGCATGAAATAGAGCAACACCAGCAGGGCCTTTACAACCGCCAGGATCACCAGCGTGGGAACCTTAATGGTTGTCTGCTGAATATAGCTAACCAGCGTCTCGATCAAGGTGAAGAGAGCCAGAATAATGAAGACCGCAAGATAATTGGGACGTTTCTCGGATTCCATGTATTCTCCTAAATCAAGTAAATCACGGTGAAGAGGACGATCCAGACGATATCGACGAAATGCCAGTACAGGCCAAAGTTCTCTATTGCCAGGTGGTTCTGCTTCGTCATTGGCTGACGCCGATGACCCACCAGCAGGTAAATGGCCCAAACGATGCCGACAAAGACGTGCGTTCCATGGATGCCGGTCACCGTGAAGAACGATGTACCATACGTACTTGAATAGTTGACCCCTTCGCCGAATAATGTACTCCACTCAAAGGCCTGGCCCCCCAGGAATATCAGGCCGAGCAACATCACCACCAGCAAATTATTGCGCAATCCCTTCTGATCGCCCTTGAAGCTGATCGCTTCGAGGGCCCGAACCACGAAGAAGCTGCTGGTCACCAGGACAAAGGTATTCAGCGCTATGATTGGGATGCTCAGGTGGGAACGGAATTGGGCATCATAGGCACTGTTCGTCAGCCGGGAAAAAATGATCAATAGGATAAGCGAGACGAAGAAAACCACTTCACCGCCCAAGAAGAGCCACATCGCCATCTTGGTATTCTCGTGTTGAGCGATTGGGGCAGAGTTTGAAGCATGGGCGTCACTCATGAGGTTCCTCCTGTTCAGCGACCCGATTCTCCCATGTCCAGCCGGCGATGGCTACGAGCAACACAACAACGCCCACGAGGCTGATGAAAATAGTCGAAACCACACCAACGGCGATCAGAGCCATGCCAAAAGCCAAGACGATCGGCCAGTAGCTAGGAGACGGCAAGTGAATTTCAGGGTGATCTTCCATTTTAATATCCTAATTCTCGAATCCCATTTGTCAAATGGCCACCGGCATGCTTTTCCACCATTGATTGCTCCCGTTGGGGCTGCCGGTCGGCTGTGGCAAACCAATGACGAAAGGTAAGGCCCATGGCCAGCAACAAAACCATATGGGTGGGAAGCCACATCAGCAGCCCGCCGAGGCGCTGATCCTGCAAAGCATCGAGGGCAAAGATGTGTGGGGCATTCACATAATATGCGTAGAGTGGCGTGCGGGCAAAGGTCAATGCGGCCGCCAGGGCCGTGCAGGGGATGGCTAGCAAAAACAGATATAACATACGTGCCGGTGGCTCCGGTTTAGGAAAACGGGCAGTCTCTGCCCCGGCTACCGGCCACCAGCCGATCAGTGCTGCCCCGATAAAAGTCAAGTGCTCGAAAATGTGAATGACTTCGCTCTCCTGGGCCAGATTATAAACGGCCGGAATATGCCAGACGTACAACACTCCTACAAAGATGAAGAAGGAGGAGATCGGTCTGGTCAGGCTATTGGCTAGAAACACTAAACCTTTGGGAATGATCCTGTCGACGAGCCAGCCAGGTGTGCCGACCAACCATAATGGAACGGTAACGAACATCAGCAGCAGGTGTTGGACCATATGGGCGCTAAACAAGAACCGGTCGCCCAGTTCGTCTAGAGGCGAGACTAGGGCCATCAGCCCAACCAGCGTTCCAAGATGAAACGCGATTTGCTGCCCCAGAGGCATAGGCCTGACTCGGCACGACCACAAGAAGAGCAGCGTCCAAAGAACGAAGCCGATCACGACGCTCGGAGACCAGGTCCAACCGACCATTAGAAACTTATTCATACCAGGTACAGCGCCGTGAACAGGACAAGCCACACTACGGTCACGTAATACCAGAATCCGGTACCCAATTCGACAGCTTCGTGCCGTTCGGCCGAAAAATCACCCAGGTTGGCCCGGGCCAAATTGAGCGCCAGAAAGACGACGCCAGCCAGTACGTGCACCGCGTGGAAGCCCATTAAGGTGAAGAAAACTCCACCAAAGGCTTGATCGTCAATCCGCAGACCAGCATGACCGAATTCGTAATTTTGACCGACAACAAAGATTAACCCCAGGAACAGCGTGACTATCAGCCCGGCTCGCAAGGCAGACTGCCGACCACGATCGATTGCCTGATTCGACCACCAAACGGCAAAGGCGCTGGCCAGCAAGACGGCCGTATTGGCCAGGGGAATGGACAGGCGTTCAAGGGTGTGGGACATGTTCCACGAAGACTGGTCACGCAGGGCGGCATAAGCGACCAGTAAGGTTAGAAAGAAGACCGATTCTGTACCCAAAACAACCATGAGGGCCAACCGGCTGGTGCTAATTCGGGTGGTTGGCTGCGCCGTGTTCAGGGAACTCATTTCCCCATCTCCCGGTCTGCTCGCCAATCCGCCAGCTCAGGATGTTTTTGATCCCACAAGGGACGCAAGCTACGGACGGTTGGAATCTCGGCAAAATTGTAATCCGGTGGCGGTGAACTGGTTGTCCACTCCAGGGTGAAGCCGTCCCATGGGTCCGCTTCGTTGGTTGGTTCTTTTCGCATTGAGACGACATAGTTGGTGATGAAGATCAGGATACTGAGGGCGATGATAAATGCGCCAATAGTCTCCACCAGGTTCCAGATCTCCCAGCCACGGCCGGGGCCATAGGTGTAAATACGGCGGGGCATGCCCTCGACTCCCAACATATGCATGGGCATGAAGACCAGGTTCATGCCGACAAACATCAGCCAGAAGTGCCATTTGCCTATCGTTTCGCTGAGGCGACGGCCGAACATTTTGGGGAACCAGTAGTAAATACCAGCAAATAGGGCGAAGATTGCCCCGCCAAACAAGACGTAATGGATATGGGCTACCACGTAATAGGTATCGGTGATCTGCCAATCCACCGGCAGGACTGCCAGGTGAATACCATCAAGGCCGCCAATCAGGAAAAGTGCCACAAAACCGATGGCGAACATCATTGGCGTGGTGAATCGCAGTTTCCCCTTCCACATCGTCCCCAGCCAGGCAAAAATCTTGACCCCGGTTGGAACACCAATCAAGAAGCTGTCGGCCGAGAAGAAAAGTAAAGAGGCCGTCGGCATACCGGTAGCAAACATGTGGTGGGCCCAAACGGTAAAGCCCAGAAAACCGATTGCGATAGTCGAGAAGACAATCGCCTGATAGCCGAATAGCGGCTTGCTAGAAAAGACCGGCGTCACCATTGATACAATGCCCATAGCCGGCAAGATCAAGATATATACTTCAGGGTGGCCAAAGAACCAGAACAGGTGCTGCCATAACAGGGCCGTTCCCCCGTTGGCCACATTATAGAAATGAGCGCCGAGCTGGCGATCGAGCAGCAGGAGCAGCAGGGCTGTCGTTAGCGACGGCAGCGAAAAGACCGCCAGAAAGGAGGTCACGAAGGTTGTCCAGACGAAGAGGGGCATTCTGTTCAGCGACATACCAGGAGCACGCAGTTGGATGATGGTGACAATAAAGTTGATGGAGCCGATCGTGGTCGCCAAGCCCAATAGGAGGAGACCCATCACCCAAAAATCCATGCCATGTGTGGGAGAATACATCTCTTCGGTCAACGGGGCGTAGCTGAACCATCCGTTATTGGGCGCCCCGCCAAAGATGAAGCTACTGTACATGAAGACGCCGCCAAAAAGGTAAGTCCAGTAGCTCAGAGCGTTGAGCTTGGGAAAGGCCATGTCTCTAGCTCCGATCATCAGCGGGACGAGGTAGTTACCAAAGCCGGCTGAGAGCGGCATAACTACCAAGAAGATCATCGTCGTGCCGTGCATGGTGAAGATTTGGTTATACAGATCGCCACTCAGAAAGGTATTGTCCGCCCTGGCCAACTGAGTACGCATCAGAAGGGCCTCAAGCCCACCGATCAGGAAAAAGATAAAGGCACTGTAGATGTACAGAATGCCTATCCGCTTGTGATCGACAGTCATGATCCACGAAAGCAGGCCATTTCGGCCAACATCGCTCTTGTGGGAAATATCCGCTGCTTGTACGGTCATGAATTCTCTTCCCGTTATTTAAGTTTCAGGAGGTAGGCCATAATCTCATCAATTTTTTGCGACGACATGTTGACCTCCATATCGTTGCCTGGCTTCATTGCCTGGGTATCATGGAGCCAGTTGCGCAAATTTGTTTCGTTCAAGTCGAAAGTGCCTCCGGCGAAGGTAGTACGGGTGAGCAAGTGAGCCAGGTTAGGGCCTTCATTGTCGGTATCAATCTCAGCTGGATCGAGGGAATGGCAAGTCGCGCAGGCCCCGGTCAATTCTTTGTAACCGGCCTGCTCCTGCTCCGTCTGAGGTTGGTAGGCTGGCTGCTGCTGGTTGGACACCCAGGCATCGAAATCTTCCTGCGAGTCAACGAAGACTCTAAATCGCATCAAGGCATGTTCAATGCCGCAGAACTCAGCGCACTGGCCGAGATAAACACCCACTTCGTCTCCTTTTAGCCACATGGTATTGTGCTGGCCGGGGACGACGTCCGTTTTGTGAGAAAGCTGCGGAACCCAGAAGCTGTGGATAACATCCCTCGACTCCAGGTTAATCTGAACTGTCCTGCCCACTGGAATGTGCAGTTCGTTGGCAGTGGCAATTTTCAAGTCCAGATAATCAAATTCCCACCACCATTGATGACCAACCACCCGCAGATTAAGGTCGCTGTCTTTGGCAGCCGGTGCAGCTACCCCATTCGTCGTATTGACTGTCATTAAAAACAAAATGACCACCAGGATGATGGGAATGATTGTCCAGATTGCTTCAAGACGCCTGTTGTTATAGACCTGCTGGGGTAATTGCTCATCGCCGGAACGCTTCCGATCACGGACCAGAATCAAGACCAGGGCGCCCTCAACCAAAACAAAAACCACCAGGGCCATAATTAGAATGATCTGGTACAAGTTGGCTTCACGAGTTGAGATTGGGGAGGCGGGATTCAGAAATGTCGGGCTTGACTGGCATCCGCTCATCATGATGGCCAGCCCAATTACTACACCAAATTTGCGCAACATACTTTTATGTTCCTAAGAGGCACTCAAGTCAATCCACTACTGATTAATTGTAGACAAAGATTCGGGGATCCTGCCTTAGCTGTTGATATTGTCCAATTAAGGGTCAGTTAAGAATGCTTGTACTGCGAAGTCGCCAACCTGGGATTGGACCGTACGAAAGGGTGATCACCCAGTGGTATGTTCATGCACTCCAACCCAGTCCGGCCCGGTCAAAAGAGACCACACGGGCAGCTGGTGACAGCCCCTCCTGGACCCAATACCAGTTGGTGGAAAAGGAACCCATCCCGGCCGCCATCAATTGCAGCACTTCCAGCTCCCGCTCACTCAAAGGCTCTGGCAGTAAATCTCCCCCGGTTGGTTTTGCCTCGACACTTGAAAAGGCCACCAGCAAATTGTCGATAAAGTCCGGATATCGGCCGTTTAAACGAGCCTGTCTCAGCAAAGCCACCATTGGTTCCCCCCCATCCACAAAGATGCGGATATATCCTTCAGATTCGGCGAGGGCTAAGGCGTTTTCAAGCGCCGGGATAGATTCAATACTGTCTGGCTTTTGCCTTAGCGCAAGCGCTTCCAGAGCGAAAAGTTCGATCAGACTTGCTTTCCGGTTGCCGTGTGGTAGCTACCTAACTCATCCATAGAATCTCACTCGTCTAAACCACGTTGTTTTCCACCATTTTGGTTATGATGCCCAATCAACATCAACCAACAAAAATGGAGACCTCATCATGCTTTCTGCTATCGTCAACGCCTGCAAGACTTTCTTTCATCAAATCAAAACAGCTATCAAGCAATCCACCAAACCAGAAACGGCCGTTCTTGCCACGGGTGTCGCGTCTGACATCACACGCAGCCGTAAGGACCTGATCGCAGAAAACGCTATTCTTCGCCAGCAACTCATTGTCCTCAAACGGCAGGTGAAACGGCCGAAATTCACCCTGCCCCTATTCGAAAGTGGGCAGCTATGTGCAGGAAATGACAATCCGCAACAAGTCCAACGACAATTAACCGACTGGACAAACTCAGGGAAAGTCATTCAGCTCCGGCGTGGACTTTATACCTTAGGACCGCCCTATCAATCAGAACAACAGCACAGCTATCTGATTGCTAATCGCATGGTGCATGCTTCTTATGTCAGCTTGCACACGGCTTTGTCCCATTACGATCTCATCCCAGAGCATGTCGCCGTTGTAACAAGTGTTACCACTGGTCGGCCCGGCAAGCGGCAAAATCCATACGGTCATTTCAGCTACCAACACATCCAACCCGCCCTATTTTTTGGCTTTCAATATCGTCAAGTGACCATAAGGTTGGTCACAGGGCCTTTATTCGCTTTCGTGGCCTGTATCATCAACTCGGTATATCCCCTCATGAATCAGAGGTTTTTGATAACGCAAGAGGAGCTAGCTGAATTCAAAAAAGAGAAGATTGAAAATTTGTTGGTTTGATACAGCTATAATCTCTACCTTTCCTCAAACGTAAAAATTCGGCTTGACGTTAAGCCGGGTAGCAGATATAGGGGGGAAAACATGTTTTACTAAATGATGGCCGAAAGAAGAAAGGTGAGTGAATTGTTGATCTTAACCAAAACTAAAGAGGTGTCGGACGCCTTCGGGCAGCAAATCCCCACCGACGAAGCAGGTAGAACGACACTAGGCCCAGCAGCAAAACGGCCGAAAGCAGCATCAAAACTGGCAGGTTAACCGCATCATTGACCTCTCCTCCGGTCAGGGTGACGGCCGTCGGGGCGATACCACTTTGTCCCAATAGGAAGTCGGAAAAGCCGGGGCTGTCGGCCTGGGCAAAACTGTAGTTTCCACCATCGCTGCCGGTACCGGCGCTTACCGTCAACTCAACCCAGGTACTGCTGCCGCCCGGCGAGTTGCGATAGACCGCCAGGTTGCTCTCGGCAATACCATTCAGTTCATTGGTCAATCCCCACAGCCGGAGCGTCACATCTGTGACCGGCTCGTTAGTGGATTTGATGGTAAAGCAGCGTTGGGCGTAAGTCGGTGAATTACCGTCGTTAGTTGTGCAATACTGGCTGGTATCTAGGCCATCGCCGTTCATAACCGGATACCAGTCAACCGTTTCTCGCACACTCACCTCAACGGCTCCCAAATTTTGACCGCTGCCGCTGCTATCTATGTTCAGACCGCGATAGGAGGTGGTCGTGCTGGCGGCATTCTGAATATGCAGGAATTCCACCAGGGCGCTGTCAACTGTCAGTGTTTGAGATAGGGTACCGTGATTGGTGACGCCATTCTCGGCCGTTAAACTGAAGGTAGACAGGTCAAGGGTGGCATCAGGATAGACGACAAGACTGTCGACCGCTGCGGCTCCATCCAGGATGACGGTCTCCCCGGCAGCGATGCAGGCATGATGCGTAGCTCCCGGTACGGAACTACCAACCCAAGTGGCTGCGTCGCTCCAATTGCCCGACTGGTTGGAGCAAAACGAGTCCCGGAACAGGAACGCTGCCCCGGAATCGGCGGTCGAATCGTTGTCGGCACCATTCACGCCGGTCGTACTACCGTCTTCAAAAGGCGCTCCGATGATTACGGTATCACCAGAGATGTTGACTGAAAAACCAAACAGGTCGCTGCCATCGGTGTTCGAGGCTTTCAGGTACGCTTGTTGGTTCCACGTTTCGCCACTGCGGGTGAAGATATAGGCTGCCCCAGCACTACCGGCCGAATTGTCTGTTTGGTTACCGTTAACGCCGGTCTCGCCGCTGTCTTCTTGTCGCGCTCCAACCACGAGCTTGTCACCGGAAAGGGCTACCGAATCACCAAAGCGGTCATCTGGCTCGGAATTAGAGGCCTTCAGGTAAGCCTGCTGGCTCCATGTCCCACCGCTGCGGGCGAAGATGTAGGCGGCGCCGGAATTAGGGTATGAATCGTTCGTTTCGTCGCCGTTGATACCGGTAGCGTTGCTGTCTTCTCCCCGCGCCCCGACCACAACCGTATTGCCTGAGACAGCTACCGATGAGCCAAATACGTCACCGTTACCGCTGTTGGAGGCTTTCATGTAGGCTTCCTGGATCCAAGTTGTCCCGCTGCGGACAAAGACGTAGGCTGCGCCGACACTAAACAGCGAGTTATCCGTTTGGTCGCCATTCACGCCGTTGGCATCGCTGTCTTCTTCTGTTGCCCCAACCACAACTGTATTACCGGATATGGCAACCGAATAGCCAAAGCGATCGGCCGGGTCGGTGTTGGAGGCTTTCAGATAGGCTTGCTGGCTCCAAACCCCACCGCTGCGAACAAAGACATAAGCCGCCCCGGAATCTGCGGCCGAATTGTTGTCAGCACCATTGACGACGTTAGAACTGCTGTCTTCCAGATAAGCTCCAACGACTACCGTGTCGCCGGAAACGGCCACCGAATAGCCAAACTCATCACTCGCCCCGGCGTTGGCGGCTTTCAAATAGGCTTGCTGGCTCCAGGCCGTCCCATTGCGGACAAAGACATAGGCTGCCCCGGAATTTCCAAACGAATCGTTTGTCCCATCACCGTTAATAGTGGTGGCGTTGCTGTCTTCAAAATGCGCCCCAACTACGATAGTATCGCCGGAAATTGCTACTGCACGGCCGAACTGGTCATTGGCTCCCGTGTTGGAGGCTTTCAGATAGGCTTGCTGGCTCCAAACCCCACCGCTGCGAACAAAGACATAAGCCGCCCCGGAATCTGCGGCCATATTATTTGCCTGGTCGCCATCAACTCCGGTCGCATTACTATCTTCCGAGTATGCCCCGACGACTACTGTTTTGCCGGAAACGGCCACCGCAAGGCCGAACAGGTCTTCTACCTCAGTGTTGGACGCCTTCATGTAGGCCTGCTGGACGCCGTCCCAATCGGCCGCGCTCATACCTTGAGGGATCTGACTGGGTTTAATGGATTGGAAGTGGCTATCGGGCAGAGCAGATGCTGTTCGAGCCGCTAAAGCTGGTTTCGAGTAGTAGGAAAGGGTTAGAAGCAGGACGGCCGTTAACACCAGCCACTTTGGCCGGATAGAGGAAATCATACGATTGAGCGAGGCGTGAGGCATGGGTTTGTCTCCTTTTTCTTAGGTCCTATCGACTTTTGAATGTCTGCAAAGAGTAATATCAACACACTCTGGTATACGAGTGTCACCAGCACAATCTGTCTTTTATTTAGTTGTTTTTCTACTATTTTATTTAGCCCGCAAAGGCACAAACTATGCTGACTCCGACATTACAAATCCATATCTGTTCATGGGCCAGAAGAAATCACTGGGATTTTCTGTTTGAATCCATTTGGGTAAGCGTTATGAAAAACGGTTGTTTCAACATGCACCGGCAGCCGCAAAAACAGCTGATTATCCACTATCTACCCTTCTACCTCAATGGTTTCGGCCACCCTTTCAGGCATCTTTTGGATAAGCAACTCAAATAAGACTGAGGCGGGCATCTCGCCGTAACCTTGCGAGGAACACTCAATAAATCTGTCGACAACTTCTTGATAATCATCGAAATCCATCGTTTTTATTTTTTTTGTTCAGACAATTTTGTACCTCAGCCAGATTGTCTCTGGAGAACTAGATGTTTCCATATTTCATAATCAACAACAAGCAATATTGTACCATGTTGATCGATTTGGATGGGTAATGTTTTTCTCCCCATTCTACTGTTTTATATCGCGGGTTCGGTATTACCTCCAGGCATAGGTGTATTATCTTTATGGCAGGGGAGGATTTGTTGGTGGAGTAGGTTGGAGAACGGTCTTCAGAAAAGAAAATCTCACCTTCTACTTCAGTAGAGGGATAATTTAACTCATCCTGCCCAATATTCAGGCCAACGCCACGCATCTTTTCTCCAGTTCCCTCTACTTTAGTTTGTAATCATGCTCAATTAGACATCACCATCGGACACATGCAGGACGAAAGCCATTGCCATGTCGAGATTGATCGACAAAACTGTCAAGAATGGCCGACATACAAGCTGGCTATTTTATGCTAACTTGAGGTTGCCAGAAAAACTGATATCACAGATGACTTATGTTCATCGCGACCTTCATTCAATCAATCCAAGCATCGTCCCCACGGTTTTCTATCAAAAAATAAAATCGTGGCACAAAGGAATATCATGGAACTCCTTGTAAATCACCAGGCTTATAAAAAACCAACCACGGATCCTGGCACTTTGGCGGACATTGTAAAGCTCTGTCGGCCGTATTTACCACCCGACTTGATCGCACCTCAATCCTTTGTTGAACACTTT
Source organism: Promineifilaceae bacterium (SeqCode) (assembly GCA_049281335.1). GTDB lineage: Bacteria > Chloroflexota > Anaerolineae > Promineifilales > Promineifilaceae > JAKEFB01. Next base: position 10,721 of record JBAPRX010000799.1, read on the forward strand.
GTTGCAGCCCGACAATTGCCGGTTTATTTTTCAGGTCGTTTCGGATTTGAATTGTATCTGAATGATGAATCGAATACGGCCGGAATGTCTTATTGCGTAGAAACGGGGACGAATGGTTGGCGCTATTTGTCTGGTGGGAGTACACAGTCCCAATCTCCACTCTTTGACCTATCTGCCTGGCAGCGAATTCGTCATTTTTGCCAGACGGCCGATAAGGGGAGAGATTGGATTTATCCGGCGCTCGAGGGAATCTGGTTTGAATTCGATGTTGATGCTGATGAACGGCCGGTTC
>JBAPRX010000800.1:0-3941 GCA_049281335.1 Promineifilaceae bacterium (SeqCode)
TGATACAGCTTATCGGCGATTTCCCCCATATTTTCCGAAACAAGGATAGTAAACTGCTCCTGGCGCGGCTGTTGGGATTGGCGATTTCTCCCTGGCGGGTTATCGGTAATTTCTTTACCCCTGTCGAGATGTTTACTTATTACCCGGAACTGTCAGCGTTGCTGGCTGATTTTTTGGTAGCGAAAATGATCAACAACGTCCCTGTTTTGGGCGGGCGCGATAAATTGCTGTCTCACTGGGCCTTTCAGATCACCTACAATCTGCCATTATCCCTCCGCCACCTGCTGTTGAGCGCCAGACAAAAGAAGTGAGTTTGAAGGCCGATTATCGGCCGAGTTTTTGTTGGGGCAGCCCTTTTTTTACTATCCCTTGCCCAGCCGCAACATTTCTGCGTACTCATCCGGCATATCGGTTGCTTCAATAGCCTGAGCGGCCGTTTCCACATCATATTCAACCCGAATGAAGTCCACCGACAGATCACGGCCGTCTGCTGTCAGGGTGATATAACCGGCGCGAGGATCGCCATCCTTCGGTTTGCCGACACTGCCGGCATTGATGACATGACGGCCGTCTGACAAAAAGCGATGATAAGGTTTGTGAGTATGACCACAAACCAGAACGTCGGCTTCGACCATGTCCAGCAAACGGTAGAGGCTCTTTTCGGGGCGATCTACGTAGAGATACTCATTGACCTTGCGGGGGCTGCCGTGTACCAGCGCCACCCGTAAATCGCCTAATTGGAGTGGAATGGCGTCTACCAGTTCGCGGAGGTAGGCTTTATTCTCATTGGTGGTATGAGCATTTGACCAGGCAATAGACAAATTACCCAGCGCTTTCGACTTGGGGTTTGTGTAGGCGCAGCCGCAGTCGTCGCTGTCATGGCCGACCCCTAAATCATAGTTACCCATGATGGTGGGGATGCTGCGGGTGCGAACGGCCGAAATAACTTCATTGGGGAAGGTTCCATATCCAACAAGATCGCCCAGGCAGTATCGGTTTGTCAGACCGCGATTATCCATATCAGCCAGGACGGCCTCTAAAGCGGGGAGGTTGGCGTGAATATCGCCGAAAACGGTTATCCGGTTCATACTGGGTTTCCCTGTTCGGCAATCCAATCTTTGATATGTTGATCGATCTTGTCCCGAACCTCGCGGAATTTTTGCATCGTCTCCTCATCACTACCTGCAAAAGCAACAGGGTCATCCAAATCATCCCAATGCAGCCGCTTGCTGACACCGAGGAACGTTTGGGGGCAATCTTTATCTGCCTGGTTGCAAACGGTAATGAGCCAACCAAAGTTGACCCGGCCCAGGTATTTATCCACACTTTTAGATGACTGCCCTTCCAGGCTGATACCCCTTTCCTCCATAACCCTTACCGTATAGGGGTTAACCCCTTTTGGCTTAAGACCGGCGCTGTGTGGTTCATAGATATCCCCGCCATAATGACGTAAATATGCCTCGGCCATCTGGCTGCGAGCAGAATTTCCAGTACAGAGAAAAAGGACTTTTGTTTTTGCCATTGTTTTCCTTTCTTTAAGATTGATATAGTTGGCGTTCCACCACCAACAAGAAATAGCGAATACGGGTTGAAAGGTCCCGTGCCGTTTGAGTAAACGCCTGATATTTCTGCGCCTTGCTTCCGGTTGCTTCGGTCGGATCAGGAAGGCTCCAGTGGATTTGTCTGGTTTCGGTGGGGAAGACGGGACATATTTCACGGACTTTGTCGCAGACGGTAATAACGGCGTCGAATTGCTGGCCGTCGAACTCATTCATATGTTTCGAGTGCTGGCTGCTGATATCAATGTTTAGGTCGGCAGCGACCTGCAAAGCCATCGGATGGACCCCGGCAGGATCACTGCCTGCGCTGAATACCTCCATGCTGTTCCCTGCTTGGTTTCTCAAAATGGCTTCGGCCAGTTGGGAGCGGGCGCTGTTATGGGTGCAGAGGAAGAGCACGCGATACGGCCGTCCCCCAAATGAAGCCTTCTTTGCCAAACCAGCGTCAATGATCCCGCTTCCCGCTGCTGCCAACGCCGGATGTAAGGATTGTCCGCTGTTCAGGTAGAGCGAGCGCAGGTGATCCAGGTCAAGACTGTAATACACATCTCGGCCGTCCGCGCTGCTGCGCCGTTCATGGATGATCTGGCCGTCCCGAAGCAGGCGCAAATGATAGGAGATGAGGTTTTGCGGCCGTTGCAACAAAGCCACCAACTCCTGCACCCGACGATCACTTTCTGCCAATACAGATAATAAATGCCAGCGAATGTCATGGCTCAAGAGCTTTAAAAAATCGAGGGAGGGGTTATGGGAAATTGTCATCATCGTTAAGTATATCAAAACAAATTGCATCAAATATATTTGATATATTATACCAAACTGACAATCTCTGCAACTCACTTTTATAGCTGAGAAGGCTCCGCTGATTAATTTCAAAGCTGATATGGGAATTTACGGCCGAAGTATCAGGGGATACCCCTCGACCAAAGGTTGAGCAGGAACGATTTCCCGGTTGCTACTCTACAATTCTGTACAACTCCAACGCGCCAATGGTTGTCTCCAGCCGGTAACGGCCGTTCAGAAAAGCATTCAGGGCGGGGAAATCAGCGAGTTGTTCCTGGGTAGTTTGGGGTTCGAAATCCGTATCGTCATCAGTGGCGACAATGATGTAAACGGGGGGATCAGCCGTTAAATCGATCATGGCCTCCTCCCGCCAGGCTGTCTGATGGCTGTTGGGTATTGAAAGCGGAGGGTCGTTGATGAAGCGAGTGGGGTCTGGCCGGTTCGCCAAATAATAGAGCATGGCGTAATGGCCCCAAACGAAGATAGGGTCGTCTTCGGCCGTATGCTGGGTCAGGTATTCGGCCGTATCTACGACATCCAACAGCTCATATTCCTCCAGAAATTCCGCCCTCGGTGTCTGGCCGGTCAGGTACTTCAGGATGAAGGTATCGTAGGAGATAATGCGGTTTATCGGGGGTAAAACGAGACTTAGTAAGACAAAACCGAAAAGCCAGACAATTTGTTTTTGCCGCTTGTTCGTTAGAGCTTGAAGAAAGACAAAGCTGCCTTCTATGGCGTACGCACTAATCAGGGCCATAAAGGGAAGGGTGCTGTCCAGTTGGTACAGCCATAGGTGGCGTTGGATGTAGACTGCGGCCAATCCTGCCAGGGCCATTAGCATGATGCCGAGCCAGCGCGGTGAGAGAGGGCGGTTGCCTGTTAAGTAGCACAATCCGGCCAGGAAAGGGAAAATGAGGGCCGGAAACCAGACGCCCCAATTAACAGTGAGGGGAACCATTTCGAGCAGCCCGGCGTGAGCCTGGTTGGGGTAATCGACGAAGGCGAAGTTGAAGGCTTCAAGCATGGGAGCCAGCATTCCGGTAACGGCCGTAAAAACCAGCACCAGCCCATTCGCCAGCGTTAGTCCGGCGAATAATGCCCCGATTGTTTTTACAAGTTGATGGCCGGCCACACTACGGTCGGCACGTTGATTGGTGGGCCGGTGTTCATATATTGCCCATAACAAAAGGGCGGCAATGAATACAACGGCCGTTTGCTTGAACCAGGGAGCGAGGGCAATGACAAAACCGCTGGCGAAGAGATAGCGGTACGGCCGTTTCACCTGGGATGCCCGGTCATAAAGCCAGACGCTCAATAGCAATACCGGGATTTGAAACCCTTCCGGTTGGGCAATGTGCCAGTAGCCGAAGTTGTAGTAAATCAGGTAGAACAGCCCAACAGCCAGAACCGCTCCCCGATTGCCCATACGTTGCCGTCCAATCTGGAAGATGAGCAGCCCGGAGCCAAACTGCCAGACCAGGTCAAACAATCGAATCCCCCACATCTGATGCCCGAAGACGGCCGTGACAATAACGTAAGGGACGAATGACAGAAACCCTTTTGGATGCCAGACATCCCGGTAAGGAAACTGCCCCGCTA
>JBAPRX010000801.1:0-10865 GCA_049281335.1 Promineifilaceae bacterium (SeqCode)
TCCGTGTTGCCCATATGGGAGATAATCAATTAGAGGATTTGGAAGCTCTGTTTGCGGCTATGGATAGTTTCCTGTAGGAACCAATCCAAAAAATACTGAATTCGGAAGCGCCATAGCCGGTTTTCCATGTGTTGCTATTCCTGTTACAGGGTATTGATTACCGACTACTGACTTCCGACGACTACTGACTACTAGAGGTATGAACAATATGTTTCGAATTCTTGTCTCAGATAAATTAGGAGACATCGGTCTACAAAGACTAGAAGAAGCGGACGACGCCACCTATGATCTAAAAACGAACTTAACCAAAGAAGAATTGCTGGAAACAATTCCAGAATACGACGCTTTGATCGTGCGAAGCGGCACTAAAGTAGATGCTGACGTTTTAGCAGCCGGTAAGAATTTGAAGGTTGTCGGACGTGCTGGCATCGGCGTGGATAATATTGATGTGAAGGCTGCCACCTTACAGGGCATTATCGTCATGAACACGCCGCAGGCTAACGCCATTGCAACGGCCGAACACGCTTTTGCCCTTATTCTTGGTGTCAGCCGTCATGTTGCCCCGGCCCACGCATCCCTCGTTGCCGGAGAGTGGCGGCGCTCCGAATTCACCGGACGCCAGATATATCGTAAGACGCTTGGCATCATCGGATTCGGCCGTATCGGCCGTTTGGTTGCCAACCGAGCGCAAAGCTTCGGCATGGAAGTGCTGGCTTACGATCCTTTCGTTTCCGAAGAGGTCGCCCATGAATTGGGTGTGACCCTGGTGGACATGGACGATCTCGTTTCCCAGGCAGATTATATTACCCTGCACACAGTCCTGACCCCCGACACCGAAAAAATGCTCAATGCTGAATTGATCAGCCAGATGAAAGACGGTGTTATCATTATCAACGCTGCTCGCGGGAAATTAATTGATGAAGAAGCGCTGGCGGATGCGCTGAAAAGTGGCAAAGTGGCCGCTGCGGGCATAGATGTTTACAGTTCTGAGCCACCCAAGGACAATCCCTTGATCGGGCTGCCCAATATTCTCCATACCCCCCACCTGGGGGCCAGCACCCAGGAGGCACAGCGCGATGTCGCCACCCAGATTGTGGATCAGGTGCTGGAAGCGCTGCGCGGAACTGACTTCCGCAACACGATTAACATGCCTTTCACCGCCGGGCCAGACTTTGCGACTACCCAGCCCTATATGGAGCTTGCCGAAAAGCTGGGCGTGGTGCAGGCCGCTCTGGCTGCCGGGCCTGTCCGCCGGGTAGAGGTTGAGGTTCGGGGTGAGATGGTAGACCGGTTGGTTCGGCCGGTTGCAGCCGCTCTCTTGAAAGGATTGTTAGAATATGGCATTGCCGACCAGGTTAACTATATCAATGCGCCTGTTTTGGCCGAAGAAAATGGCATTTCCATTTCCCAAACCAAAGGTATCAGCCTCGTTGACTACCCCAACCTTATCTCTTGTCAGGTCTATTGGGAAGGTGGGCAGCGGCTGGTTGCCGGGGTACTCTTTGGCGGAAAACGGCCGCGTATCATTCAGGTAGATTCTTATCACATAGATGCCAATCCTCAGGGAATGGTCTTAGTGATGCAAAACGAGGATGTCCCCGGCGTCATTGGTCAGGTCGGCACTATTCTGGCCGCTTATAATGTGAATATTGGTGAATGGCGAATGGGCAGGCACGCCCCTGGCGGCCATGCGTTGTCCGTCATTAACCTAGACAGTGATTTACCCGGCTCGGTTTTGGAAGCTTTGGAAAAAATTCCGGCCGTTACCCAGGTAAAACTGGTCAACCTTTCGTAATACAGCAAGATTATCCAGCTAGATTGGTTCAATCTTTGGGATTGAACTAATTTAACACAATCCCATACCCATTAAAAAGGACAAAGCAATGCCTCACGGTCAAAAATCGCATGAATTTTTCGAACGGGCCAAGAAAGTTATCCCATATGGCGTTAACTCTAACTTTCGTTACTGGGGAGATAACGATACACCCGTCATTGCCAGGGCTAAAGATGGCTATGTCTATGATTTTGATGGAAAACGATACATTGACTACCGGCTTGGATTTGGCCCCATTATCCTGGGCCACGCCGATCCTTACGTCAATGACCGGGTTATAGATGCAATTCAGGATGGCGTCACTTTCGCTGCCACTCAAAAATACGAAGTCTCGGTAGCAGAACGCATCGTTGATATGTGTCCCGGTGTTGACATGGTTCGCCTGGCCAATACAGGCACTGAATGTACCATGCACGCGATCCGAATTGCACGTGCCTATACGAATCGGGACATCGTCCTAAAATTTGAAGGCTGCTATCATGGCATGCACGATTACATGCTCTGGTCAACGGCCAGTGGTGATCCAGCAGGTATGGGCGACCGTCAAGCACCGTCCGCCTATAAACAAAGCCTGGGGATTCCGGAAATTATGCGGAGCTTAGTGCAGTTGGCTCCCTGGAATGATGTCGAAGTTCTGGGTGACATTCTTGAGAAACGGGGGGAAGAGATTGCGGCCGTTATTGTTGAACCTATGCTGGGAAATGGAGCCGGTCTCCTTCCCCAACCAGGCTATCTCGAATTTTTGCGCGAACAATGTGATCAGTACGGCATCGTCTTGATCTTTGACGAAGTAAAGACTGGTTTCCGTATTGCTCCCGGCGGCGCTGGAGAATATTTCGGTGTGCTGCCTGACATTTCCACCTTTGCTAAAGCGATGGGCAATGGCTATCCAATCGCTGCTATCGGTGGCAAGCGGGAGATTATGATGACGGTCGAGCCTGGGAAAGTATCGCACGGTGGAACCTATACCGGCAATGTCGTTGGAACGGCCGCTGCCGAGGCAACCCTGGAATTTATGACGATTGGCCCGGTATTTGAAAACCTGGAACGGGTTGGAACAATCTTAATGAAAGGGATTGGTGAGATTCTAACCCGTCATGGGGTGGCCCATTATATTCACGGAACACCTGCTATGTTTGGCATCACTATCGGGGAAACAAAGCCGAACGATTTCCGTGATCTGTATAACCTGCCCGATTGGGAAATGTATGAAGCCATCGGGATGCACCTCGTCGAAAACGGCGTTATGGCCGAACCGGACGGTCTAGAACCCTGGTTCCTCTGCTCCGATCATACCGACGAAGATGCGGCCGAAACGCTCCAAAAATACGAGGATGCCGTTAAACACGTCCTAAATAAATAGCCTAATCCTTCGTTTGTTATTGGTGTCCAGATGCTCGATCGGACATCATAAACGAAAGAAAACCCGTCCACTGTTTACTCATTTGTAGGAGGACTCAAAATGCCCAAGCTATCCGAAATTGAAGGCATTGGCACCGTTTACACAAAAAAACTGGAAGCAGCAGGCGTTTCTACAACAGAAGAGCTGCTGAAAGCAGGTACAACGCCATCAGGCCGAAAATCTCTGGTTGACAAGACCGGCATCAGCGCCAAACTTATCTTGAAATGGGTGAACCGAACTGATCTGTTCCGAATCAGTGGCATTGGCGAGGAGTATGCCGATTTGTTAGAAATTGCCGGTGTGGACACCGTTCCAGAGTTAGCCCAAAGAAACGCGGGCAATCTCTACACGACCATCGTAGAAGTGAATGAAGAAAAGCAACTGGTTCGCCGCGTTCCAGGCGAAAGTCAGGTGCAGGGTTGGATTGATCAAGCAAAGAATCTGCCTCGCGCCATTTCATATTAGTTGCACCATTCACCAGCCCACAAACAATAAAGTAGTTGGGTATATCATGAGTACCTAAATTCCAAGTTAACCTCCGGTTAACCAATTACCTTCTTCTTGCCGTGAATAAATTAAGAGCTATCTTATTTTTAATTCTTGTTATCTTTCTCTTTGCTGCCGTCGTCGGATTGAGCAGACAAGCCACTGCTGGCGGCTTCTCCATTGTAGAGATGCAGCCCCAGCCAAGAACAGTCACAGCACCAACCGCTTCTTCAATCTCTCTTCAGTTTGACCAACCCGTTAACCCGGCTACCGTGACCTCAGACACATTTTGGGCGTTTGGCCGTTGGAGCGGCACTGCCGCCGGTAACTATACATTTTCTAATAACGACCAGACAGTGACGCTGACACCTCCTCACCCCTTTTCGGCCGGAGAGCAGGTCATGGTTATCATCTCTAACCAAATTGAATCTGCAAGCGGCACGCCCCTGCGAAGTGCGGGCTATTCCTTCCAGTTTTGGACAAAAGCGGCCGTTTCCAATATGGAATTTGAAATCTTAGATACCCTGGACACCCGCACCACGCCAAGTGAAGGGACCCGCGCCTATGGCGGCACAGCCACCGATTTCAACAACGACGGCTGGCTCGATCTGACTATTGTAAATGAGGATACGGCCGATCTTCGTATCTTCCTCAACAAAGCTGACGGAACCGGCCTTTTCAACGATTTTCTCACACCTACAACGCCGGTGAGCTTCAGAGCCAGTCCAAACGAAACCTCCGACTTTAACAGGGATGGTTTTGCTGATATTGCCGTCCTCAACATTGATGCCAGCACTGTCTCAATTCTATTAGGCAACGGCGATGGGACTTTTGCGCCTCAACAGCAAGTCAATGTCGGCTCTGAGCCACGCGGCATTGGAATTTTGGATGTTGATGGAGATGGTGACACCGATATCGTTAACACCAACTCCGGCGGCAGCGGAAACCTCTCTCTCCTGGTCAATGATGGCAATGGTGTCTTTGCCGCGCCCGTTTACTTTGAAGGGGGTGTGACAGGTGAATTTTCATTGATTGCGGCCGATATGAACGAAGATGCTATCCTCGACCTCGTTATCGGGGCCAGGGCCACTGCCACAATGGCTGTCAGTCGTGGCAACGGAGACGGAACCTTCAATTTTCTTGCCTCCCAAAGCGCCGGCGGCGCAACCTGGATGATCAACGCCGGAGACGTTAACGGCGACGGTCACGAAGACATCGCCTCCGCCAACAGTGAAAACAGCAATGGGGCGATTTTAATTGGCGATGGTATGGGCAATCTACAATCCCCCATCACCGTTCCTATCGATCCCTTCGCGCTGGCAACGGATTTAGGTGACGTTGATGGCGATGGCGATCTTGACTGGATAACTTCCAGCTTCTCAGGCAACTGGATCCTCTTCTTGAATAACGGCGGCCAACAGGGAGGCCAACAGGGGACATTCACCAATTTGCGGAATTTTGAATCCCCACAAGCCGCTTCTTGTTCCCTTTTCTTCGATTTCGACAACGACGGCGACCTCGATTTAGCCTTGATTGACGAAATAGCCGATAAGGTTGTCCTCATCAAAAACGGGACCACTTTGCCACCACTTCAAGAGTTCATTCCCTTCGTCAGCAACGAAGAGTAACGTGAATCCAGCCCCTCCTATGTCTCAACCTTTTACCGAAGAGGAAAGCCTGCTCTTACAATGCCTGCGATCCCTGGTTCAGGGTGTCCCCTTTACCAAAACAGTGGAAAATGTCAACTGGGAAGCGGCTTACAAGCTGGCTAATAAGCATAATCTTGTTCCTTTCCTGGAGATGGCGCTACCCAACTCATCGGTTCCTGAAAAAATTGCCGCATTGATTACCAAAGAGAGCCGCCGTCGGAAGATGCGTGCGGCCGTTATGATTCAGGACTTCAAAACCATCCACCAGGCTCTGGTTGAAAATGGTATTCGCGTCATGCCCATCAAAGGCATCGCCCTGACCCATACCATTTACCCCATTGTCAGCCTGCGCTACTTTGACGACATTGACCTTCTCGTTCCCGCTCAAGATGCTCCTCAGGCCGAAGAAACGCTCAAACAGATCGGTTATATCATTCATCCTCGCGCCCCCAAACCAGATTGGCATCACCTGCCGCCCTACATTCATCACCAACACAACACGATGATAGAGATTCACACCGATCTTATCCGCCGCACTCGTCCGGGCTGGAATGTTGAAGGCATCTGGGACAGAGCCAGACAGGCAAAAATAGACGGCATGGAAACCTGGCTGATGAGCAATGAGGACGCTCTCATCTATACCGCTCTTCATGCCCGTCACAATCTTTACAACCGTCTTTCCTACTTTCTGGACGCCACGCTGCTGGCTCTTAAAATCCCATCAGATGAAGGCGGCAGGAAGCGATTGGTTGTCCAGGCCAGAGAAGCGGGGGGAACGGCCGCTTTGGCCCATATATTAGCCACAGGAAGCCGCCTGTTCGGTGTGGAAACGCTTCCCCTAATTCCCCGCTCCCGAACCCAGCGATGGCTGGCAAACAAAATCGGCGGTTGGCAGACAACGTTGCAGTCTACCAGTACCTCGCTGGAAAAAGGGCCACTGGGGAAGTTAATGGAACTGCCGCTAATGGACTCGATGGGCGATAGTCTGCATCTGGCAGGCCGCCTGATAGCTCCCCCACCTGAATTTGTCAGTCAGGGCTACGGAGATGGTGACAATAAAAAGGCCGGCTACGGAAAACGTCTTTTCCAACGTCTTACTCTCGCAGCCGGCCAACTAGTTAAAGTTGTCAGGAATCGTTAGGTTTTCTTGTAATTGGTAATTTGTAATTGTGCAATTTGTCGGTCTGGCGAACGACTAGGAATTACCCAGTTACCCAATTACCTCTTCAACAGTATCCGAACCTGTCTTCGGCTCCCTTCACCCCGACTTTGCGTGAAAACCTTATCGTGGTCGCGCAGTGTCATATGGATAATTCTGCGCTCATTGGGGGGCATTGGTTCCAGATTCATTGCTTTTCCTCTGGCAACCACTTTCTTAGCCATCCGTTCTGCCAGACGAGCCAGTGCCTGCTCTCTGCGGCTGCGGTATCCTTCGATGTCAACGATGAAATACGGCCGATCGTGCAGCTTGTGGCCGGTCATCAGGCGAGCAACATACTGCAAGGAATTCAGCGTCTCGCCTCTTGGGCCAATTAACACGCCCAAATCATTCCCTTCAATATCAATCACCCAGCGGCTCTCGCCGGTTAAATCATCCGGCTCACTCAAACTGATTGTGGTTTCCGCGCTGACCTGCATCTTCTCCAAAAGGGTGTTGACAATATTCAGAGCAACTTCCCTTTCATTGGCCGAGGACAGTTCAGGCATCTCTTCGGTTGATTCAATATCGGCCGCTGCCGCAGGCGCAGCCTCTTTCTCCTGAACCGGTGTTTCCTGGACAGGCGCTTCCTCTTGCTGGGGAGCTTCTTGAGAAGCGGCCTTGACCGTCAGCCGGACAATAGCATCACGGCTACCAATCCCCAGAAAACCACCGCTGCCTTCATCTAAAACCTCAATCGTCACGTCGTTACGAGTCAGGCCCAGTTGAGCCAATCCGGCCTCAACAGCCTTCTCCACATTTTCTCCCCGCACTTCAAGCTCTCGTTTCTCCACTGCCATTTCCTCTCTCTATCTTTGACCACTTTGCCAGACCAGAACCAGTACAAATTTTCTCGGCAAACCACTCACCCTTAAGTATTTATTGTACCGGCTACCGGCTAAAAACGACTAACCGCTAACTATCGCTTCGCCGAACGACGCTTCCGTCCAGACGCACGTTTCTTCTTTTGCTTGGAATTTGACCCAGGGCCATTGCTACTGCTAATTGCTTTCGGTGATTCTTCTATCTCAGGAATACCGGTCGTGACAATCCTGCCATTCTTACGCATGTCCGCCTTCTCCCGTTCCTTCGCCATATTCACCCTGGTAATGTAACCCTGACCGATGCCTATGAGGTTAGAAAGAACGAAATAGATAGACAAACCGGCCGGGAACGAAAGCGAGAAGAAGCCAAACATGATCGGCATCGTATATTGCATTGACTGCGTCATACCGGCCATTGGATTATCATCTTTTTTCTGTTCTTTCCCCTTTTGTTCATCCTCTTTTTTCTTGGCCGGTGACAGCAGTTTTTGGCTGACAAACATGGTCACGAAGACCAACGCGGGCAAAATATAAATCGGATCGGGCTGCGCCAGATTTAACCACAAGAATTTGTTTGGAATTGGCAAAGCAGAGGAAAGATTAACAATCTTGTCTACTGCCGGGTATACTCTGTCCGTCAATTCCAAAAGGGATAAGGGAGTTGAACCTAAAAGGACAATGATCGCCCGGTAGAGGCCGATCAAGATTGGAAATTGTAGCAACAACGGCAAACACCCGGTCAGGCTTTCCGTCGGATTGTATCCAATCTTCTTGAACTCCTCCTGCATCTTGGCCGGGTTATCCCGATACTTCTTTTGGATGGCTTGAATCTGGGGCTGCATTTCCTGCATGCGGATGCTGGTTTTTTGCTGACGCAGATTCAACGGCAAAGTTACCAAGCGGATCAGAACGGTAAAGATAGCAATCGCCAGGACAAAATTGTTGCCCAAAAAGTCATAGAGCAACAGCAAGGCGTTTGTCATTGGGTTGATAATAATTTGATCCCACATAATATAATAATTCCTACTTACTCAGGTTCGCTGATCCTTATTTTTCTTCCGTTGGGGGAGAATATTGCCAAATCTCGTTCCCGTCAGCCTGATTATAAACAACAAGCAAACTTTCTCCGCCTGGGGGCAAGGCAATGACAACAGTGTCCCCAACAATCACAGGCGTTGAATAAACAGCAGCGGAGGTTTCCTCTCGCCACAATTCATCACCCGTTTCAGCATCCAGGGCAATCAACGCGCCCCGGCGAATTTCATCTGCTGTATTGTTATTTGACTCTCCGGCCGATGCAATAAAGAGCGTTCCATTGGCGTAAACGGGTGAAGCAACGACCTGTCCGGAAAGCTGAACATCCCATATCGGCCGTCCTGTCTCTGCTTCAACCGCAAAAACATGTCCCTTCTTATCGGTAAAGTAGACGACATCGTCAGCCAATACCGGAGCAGCCCATACCCAATCTTCCGTACCGCCTTCCGGCGCTTCCCACCGTATTTCACCGGTGGCCTTGTCCAAAGCATGCAGTTGTTTGTCAAAACTACCTACGTAAATCAGATCGCTGCCAACAACTACCTGACCCGAAACAGAACCGGCTACGGATTGCTCCCACATTAGATTCCCCGTTTTAGCTTCCAGGGCATAAATGTGCTTATCTAATGAGCCAACGTATAAAACGCCGTCCTGATAGGTAGGCGTTGACCAGATACTGTGTTGGGCTTCGAACTCCCAGGCTACTTCTCCGCTGTCGGCTTTAAAGGCGATTACAAAATTATCGGCCGTTCCGACAAAGACCAATCCCTCAGCCTGTACGGGCGCGGCCACAATCCGGTCTTTGGCAACAGCATCCTGAACCCATTCGGTGGAAAGATTACCGTCTGATTCGTCTAGTGCGTAAATGCCAACTTTAACGCCGGGCGAGAACATGCCGCCGGACGCGCCATAATCGCCCAAGACAATACGGCCGTCACCTACTGACGGTTCGGCATAAAATTGCAGTGTTGGACTTGATTCTTCTGGATAAGACCAGACCTGCTTCTCTTCAACAACATCTACTGCAATAACACCCGCCCCATATGCAACATAAACAACATCCCCATTGGCTGCCAAACCCGGCCAACTGTTATTTGCAATTCGGCTGCCACACGCAGAGATGACAAGAGCAGCCAGGGAAAATATGAGAATTACCGGCCAGGTAATTGGTCGTTTTTTTTCGTACAAGGTACCTCCGTCAAGGTACCGGGTCATACCCTCCAGGATTTAATGGGTGGCATCGAGCAATGCGCTTAATGGTCAGCCAGCCCCCTTTAATGATTCCATATTTTTCGATGGCTTCATAACCATAATGAGAACAAGAAGGCGTAAAACGGCAGCTTGGCGGTAAGACCCGGGAAAATGTTAATTGGTAAAATCGGATGAGGAGCAAAGGTATGCGTTTCATTCATTCCACTCCTTTTTCTTTATGGTCTATTACGTTAGCCCGGATTAAAAGTTGTACAACGGCTTCTTCCACTTCTGCATAAGTGGCCTGAACGGTTGCCGGTCGAACTACAAATAGACAATCCCATCCCGATGAAATAACAGTTAATTGATGTCGAACGGCCTCCCGCAGCAAGCGTTTGGCGCGATTTCGAACAACGGCTTTGCCAACCCGCTTTCCGGCGGAAAAGGCAAAACGGCTAATGGGTAAATTGGTCTGATGAACAATCAGAAGAGCAAGTGGATGGTGCCAACGTCGGCCGTGTTTGCGTAACTGTTCAAAGTCGGCCGGACGCTGCAAACGATAACGTCTTTGCATCCACTATCCAGGGGCCATTAAGAAATGTTCCGTTAGGAACTTTTGCCGCCCGTTGCTTCTTTCATAGCCCGGTAGCTAACAGAGCGCGTTCCGTTCCAGTTGATTCGCTTGATATGGTTATTCATTTTTGTCGTCAGGTTCTTACGTCCTTTTGCACGACGACTCTTTAGAACGTCACGGCCACCTTTCGTTTTCATTCGTTTACGAAAACCATGTACACGGACCCGGCGGCGGATTTTCGGTTGATAGGTTCGTTTGGTCATTACATCTTTCTCCCAAAAAAACAAGGGCTTATCGCCCTCTTAAAGTCTCCTAAATTAAATACATCTAAAAGCCAGTTGATAATTAAAAGTTCAACCTGCATGGTTAATTTAGACCAACAGGCCGATTTGTGATTATACATGAGCGATTAGAGCAGGTCAAATCTTGATTCAGCCCTCGACCCGTTTGATTTTAGCCCCCAATTTCGAGAGTTTCGCCTCAATCTGCTCATATCCTCGATCAATTTGCTGAATATTATCAATGCTGCTCGTTCCCCTGGCACACAACGCTGCCAGCAGCATTGCCATACCGGCCCGGATGTCAGGACTGGTGACGCCCTGCGGGTTGGCATACAGTTCGCTTGGCCCCATCACAATAACCCGGTGGGGATCACACAGCACAATCTTGGCC
>JBAPRX010000802.1:0-2611 GCA_049281335.1 Promineifilaceae bacterium (SeqCode)
ATATTCCCCTCACCTTGACTTTTATTTTTCTTGCTACTCCTGACTGAATCTGCCATCCTCCATAATAGAGAATGATGTTAAGATCGGCCGCGCCGATAAATCCAGACGCAGCAAGAGCCAACTACCCCAACTACCATTGCCAACCCAATAAACAGCGGCAGACCATCTGGTAAGAAACCAGACTTAGCCGAAGCATCCCCCGATAGACTGCCGACGTTGTTGACGTCCGTCGTCGTTAACTGACTCTCATACACAATTCGTGGCGAACCCGCTGGCAAGACCTGTAGGGTTTTCAAGAATTTTACGACGGCCGCTTGCTCCTCATCCGTCAAAGCCTTAAACGCTTCCAGAGAAGGTCGCCCTTCGCCCCCATGCGCCCAGATCGCTTCGGTGATAGTGGTCAAATCGCCCCGGTGTCCGTAAGGGGCGGAACTGCCCACATCCCACAACTTGCGGGTCAGGAAGAACTCCGTTCCCGGCTTGCCGTCCTGATCCGGCCGGGCCTGGGCCAACTCCTCGTTACAGAAATGGCGAATTGGGTCGGGATCGCTGGGAGCGTCACACAAATCATGCCGCTTGAGGTCAGTGTAAGCCCGGATAATGGCTCCATCTCCTTTTGGTTCCAGAAACGGCCCCTGCCCCTGGCCGGTCATGTTATAAGAAACAGATTGGGAGCTGTCCCGCCAGGTATCGGCAGGGTTATAGGGGTTTGGCTCGACGAAAAGCTGCGTGTCCAGCGTCATCTCAGGAACGTGGCACTCGGCGCAGCCAATCTGGTCAAACAACTGCTCGCCCATCGTTACAACCGCTTGTTCCGCCGGATCGTCCGGCAAGACCTGGCCCGGAACGCCGAGGCTGGCCTGATAAAGCGTTACGGCCGTAATATCTCCAATTGTCATCTCGCGATCAATACCATCCTCATCGAAGTCCGGCCCTTTGGTCGGATCGAGGTCGAATCGTTCTTCGGCCTGGAGGCCGTGGTGTTGATTGAAGGCGTTGACGGAGAATTGGCGTAGAGAAACGACCACTCCTGCCTGATGAAATGGCTTGACAATGAGGTCCGGGTCCAGTCCCGTAATGGCGCGGGTATCAATGGTTCCGTCCGGTGCGGCCGTAATGTAGCCATAGCTGATTCCCTTTGCCGTCAGTTCCATCGTGATATTAGTTCCGGCGCTCTCCGCTTCCTGAACGGCCGAAGCGCGAATGGCAAGGAGTTCGGCCGTCATCTCCCGCGCCAGCATCTCAATCGGGCCGGAGCCAAACATCCCCAGCGTATTGCGGTCATTGCTGAACTCGCTGTTGATGGTTTCAATGGGGGGGTCGAGGGTTTGGGCCAGAACAAAGACGTTGGCGACAAAGTCCCCACCGCCGCCGGAACGAGGCTGGTTGTGGCAGCCCGCACAGGCGCTCGAATCGGGAGCCGAAACGCGGTTAAAGGCTGGCGGTTGGCTCATCGGATCCCGCTTGTTGCTGCCGCCGGTCGTTGCCGGTCGCCCCTGTCCATCACAGTGGTTCAAAACTGCGTCGAACCACTCTTGTCCAACTGCTAAGACCGTTCCAAAGCTAACATCCCCATCCACGATCTGGCTCTGCTCCAGATGACCATACGTAATAGCCGGTTCATCAGGAAAACCAGGCGGGCAGACATGGGGATTATGAGCCTGCACCTGGACCGTAAACCCAAACAAAGTAAGGGCCAGGCCCACAACGAACAACAACTGATATACCTTTTTCATCATTCCCTCTGGCAGGTTACAAAGTCCCATCAACTGGTAGCCGTCTTTGGCACAATTTTGATTGTAACGACCGGTTTTGGATGGTGCAAATAACGTTACGTAACTGTAAGGTACACTATTTTTCTTGATCAACTTGATCATCTTGATCAAGTTGATCATCTTCTTATGACAACATAATTTTGTCGCCCAAAAAATTGACTAGCCTGTTCAAATACTTACAATAGTCACATGCAAGAGAATACCAAAGCCACTCACTGGCGCGGCGATGACGCCCCCACACCTATTAACCCCCCAAATGTCTACGTTCGGAAAGATTCGGCCGTAATCAGCATCCTCGGCTCATTCCAGGAACTCAGCGCCGCTCTCGGCCTGGCCCGCGCTCATCTGGTCGAATCCAACCTCACAGACATGAACGCCATATTCAGAGATGTCCAGCGCCATCTATACATCATCAAGGCCGATTTTGCCTCCGCCACCGAAGATGAAGTCGTCGCCGGTAAGAAAATTCCCCGCATGAGCGACAAAGAAGTCACGACGATAGACGGCTATGTCCAGGAAATGGAACAGCGACTCGGCATCAAACCAGACCGATTCATCCTGGATGGCGGCGCACCCGCCGCCGCCGCTCTCTTCTTGGCCAACGAGGTCGCCCGCCGTACCGAACGGCTTCTGGTCACGATCAAGAATTCGCCGGACAGGGCGGATCCAAAACTCGAACCAAAGCTCACCACTGCCCAGCAGTATCTCAACCACCTCTCCTACCTTCTCTACCTCTCCGCCAGAGTCACCAATAAAACTCTCGGCATCCCTGAAGAGGCGATCCTGACAGAGGCCGAAAGTGGGGAGGTGAAGACGTACTTTGGAGAGGATTTTGA
>JBAPRX010000803.1:0-3825 GCA_049281335.1 Promineifilaceae bacterium (SeqCode)
TAACCGGATCGGCCGATTCATCATCGGCAGATAAGGGGTCCCATCCCCCAAAATAACCGGGTGAATATAGACCCGGTACTCATCAATCAAGTCAAGTCGGGCGAAGGTCGCGGCAAGTTCGGCCCCGCCAACATTCATATCGCCGTCGTACTCCCCTTTCAGCTTCTCGACTTCCTCGACCACGTTACCCCTTACCAGCCTGCTGTTCCAGTCAACCTTTTCAAGCGTTTTCGAAAAGACAACCTTGGGCTTCTCCCGCCACATACGGGCAAACTCGGCCACATAGGCCGGGGCAGATGGGTCTTCGTCGGCTGTCGGCCAGAAATCGGACATTAATTCATAGAGACGACGGCCGTAAAGTTCTACGGCCGTCTCTCGCGTCTCTTCATTGGCAAAGGTATGGAACTCCTCATCAATAATCGCCCATTCAAGGCCGTGATCAACAGTTTCGAAGTAGCCATCAAGCGACACCGAAAAGGAATAGATAATTTTGCCCATAATATTCTCTTTGTCAGAACTAACGATTTCTTATGCGTCGAATGTGTCTGCGATTGCCATAACCGCCGCCACCGTACGCACTGAGGTCAATCAGAAAAGCAACTGCCAGCAAGGCCCATTCGAAGCCATTAACGCCGCCACCGGGAGAGACAAAGACATACATCAGCGTCGTCCAGGGCAGTAAAAAGAAGCCCAGACAAGGTACAATAAAACCATTGTAGACCTCCTGCCACCGGGCTGGATCAAGCAGATACCAGATGATGATAGTCAGGCGCGGACCGAGGAATACCAGAGCAGTAATTAAGCAACACATTTTTTCCTCCTACAGAAAAGTTAACAGTATAAGATCGAAAAAACTTTCACCAGTCAGGAGTGAACAGATTCTTGTTGTGGGTGTTACTATCTGTTCGCCAAGACTACTGTAACTTCCTCTCCAAAAATTTTGAAGTATCTTACGATATATATTACGAGAAAATAGATTATTAGTTGCCACAGTCCTGTTCAATTTATAAACCTTTCTCTACCTCTGGGCGAAGGAAAGCCCTTTCTCTGCCAGGGCGCTGCGAAGCATCCGCAAAGCATTCGGCCCCATACCATGCAACTGCAAGATTTCTGCTTCAGTTACAGTTGTAAACTGCTCCAGACGCACATACCCTGCTGCCGCCAAAGCCCGTCTTGCTGGGGCTGCCAACTTTGGCAGGTTGCTCTCGGTATCTTTGGGGTTGTCTTTAGACATTTAATTATTCTCCGGGGTGTTCAGAAAAGGTAGTACGGCCGCAGCCAGCGCCGGATTTTGGGCGATATTGTAGTGGGTTGTGCCAGGGAGGACTGCCAGCCTGGACTTCGGCATATTGGAACCATCCCACCCGGCGTCAGCCTTGCCGCCGCCCAACAGGCCATAAAATTCGGCTATATGCGTGGTTGGAATACTGTCCGCATCCCCATAAACGAGCAAGACCGGCATTTCCAATGCGGCTGCTTCTTGGGTCCAGTCATAATCCTGGCTCATCAGATCGCCCATCTTGTCTAACAGCTTTGGAAAACCATCAGGATTAGGGGCGATTCGGATATATTCTTGATAGACAGGGGAGGGCTTCATCATTTCGGCCGCAGCCCCATTCAGCCCGGCCATTCCGGCCAAGACCTCTGGAAACCAGCCGGTTCGACGGGTGGGAACAGAAACCAGAACCAGCTTATGAACCAGATTGGGGTGCTGGATTCCCAGCCGCAAGGCCGTACTACCTCCCAGCGAATAGCCCAGGACGTTGGCCTTGTCCAGCCCCAAATGGTAAATGAATGCGGCGATATCGTCGGCCAGCACCTCAAAGCGCATCGGCCGATCAATATCGGCCGTATGGCCGTGCGCCTGCAAATCAACAGCAAACACCTGTTGACTTTTAGCAAGGAGAGGTAGATTCTCCCCAAACATCGTGCTGCTCGAACCCAACCCGCCGTGCAGTAATATCAACGGTTCCCCCGTTCCATGTACTTCATAATACATATTCAGGCCATTGACTGGCGCGTAGTTCCCTTTAGGTTTGTAATTCATGTCCGATCTCCTTTCCGATTGTTTGGTATCTTCAATTACTTTGATCAAATCGTTATCAAATTGATGACCACTTCATGTGTTAGATTAGATTGCTTCCCCACAATCTAACTGCATGACTGTTCCTGCTTCAACCATGCCATTCAACTCCACGACCGGCTGTTCCTCATTCTCGCCATGTATGCTGACATGCCGGAGCATAACCGCAATCAGGATGGCAAGGCTAAACATAACGACTGTACCAATGAGGGAGGTCAATTGCAATCCCTGAACGAATGCTTCCTGTGCCGCATGGAGTAAATCTGTGCCTACCTGCCCCGGCAACTGTCCGGCGACTGAGACTGCGCCACCCAGCGTCTCCAGCGCAGCGTGGGTAATGTCGGCCGTAATCCCCTGCGGCATCATTGCCGTTAACTGGCTCCGATAAACGGCGACGCCCACGCTGCCTAAAACTGCCAGACCGAGTGCCCCGCCCAACTCAGCCCCAGTTTCCGACAGGGCGGAGGCAGCGCCTGCTCGCTCCGGGGGAGCAGAGCCGACAACCATGTCCACCGTCAGAGTGACGGCAAGACCAAAACCTAACGACATCAGGATATTGCCGATTACTACCAGAGACAGCGAGTTGTCGCCAACCTGGGTCAGCATTGACAGCCCAAAGGCTGCCATCGTCAGCCCGCCCGAAACCACGAAGGCAGGACGAACCCGTTGCACAATCTTCGGCGATAAATTCGAGCCAATAATAAACATGACGGCGCCAGGAACCGACCACAGACCTGCATGCAGGGGTGATAGTCCAAGTACCAGTTGTAAATATTGGGCGACGAAAAGAAAGGTTCCAAATGAAGCAAAGACACCGAAGGTGTAGGTAGCTAGAGAGGCGCTAAATGCTGGTACGCGGAACAACTGTAAATCAATTAGCGGATAGGCCAGCGTGCGTTGGCGTCGGATGAATGCGATGCCTGTAGCAAATCCCAGAATAACCGACAGCACCGGCAGCAGTCCTAAACCGTTTTGGGCTACCTGTTTGAAGCCATAAATGACCAGCAAGACGGCCGCCAGCGACATTCCAGCACTGAGCAGATCGAACTTACCCGGATTAGGATCCTTGTGTTCTGGCAGCAGCAGCGACCCCGCGATCACCAGCACAATCATGACCGGTACGCCCAACAGGAAGACCGATCCCCACCAAAAGTTTTCTAGCAGCGCACCACCTACCAGCGGCCCAACGGCGCTGCCGACCGAAAAGCCGGAAACCCAGATGCCGATTGCGGCCGTTCTTTGATTCGCGTCCAGAAACATATTGCGAATCAAGGACATGGTAGAGGGCATAAGAGTTGCTCCCGCCACGCCAAGCAAAGCGCGGGCGGCGATAAGTAATCCTGCACTTGGCGCAAAGGCAGCCAGTATAGATGCCAACCCAAAAGCGCTTGCCCCCGCCAGCAAAAGGCGGCGACGGCCGATTCGATCACCCAACGTTCCCATGGTCACCAGCGATCCGGCGATCATGAAACCATAAATGTCCGTAATCCATAATAATTGAGAGCTGCTCGGCTGAAGAGCCTCGCTCAACGAAGGAACTGCGAGATGAAGCACCGTTAAATCCATTGCGATAAGCAAAGTTGGCAGCATGAGAACCGCCAATCCAATCCATTCCCGCCTTCCGGCGCGGGGTGAAGACGTCGTTTTATTAAGAGATTCATTATTTTCTATAGCCATGATAATATCTCCTTGACGGCTCCCAATTATTGTAGATTTTTGTTATTTTGCGTTCCGTACAAATG
>JBAPRX010000804.1:0-10614 GCA_049281335.1 Promineifilaceae bacterium (SeqCode)
CCACCGGTCCCAGTCGCTATGGCCAATAAGATGACACCTATTGCCATAATACCGACGCAAACACCAGCGCCAAGCGCCATTATCTTTATAGTTGTTTCAAGGCCAATTCCTTTCACCAAAATTCCATAATCAATCGCATATCGGCCGTCTTCCGTTGCCAGTCGAGTATTTCCGTCCTCGTCAATCTCTGCCCAGCCGATTGTCATCTCGCCGTTTACAGATACCATCTCGCGGGGGACAAAGACAGCTTTGCCATCGAGAACGGCGGCATTAATTCGCCCTTTAGCCTCCGAAGAGATGGGCAAAGCATCCAGGACGGAACGGGTATTTTGTGTAATCAGCGCCAATCCTATGTCACTGTTGGCCGCTTCTAAAAGAGCGGTCAAACCAGAGGTTGGCGGCTCTACAAAATACTGCTCCAGCAGTTCATACTCAACAATTTTGTCGCCGATGGTACGAATCATATTGGCAGTGGCTGCGGCCGATTCGGTTTGACCTGGATAGGCCAAAGCACGCTCGCGGACATTCAAAAGTTCAAAAGAGGTTGAAAATGTATCTGAGACGACACGTTGAGTAAGCAATAACAATTTTGGTTCTGTTGGGTAAGACTTCACCAGGAGTTCGGCGCTGTCCAATTCGCGTTCTGGAGAGGTGGTAAACATCTGATAAGCTGTGCCAACCAGGTCAAGCCCCAGCCTCTGGGCTTCCAGGAGATCGGGCAAACCGTCGGCAAGTGCAGCTGCATAAGCAGCCTCGTCTTCCGGGGGAATACTATCGATTTCCTGGGTAGCCTGGGCAGCCAGGGGTGAAACGGCATTGTGCTGGGCATAGATCCTTTCAACATACGATTCCGGGGTTCGACTCTGGGGGACCACGTGGATTTGCATAAAATCGAAGGTCGAAATAAGGGCCTGGTTTGCATCCGGCCGTTCCAGATTGCCAGTTACAACACCGGAGGGCTGGCGTAAATCGGGGCCGAGGAGATCAACGAATTCCCGTTCATAGGTTTGACTGTCTCCATCGGGTTCAGTCGCTGTCACCGTTAACCAAACGCCCGTAACCATTGAACTACCAAAGGGGAAATTGGTAAGAAAGTCTTGATAAGTTTCTCCTTCAATGAGATTCTTATCGCCTTTGCCAATGGTAAAGTATGGGGTGTAATCGTGTTCGTAGTTGACGTAAACGCCGCCTGAGGCGGTTGAATTGACCAGGTGACCAAACATGATTGGCTTCCCGGCCACACTAACGGTGTTAAAGGTGGCGGACAGGGGATAAGTCACGGTAAAGTCATCGGGGAAGAAATCAAAAGAGTCTTTCTTTTCAACCTTAACGCTTAAGGTCACTTTGTG
This sequence comes from Promineifilaceae bacterium (SeqCode), assembly GCA_049281335.1. GTDB lineage: Bacteria > Chloroflexota > Anaerolineae > Promineifilales > Promineifilaceae > JAKEFB01. The sequence continues at coordinate 1,350 of JBAPRX010000804.1, forward strand.
GCGCAGGGCGTCGGGTACTTCGTTTAAGGTTTCGTCAACTGTCGTGAATACATCACCTGGTTGAGCCTGGGTAAAAGTAGGGTCAAGGTCTGTCCACGCGCCACCAATATATGCCTGAACCCACCAATGATCCTGGGTTTCGGCAAGCAGGGTTGGATTGTCAGCGGGGTCGGCCGTTTCCTCGCCTGGGGGAACCTGGGCGGTAAGCTGAGTTGGGTCGGGAAACATTGAGAGGACTAATTGCTGTGCTAGAGATGTGTTGAGAGTACCACGAACGTACCGGGCCGGCACGCCGCTTGACCGCAGCATCGCAATCAACAAACTGGCTTGATCTAATGAGTTTCCGGCTTCACTCCAAAGCGTCCCCAATGTCCCCCGCAAGGAACCTTCGTAAGATTCATAGCCAAATGAACGAACAAGTTCAAAGAACAGGGTGGGGTCCATTCCCAAACCGATCTTTTGCCGCAGCATCTCCTGGTCGTAGGTGTCAGCATCCGGCGTCCATTGCAAGTATTGACTAAAGCTGTTGGGGGCCAGGGTAATGGGGGCGGATTCGGCCGTTACCATCTTGCCCTGTAACTGCCCAAATACGGCCGCTCCCAAATCCAATTCTGTAAAATCGGCAACTGAACCAGGGATTTCAATGGTCAATGTTACGGTTACGCTACCCCCTGGCAGGATGTCGCCGAGGTTAATCATGTGGCTGTCGCCCTGGCTATCCGCCTGCGGGTCGGCACTAACCAACATGCTGCTCCCCGATAAGGTATCGGAAATTACAACATCCCTGATCGTATTTGGATCGGTAAAGTAATCATACGCTGAAAAAACATCCAAAGCATCGGTGATAGTCGCACTTGGCGCTATCTCTGGAACCAGGGTTGGCGACTGATTATTGAAAACGGTAAAGGTAACTTCCATCTGATTTGAAACCACATCGGCTGGAACAAAAGCTGACTGCATTTTAGTAATGGAAATTGGTTCATCTAACGCTGTTGGCCCTATATCCCCTGCCAATGTATCCAAACTATTTTCTTCAGTTGGTTGCAAATCGGCCGTTTCTCGTCCTGCTGCTTCAGCAACCGCTGCTTCAGCGGCCTTGACCCCACTCGACAGCCAGGTCGCCGGAACGATAAAAACCTGAAACAACATACTGAAACTGACTAGGACAGCTACTACCTTATAGAGTTTACCTTTTGATGTCATGTTTTTCCCACCTTAATGAACTGTCAATGAACTATTGACTGGAACCGGTTTGTAATTGGTAATTGGGTAATTATTTGCTTCCGTACACCCGATTACTGACTCATAAATCTGTTTGTAAATGATTATTTTTCAGTACCCCAGAAGTTTTTTCCTCCAGGAATTCATATAACTGCTTCATCGAAGAAAAACCGACAGACTGGCCGGTGTACGGATTTTCCAGTGACGCCCGCCAGCCTGAATGGTCATCTTCTCGCCAAACGCGCAATAAAAAAGCCTGGTAATCGGCCGAATCCTTTCCGCTCATTTTCCTATTCCTTCGCTAAGGATTTAGTGTAAGGAGCGAGCGATCACAAAACGATCACGGCCGTTCTGGATGTCTCAGGAAGGGGGCAGTCATTGCACGATTGACAAAACCTGCTTTCAGGTTATCAAATTAGCGTGATGTGATCGTGATTAGGGAGATGTTGGATGGGGGAAACTTCTGTTTTCTTACGGTTCGGTTATTGCGGCTATACGGATCTGATAGAAAACAGAAGTTTGGGGGGTGGGCTTAGTTATCCGCGTGCGCGAACAGAGGCAGGTAGACATCTCGGCCACCAATGAATACGGCCGAAACATTAGAGTATGGCATCTCATTACTGCCGTCAGTTACAGGCTTAACTCGGAAGTAATAGAGACCCTCGTCGGGAGCGCCATAGGCGAAGGTTGCCTCATACCCTTCTTTGGGAACATAAGCCAGCAAGGTTGTTGGAGGGTCATTCTTATCGCCGTAAACAAAGTAGCCGGTGACTTCCGTTGCGCCGTTGTAACTAAAATAGAGATTGGCAGTATGTCCATTATCAAGGGCAATCAACTGCGGAGGCCAGATGGGATAGCCCTCCCAGGGAAAGTGGTAGGCTCGATATGTTCCAAAGCTGCCTTCGGCGCTCAACTCAAACACCTTTGTCCCATCTTCTAACGCCTCTGTTAGAATTGGCGAACTTAACCACCCCCAGCCCACCAAAACATTACCGCCGGGCAACCGTTGGTAACTTCCCATTGCTCCGCCGAAATTGTCGGGCGTACTGCGATATTCATAGACTTTGGTCGCAGTCATGTTTACCGCATCCAGCACATATTCAACACCTCGTGAGTAAACGGGGTCCTGGTAGGTGCGGTTGTCATAGACGGAGATTCGGCCGTTCGGCAGCCGCCGGGCGAAATGTTGGTAATGAAAACCGGTGTCGTTGACAAAAGTAAACTGATTCTGCTTACCACCCAAACGCCAGATAATGTCCCCCGTCTGGCGGTTTATCTTGGTCACTTCGTCCAGGTGGCGGCTCGATAGGAGAATGTTGCCGTCTAAATCTTGTTGGACGGCGTTGCAATGGATGTAACGGATGAAATCGGCCGTTAAATCCTGGTTGGAATCGAGAATGGAAATGTGATCCCAACTCCGCCATTCAAAAACGACCTCGCCCTGACCATCAATCTCCTGAACGATGCAGCCGACGACGAGAGCATTGGGATTGCCGCCAGGAACAATGGCACTCATATCAATATGTTGGTAATCATGGATAAGCAGGAGAGCGTGATTATCGTCCAACAACTCCATGTCATGCAGATCGGTCACATAACCATTACCGACCTCATAGCTGCCGACCACGTTATAGTTTTGGTCCATTGCGAAAAACTTTCTCTGACCAGTATCAAAGTAGGTCAAGAGGCCATTGGACTGTTTCTTGAAGTCAAAGGCGGACTGGAGCGGGTGGAGGCGTTTATAGTAAACTGGCTCGCCGTTGCCATCCAACATCAGGAGGTAAGCTTTACCCTGAGAGATGTCAGAGTAATTGTAATGGGCTAAAAAGATATAGCCGTCTTCTGTTCCGGGTGCGCTATACACATTCAAGGAGGGAAAGTCGTAGGGAACGGTCCGGTACTGGGGCAGCGGGTCGCCTGTCACGGCTGACGACGGCTCGGCCGTATCGGTGAAAAGTTCCGGCCATCGTTCGGCATCTGATATCACTGGAGGGGGTGGCGACACCGAAAAACTATACTGGTAGGAAAGCGGCCGTTCTGCCAAAGACGCCTCAATGGCAACGTCCACCTGTTCGTAAGGGGAGAAAGGCCGGTCGGGTTGAAAGATTATCGTCTCCTGATCGTCTGCCAGCATAAGCTGGCCCGGATGCAGGCCGCTTTGCCTGCCGGTGGCCTGGATTGAGACGCGGTTGATAAGTTCGGGGCTACGTGCCGAAAAACCGGCGGGATTCGGCCGAAATGCGATGGCGGTTTCGGCCGAAACGAGTTCAGCGTCGGGGCGGGGAGAAAGATATTGGAACACGGGTTGAGGTTGTTCCCCGGCTTCGCTGCCCTGTGAAACGGCCGTGATAAACGCCATAAGTGGCAAAATCGTGAAGATAAATAGGAATAATTTCTGTTTCATTGAGATAATATAAACTCCCTTTTTGGCACTATTTAAGTCAAAGGATTATACACTATAAGCGTCGCTGGTGGAACTTTTGTTTTCTGGCCTCTCTAAATATCTGCAATATCTACCAAGTGAGAAAACAAAAGTCTGTAAAAAGGCGAGTCTATAAAGGGGAAGACTTTTGTTTTCTCAGTAGTGGGTGATTGGGTGATGGTGGAGTTGCTAGAAAACAAAAGTCGGGGGAGGGTTATTGACAAACGATGAGCTGGGGGACAAAATTATAGATACTATGTCTGCTCCACTAGCTTTCTACCTCCTTGGTGGTGCGGCAATAAAGGATGGCGACGAACCACTGGCTGACCTCCATTCCCGGACGGCCGAAGCCTTGCTCATCTATCTTGCCTGCCATAATCAACCGCTTTCCCGTCAATTCTTAGCTGATTTCTTCTGGGATGACCGTTCCCAAAAGCAAGCTGCCGCCAATTTGCGCTCAATCCTTTCTACCCTCCGAAAACAGGTGGGAGACTACCTGATCGCCGACCGCCAGACGCTCGCCTTTGACCACCAACAGCCTCATTGGGTGGATTCGGCCGTCTTTGAAAACCGGATGAAAGAATTGGAGCCTCTCCTCAACCGCTCCACGATTTTAGATGAAGAAACCTCCAGCCGACTTGACGAAGTGATCACCCTATATCAGGGCGACTTCCTGGCCGGGTTCCATCTGAGCGAGTCCAGGGGGTTTGAGGAATGGGTGGTTGTCATGCGCGAACGGTTGCAGCGCCCGGCGGTGTTGGGTCTGCGGCGGCTGGTGCAGTATTTCCTGGCAAACGGCCGTTACCAGGAAGGCATTACCTACGCCGACCATCTGATTGCGGCCGATCCCTACAATGAAGAGGCGCAGCGGCAGCGGATGTGGCTCTTGCTGCGGAGCGGGCAGCGCAACGCCGCCCTCCAGAGCTACCAAAACTTCAGGACTTTGTTGGCCGAGGATTTGGCTGTCGAACCATCTTTAACGACAACGGCCGTTTACGAACAGATTACGAGCCTGACTTTCCCTCCACCCCACAACCTGACTGGTCACCCAACCCCCTTCATCGGCCGGGAAGCGGAAATCAAAGAGCTCCAAGGCTATCTGGTTCGGCCGGAGTCCCGCCTTATCTCTATTGTTGGGCCGGGCGGGGTCGGAAAAACCCGCTTGGCGAGTCAGGTTGCCCACCAATTGATCACCTTTCAGCCCGGCTATTTCCTCCATGGGGTCTGGTTTGTTCCGCTTGCCCCTATCCTCTCAGCCCGGTTTCTGGTGACAGCCATTGCCAACAGTTTGAACCTCTCTTTCCGGGGAACGACTTCCCCTCACACCCAACTGCTTACCTATTTACAAAACCGGGAAATGCTCCTTATCCTGGACAACTTTGAGCATCTTTTGACCAATGACAAGAATGGTCTGACGCTGTTGGGAGATATTTTAGCCCAAGCGCCAGATGTCAAGCTGTTGGTGACGTCGCGGGAACAGTTAAATTTGCGGGAGGAGCAAATTTTCGACATTGAAGGGCTGCCATACCCCGACGATCTTACACTGCCGCCGGATTCGGCCGCTTCGTACAGCGCCGTTGCCTTATTTCTGCAGGGGGCCAGGCGAGTTTCGCGCCGCTTTACACCAGGCCAGCAAGAGATTCAGACTATCAGCCGCCTGTGCCAGTTGCTAGATGGGATGCCGCTTGGTCTGGAAATGGCGGCAGCCTGGGTGCGACAGGGCAGCCTGGATCATATTCTGGCCCAGTTACAACAAAACCTGGACAGTCTGGAAACGACCTGGCTCAATGTTCCCCAACGCCACCGCAGCCTGCAAGCGGTCTTTGATCACTCCTGGCAGTTGCTAACGGCCGAAGAACAGGCCGGTTTTGCCCGCCTTGCAGTCTTTCAGGGCGGATTCAGCCCGGCGGCAGCCCTGGCTGTTGCCGGTGTGTCTAAACCTTCGGTTTTTCAGGGCAAGTCGCTGCTGCGGAAGGACAAAGACGGCCGTTACGATATGCACAGCCTGATTCATCAATTTACAGCCGAGCTTCTGCGCCACGATACAGCCTCCTACCAATCTGTTCAGCGAAACCACGCCCATTACTATCTGGAACTCCTGCATGGTCAGGAGCTGCTTTTAATTAGTGAATCGGGTGATGAAGCCAATCAGTTAATCACCAAAGAAATTGAGAATATTCGCCTGGCCTGGGAGTGGGCTTTGGAACAAGGACAGCTTGAACTGCTCAACAAGGGGTATCTTGCGCTCTATCAGTTTTATGAGATACGCGGCTGGCTTGAGGAAGGCCAGCAGCTATTTAGCCAGACGACCACCACTATTAGAACGCGGTGGGATGAGATCGCAAATGCGCCAGAACAGGAGGAATTGATTTACGGCCGTCTTCGGTCCCGTGAAGGCTGGTTCACCTATCGGGCAGGGCAGTTTATTCATGCCAAAGAAATAATCGAGGAGAGCGAGCGCCTCTTCCGACACTTGGGGACAAAGAGAGACTTAGCCCAATCACTTAATGATCTGGGTCTGTTAGCCCGACGCGGTGGAGACTATGAAAAGGCCAGACAGCTATTTTTGGAATCATTGGCCCTTCGCCGGGAATTAGACGACCAGCGTGGAACCGCGATCTCTTTGAACAACATAGCGAATGCCGTCCGTTTTCTAGGAGAGTATGATCAGGCAAAGCGTTATTTAGAGGAAGCCCTTGAACTGCTTCAGGGACAGGGCAATCTTATGCTGCTTGCCAATGTGACCAATGACCTGGGAGAAATTCACCGGGCAACCGGCATTTACGAAAAGGCCAGAAAATATTATGAAGACAGTCTGGCACTCAGGGAGAAGATAGGTATTCGGCCCGGTATTGCCATCTGTTTGAATAATTTGGGGAGTATCGCTCATACGATGGGCGATTACGAGAGCGCTCGCCGTTATGCGCAGGGAAGTCTGGCGATTGATATTGAAAACGGCGATAAACGCGCCATGCCTTATCCGCTTTCTGTTCTCGGCCGAATTGCCCGCGATGAAGGGAATTTTGACGCTTCTTTCGCTTCCTTCCGCCGCGCACTGCAAGTCTGCCAGGAGTTAGACTACGTTCCGAAAACCCTCGATATTTTGTTTGAAATGGCGACTGTTTGGCAGGCGATGAACCGACCGGCTGAGGCGGTACGGCTGTTATCTTTTGTCATCCACCACCCCAAAATCAACCATGAAACCAGGGCGGCAGCGGAAGAACTGTTAGCCGAGATGACAGCCATCCTACCGTCGGAAACAGCCGAACAGAATACCCGTTATGGACAGGAACACAGTTTGGAAGAGGTCGTGATGGGTGTGCTATGGGGGGAATAGCTTACTTAAAAAAAGTGCCTGTCACCTCGGTAACGAAGTGGCTGGCACTTGAATAATTACTTTTCCGTTTCGATCGGTTCGATCTCATCCGGGATGTGGTAGGGGACGTCAATCACAACCACTTCTTCACGCTCCCGCAGGCGGCGTCGCATTAAACTTGCCGTCTGGTTGTGCAATATCCTGGCAGAGTTGCCAGCCGGGACAAATTCGGGAATGACCACCGTAATCAGCCAGCCGGGAAATTCATCCTGGTTCACCTTTTCGATATAATCCACAATAGGCTGCAAAATATCCCGATAATCATAATCAATTACGACCAGCTTGATCCCGGCAGTCAGAAGGGGGAATCTTGCCCAGCGACGTTCGACTCGTTCGTGCATTTCCGGTGTGGTCGCAATGCAAACAGCCCGAACGTCCGTTGCAATTCGTTTGGCATACTGCAAGGCACGCAAAGTGCCGCGATGCACATCGGCCAGGGGGACAACGACGACATTAGCAACATCTACCAACTCTTCCTCGTTTAATCTCTTGGTGCTCAATGCAATAGAGACTGTTTGATAGTGCGACTTAATCCTATCGAAGAGCAAAACTAAGGCAGGAATTGCCAACGCCACAATCCAGGCTCCGTCTAAAAATTTAGTGGCGGTCAGAATGACAAAGACAATACCCGTTGTCGTTGCTCCGACGATGTTCAGCCCTCGCTTCCAGCGCCAACTTCGTTCGTGGTGGATTGTTGTCGCCAGCGTTTCGGCCGATTCGCCCGGCTTCAGCTTTCCAACTTTTCCCATCAAATGGGCCATGCCCGCCTGGGACAAGGTAAAGCTCAACATGACGCCCAGCGCATAAAGGGGCAGCATGGCAATTTCACTGGCGTTAAAGATGATGACCACGATCGACGAAATGCCCGCCAGGACAAGGATGCCGTAGCTAAAGACCAACCGGTCGCCCCGGTTTTGCATCCAGCGGGGCAAGAAACCATCTCGTGCCAGAAAAGAACTCAGACGGGGAAAGTCCTGGTATCCGGTGTTTGCCGCCAGAAAGAGAATGAGCGCGGTAAAAATTTGGACCCAATAATAAAGGATGCCCGTGCCGGTTATTTGCCGGGTCATCTGCGAGAGAATACTTTCTCCATCCTCGCTCGGAATCAGGTGCATGTGAGTCGAAAGAAAAGTAATCCCGACAAACAAGGACATGGCGATAACGCCCATAGAGACCATTGTCTTGGCGGCATTTTCGGATTCCGGTGGTTTGAAAGCCTGGACGCCGTTACTAATAGCTTCGATACCGGTCAAGGCCGTACACCCGCCGGCAAATGCCCGCAAAAGCAGCCAGATGTAAGCAAAGCCAATCAGGGAAGTCTGTGGGGGAACGCTTTCGTGGAATGATGGCAGCGGCTCCAGACCAAAAACACCGCTGTAGCGAACCAGGCCAATTACGACCGTTAGCAGGACACCCCCAACAAAGGAGTAAGTAGGAATAGCAAAGATTGTACCGCTTTCCCGCACGCCGCGAAGGTTGATCCAGGTAATGAGGGCAATAGCCCCCAGCGCGATAAAAACTTTGTAATCTGTTACTTCCGGAACGGCCGAAGTCAAGGCACGGACCCCGGCAGCAACGGAAACGGAGACCGTTAAGATGTAGTCAATGAGCAGCGCGCCACCAGCCAGTAATGAGGGGTATTTCCCTAAATTGTCTCTGGCAACCGTGTATGCGCCGCCGCCATCTGGGTAGTGCAGGATTGTCTGGATATAGCTAAAAACCACCATCAAGACAAGGGTGGCAACCCCCATCGCCAGCGGCAGGGTCATGGACAGCGCCCCGCTGCCCAACACAATCAGCACGCTCATAATGGCCTCGGTCGCGTAGGCATTGCTGCTAATGGGGTCAGAGGCAAAAACGGCCAAAGCACGTATTTTATCGAGCCGTTCGTGAATCTCCCGGCTCGTCGGGAATGGTTCACCAATCAAGGCTCGTTTAATTTCAGGTAATGTCATCAAAAAATCACTATCCTTAAGATATGCAGCAAAAAACACCCACCGAAAAGGGTGTTTTATAAACAGGTAAGATAACAAATAGTCCATCAAGAAAGGATTAAGAACAGGTACGGGAGTGTCAAGATTATATCAAGACGGCCGAAAATCAGATTTCGCTCTGCTAGAATGTCGAAAATTATTGATCTTTTGGAGAGGTTATGTCGGATGAAAAAAACTGCCTGGCCGATTGTATTTTGTATATGTATCTGTCTTCTAACTGTTTGTAGCAAGGTGGATCCAACGACCCAAATT
>JBAPRX010000805.1:0-2537 GCA_049281335.1 Promineifilaceae bacterium (SeqCode)
CTTGTCGTCCGAATGGACGACGTACCAGGGGGATATTTTGGTATCGGTGTACTCAAACATCTGATCCTTGGCTTTGGAGAACGCTTCCCATCTGTGGCGGGCTTCCAGGTCAATGGGGCTTAATTTCCAACGCCGCCGGGGATCGTTGGCCCGTGCCTGGAAGCGGCGTTCCTGCTCTTTATCGCTGACCGAGAACCAGTATTTGACCAGGATGATGCCGTCTCTCACCAGCATTCGTTCAAATTGGGGGCAGTTACGCATGAAGCGCCAATACTCATCGTTGGTGCAGAAGCCCATGACATATTCTGTTACAGCCCGCGTGTACCAACTGCGGTCGAAGAGAACAATTTCACCGGCTGCGGGTAGGTGCATGACATACCGCTGGAAGTACCATTCGGTGCGTTCTCTTTCGGTTGGTTTTGCCAGGGCAACGACTTTGACAATGCGGGGGTTCATTCGTTCGGTGATGCGCTTGATTGCGCCCCCTTTCCCGGCCGCGTCACGCCCTTCAAAGAGGACGACAACGCGCAGCCCTTTTTCCTTGACCCAATATTGCAGTTTGACCAGGTCTTCCTGTAGCCTGGTTAGCTCTGACTCATAGTAGTTGGACTTTAATTTGCCGTTTTTCCTGTATTTGTCAGTCGGCCGATCTGGCCCCATTCGTGGCTCTCCCTCCGCATTGTAAGTGATAATCTGGGGGGCTTCTGCGGCCGTTTCTTTCTGCTCTTCTGCCCCATCCGTGACGGCCCCCTGCTCAACGTTATCTACCTGATCCGTCATTTCATCCTCCATGCCTTCCATAGCAGACTGCCCAAAATCGAGCCGTCTGCATCCCTCAAATCCTACGCCCCTTAGCCTACCATAAATTGTCTGTTTTTAATAGAGCTACGGCCGATAATTTTCAATGATTTCTCGCGCTTTATCTGACTTTCCAGGTCCATCCAGGCGAAATTGGGCGGGTAGAATGGGGTTGAACAGGAGCTTTTTGAGGAGGTCTAAGTGGGCCAACCATTTCGGCCGAACGCCAATTTCTCCGGCGATTTCATTCATGTAGTCGGCATAGAGAACCTGCATGGGGTTCTTTCCCTTTTCCTGGCAGGCTGCGAAGTGGGCTTGAATGACTTTCTGCCGGACGGCGGGCGGGGGAAGTTCGGCCGTTCCGGTAAAAACGGCCGCTGCCCATCGGGCCTGCATCTCCATAACCGGGAAAACCGGCCCGCCGACCCGACATTGGGCCAGGAAGGCAAGGTTGTCGAGTTGGGGATGGAAGACAAGTTTGTAGAGGCCGAAGGTGTTGGTATCTTGAACCCGGATAACGGATGGATCTAAATAGGGTAGGGCGGGTGCGTACCCGGTGCAGAATATCAGGGTGTCGGCTTTGGTTTGGGAGCCGTCGGTATAGCGGACGCCATCGGGTTCTACCTTTTGGATGTCGCCTTTTACCCGGACACGGCCGTTTGCAGCCGCTTGCAAGATTTTGGTTCCTGGGATCGTCTTGGTTGATTCAGGATCGTATTCGGGGAGGGCCAGCACCGAGTCTATTGTTTCGTCGGTGAGGCCCATCCTTTGGTAGCTGTTCAAAACGGTCTTTTCAAAGTATGATTTTCTTAGCTGGTTGGGCAGGTGGTTGCTAAAACGGGTGATGTTATTGTCGAGGGGTTTGCCGTTTGCAAAGTGGGGGACAAACCAGACGGGTGTTCTGCTGCTGAGATCAACCTGTTCGGCCCTTTGACCGACCTCTCCGGCGACGTCGGCCCCGCTGCTGCCGCTCCCGATGACGACAACGCACCTGCCCACGAATGGTTCCGGCCCTTTATAGTCGGCGCTGTGCAGGATATTTCCCTTGAAATCATCTAATCCTGGCAAGTGAGGAATTAGTGGTTTTTGATAGAAGCCACTGGCGACGACAACGGCGTCGAACAGCTCGTTTTGAGTCGTTCGTCCCTCTGTTTGATACGTTACCAGCCATTTCTGATCGTCTTGCAGGGTGATGTGTTCGACGGTTGTGTTCAGGCGGATGAACGGCCGTATTCCGAAATGGTCTGCGTAGCGGTTCAGATAGGCCAGGACTTCGGTGCGGTGGGGGTAGTCGTCTGCTTCCTCTGGGAAGGGGAAATCGGAAAAGGCGGTCATCTTTTTGGAGGTGTTGGTTTTCAGGGAACGATAGGCGATACCGCCGCCATCCGGCGCGTCTTCGTCATAATGCCATAGGCCGCCAATGTCGGCCGATTTCTCATAGGCGGTGACTTCCAGACCGGCTTCACGGAGGCATTTAACGGCCGTTATCCCGGCCGGGCCTGCTCCGATAATGGCTATATGATGGTATTTGTTGGGGTTTGATGTTGGTTTTGTGGGGGTGGTCATGTGGGAGGGTTACATATAGTTACATAAGATCTTAGCCGCTTTTCGTCACCATCAGTTAGCAATAAATTTGTCGTAGATCATTCCAGGCAGTTGGCGAGCGGCAGACGGCCGATTCCTGTTCCCTGATGCTCTGAGGGAACCAGAATATGTTGCAGGTAGAAGATGGAGACTTC
>JBAPRX010000806.1:0-2001 GCA_049281335.1 Promineifilaceae bacterium (SeqCode)
CTGTATGAGTCGTCAGGATACAGGCCGATGGGGTGTTATGACAATTACATCAACGAGCCGTTGAGCGTGTGTTATGAGAAACCCCTGTCCCCCAAGCCCCCATAAGCATCAATTTAAGCCTATTCGCCCTGTTCATTGACCCCCACCGGTTCGCTACGCTCACCACCTCTCCCGAATTCAGGGGAGGGAAATACGGATGCATTTTAGAGCCATGAACGTCAATCAAGCTTATCTTGATGCCTGTGACCCCTATCCCCCCGCTCGCTTGAGTCGCTCACAGCCCTTTTCCCGTACACGGAGAAAGGGGGAGCGAAGCGCGCCTGTGATGAGATTCAACTTCTGCCGGAGTCGGCGTTCAGAGGCGAACAAGGCAAGCCACGTCTATACGATATCGGGTGAAGGTGTGACCACGCCGAGAAATCATGCGGGGCGACACACAGATCGCCCCCTACCTACACTTAACCCTACCCCTCACCCAAAGACGAATGCCTATTGTGTAACAGGTTGCAGGTTGAACTGCGCCAGATTTTGGCCGATTTCGACAGGTGTGGAGGTCTGCGGCGGGAGCAAGTAGAGCGTGACCGGAACGGCAGCCAACTGCTCGGTTTCCCCATTTCCATAGAGTGGGTCAATCGTGCCGTTCACAATGCCCTGTAACCAGTCGCCCTGATTGGCGATCTGACTAAAAACCACCATATCGGCCAGGGGCGATTGTAACCGCCCGATGGCGTAACCATCGCCGGTATAAACCAGCCGATCCGTTCCCGCCGAAGGGTCATAATGGTGAATCGTGACCGTGTAGCTCGGTAATTCGTCCGGCACATAACCAATGGCGGTGTTGAGCGCCTCCTGCTCGTCGGGCGTCAGATCAGCAACCAGATTACCGTCCATCTCGCGGGTGCTGTAAAACAATGTGCCATCCGGCGACCAGGTGAGTTGATCGGGTGAGGTATCAGTTTGCACATCTGTCACCGCACCACTGGCAATATCCACCAGAACCAGCGAACGGATCAGGTCTGGTTCGTGATAAACAGTGCGGATTGCCGCGACGGTCATGTTATCCGGTGAGATACGGGCGCGACCAATATCTTCACCCAACATGTGATCTTCCCCGGTTCCGGGATCGAATATTGCCAACCCGCTGCCACCGCAGTTGATGCTGTGGACCACACCCACTCCAGGGATTACTGCCAGGGTGAGGGCATATCCGCCAAATCCGGCTTCTGATGAATAACGCCAGTCACCGGGATAGGGCGACCCACCGCCACAACCGACACCATAGGTAAAGCTGCCGACTGATTCCGGTGCTGCTCCTACGACTGGCTCTACAGCCTTGAGAGTCACATCATAGGCGTCTGTGGGACTCTGGCCTAGAATTCCCTGCTCGACAAATAACAGCGTGCCATCAGAGGCGAAGGTGATCGGAAAGCCATTTTCCAGGTGATCCGTCGACACTTCAAAGGGAGTCGCCCCGGTGATGTCCGTCACCATCAGGTGATAGTTGTATTCCAGATCATAGGTGACATAGGCCAGCTTGCTGCCATCGGGACTCCAGGCGGTGTTGAAGATTCCGCGTATATTGGAATCGATAATTTCGATCACATTCTCGCCAAAACCGGATAACAGCAGGGTGCTATCCTGAACGGCGGCAAACGGCGGAATACCCTTTGCGCTAACAGCCGTCGCTGTCAGCAACAACAGGACTATCAAGGTTAATTGAATGAGCCGATTTCGTTTCAACATATTCCCCCTCCATTCGAATCGTATTACTCCAAACATTCTATGCGGATTGTCTTAGAAAGGGATCAACGTTTACCCAACGCTATTGCTATGGAGTCAAAGGTTCATGTGGAGTTAAATGCTCAACTTAAACCAAAATATTAACTTCTTATACAGATGTCTATAGAATGAAGGTATCGAACAAAACAACCAGATGTTCTGGTAAAGAGGCAAATAAATTTATCATGCATGTTGGTTTTATTTACAATATTGCGACTGAAG
>JBAPRX010000807.1:0-11960 GCA_049281335.1 Promineifilaceae bacterium (SeqCode)
CTATCTTTCCATTTCTTGCGGACGGAACTTAACTTGACATCGGCAATATTGCGAGACGGCCGAACCAACGTCGTGGCAATAATCAAACCGGTAATCTCATCGCAGGCCAGCAAGGCAAAGTCAATTGGTTTTTCCCGCTCAACACCGGTTCCACCGGTGTAGTGAGAGAGAATCGTCCGAATCGTTTCTTCATCCCACCCCCGTTTGCGGAGAATATCAGCCCCTTTGACGGGGTGGCGGTCCAGGTCGGGATGGATTTCCCAGTCAAAGTCGTGCAGGAGACCAATCGTCTCCCAATAAGCAACATCCTGGTTTAATTCGGCCGCATACCAGCCCATTGCGGCGCTGACAGCCAGCATATGGCGGCGCAGTCCTTCATCTTCTACAAATTCACAAACCAACTCCCAGGCTTCATCACGACTTTTCATATCAATTCCAGTTAGTAGGTGTTGTTATTCCCTTAAAAGATAGCAACGAATTACACAAATTAAATGAATTAATGTTGATTCTATCTATTGTCTCTCTGTGCTATATAAGTGGGGTAGATTATAACACATTCAGATCAGGAGGGAGAGATGGAAGGAAGCAACAGAAACCTTCAATTGAGATAAGGTCATATACTGCTCCTTGTAGAATCGAACTGGCCCTGCGAGGATTGGTTGAATTTACTTTAGGCACCAATTCCAAACTTTTTGCTCAAGACATCTAGGAACGCCGCTTCGTTTTCTAACGGCTGCTCCCTCCGTCGGCCGTCTAGCCAGGTGGTGATGAATTTCATTTCACTGAGAGTAATACGGCCGTCCGCCGTTGCCATTGAACAGACCCGCCCCTGCCTGAAACGCGAGTCAGGGGAATATTGTTGATAGTGGCACATCTCCAGGAAGTCGGGGTATTGGTAGGGAGTCGGCCGAAAACGATACTGCCGCTGCCATTGGCCGCCCAGTTTGCACTCCCAAAGAATATAGGCTTCATCGTCGGGGGTAATCTTGTAGGATGCGCCGTCCTGTGGCTGTTCGTTCGGGTCATCTATGCGAAGCGGCAGACGAAAGGAGTCGCCAAAGCCAACGTCTACCAGCCAGCGTTCTTCGAGCGTGACCATCAATGTCATATGGGCGAAGTCGGCCGTATACTCGCCTCTGTCCCTGGCAACTTTCGCTGAAAGCATAACCACATCAAACCCCAATGCCCGCAGCAAAGCCGAAAAAAGCCCATTCAACTCATAACAGAATCCGCCGCGCCGCCGGTTAACGACTTTATCAAACAGGCTGTCATCTTCCAGCACAATTGGCTCGTCCCAGTGAATACTAAGATTTTCAAAAGGGGCTGTTCGTAGATGCGCTTTTTGTAAGGCTTGCAGCGTTTGTATGGAAGGGGTTAAAGAGCCGTAATAGTTGATTCTTTCAAGATAGGCATTTATATCCATCATCGTCGTTTCTTGTTGAGCGATTTGGCGAGTCGCTGTACGGGTCAATGTCGGCCGAAAAACCAGTCGATGCCGAAGGGGTCCTTGACGCCTGCCCCTCTCTTTTCGCCAAATAGACCGTCAGCAGGTTCCAACAGGGAGGCTGCTCCGGCGTCCAGGGCGCTTTGGTAAACGCCGTCTACATCTTCGACATAGAGAAAGAAGGTGGCGGGCACCGTTTCGGTGATCGTACTACCACTGCCTATCATGAGCATGGAGTTTCCGATTCGCATTTCCAGATGGATTCCACCACCCCCGCCGGTTCCACGATAGGTTTCGGTCGCCCGGAAGGCTTGCTGTAAAAACTGTATCACAGGATCAATTTCTGGCACCCGTAGGTAAGGGGTTATGGTGTGAAATCCCTCTCGATTTGGTTGACCAATCATTTTTCACTTCCTTTGAGAATAAATTTCACGCCAAGACGCAAAGACGCAAAGGGGAAAAATATTGAATCAGGATAGGGGTAATATATTCCTGAGTGACGAGGTATCGCCTCGGTTTGGGTCCCATTCTCAGGCTTCGGGCGACTCGTCTGACTCCTTCTTTTCTTTCGCCCCACAATCACAGCCGCCACCTTCGTGTTTGGAACAGCCAGCAGCCGCTTTTTTCTCCAGCGCTTCCAACTCTGCCAATGGTTCAAACTCATGGCGGAAAACTTCGTGGCGCTCGCCGTCTACATCAACAACGACTGAATCTTTCAACACGCGGACATCCACAACCTTGCCTTCGCCATAGGGCGTTCCAATGCGTTTACCATAGCGGGGAAGCTGCTTTTTAGCCTCCACATACTGCTCATATTCATAGACAAGACAGCAGCGAAGACGGCCGCACATACCCGTAATTTCCTGCGGGCTTAAAGAGATGCCCTGTTCCTTCGCCATTTTGATGGAAACGGGGCTGAACTCCGTGAGGAAGGTGGAGCAGCAGCGTGGCGAGCCACAAGCGCCATGACCGCCCAATATTTTGGCGACATCACGCGGCCCAACAAGGAGCAGTTCAATCCGCGCCCGAAAAGCCTTGTTCAATTCCTTCTTTAACGGCCGAACATCCAGCTTCTTATTCTCCGTTGAATAGAGAAAAGTGAGCCATTTGCCCTCAAAACTGTATTCCGCCTTCACAAACTTGGCGTCGGTGATATTTAACTGGCTGGCCTTTTCACGGCAGGTAATCAGAGCGTCCAGCTCCCGCTGTTCCCAGACCTGTTTCATGACCAAATCTCTAGGATTGGCTTTCCTTTCAATGGATTTGATGCCGCGCCTGCGGTCAACCTTCTCCGGGTCAACAAAAGCGATGACCTGGCCCAGTTGACGGCCGCGTTTGGTTGCCACAATTACATGGTCGCCCGGTTCAATCTCACCACCACTGCCATTTAACTTGAAGTGGTATAGTTTACCCAGTTTCTGGAATCGGATTCCGACGATAGCTGACATGAGGATAACTCCCGCTAACCAATCATCTGAATTGGGATCAGATTGGTTTGGCTGGCTAATGTGAGGAGACTTACCCGCGCTGCGATGATTGGCGCAATTTCTTCAAAAGCCTGGGCAGCTGGTGATTCGGGGTGGGCAACAACAATCGGTTCACCGCTGTCGCCGCCGACGCGAACCTGAGCATCCAGAGGAATGGTTCCCAGAAATTCGACTTCGTATTTCTCTGCCAGTTCTTTACCGCCGCCACTCCCAAAGAATTCACCGCTCATATTTTCGATGACGCCAATGATAGGCACGTCTAGTTTTTCAAACATTTTCAGGCCGCGCAGCGCATCAGACGCTGCAACCTGCATTGGCTGAGTAACAACAACGGCCCCGGACAGGGGGATGGCCTGCGCCAGCGAAAGTTGGGCGTCACCCGTCCCTGGAGGTAAGTCAATAATTAGGTAATCTAGTTCGCCCCAGGCAACGTCGGTTAACAACTGCCGGATGGCGCTGTGGAGCATTGGCCCGCGCCAGACCAACGGCTGGTCAGGCTTGGTCAGGAAGGCGGTGGAGATGAATTTGACGCCGTAATTTTCGGCCGGGACCATTTTCCGGTCACGGGGAGGCGGCATCTTCTCCACGCCCATCATCATGGGGACATTCGGCCCCAAAATATCGGCGTCCAGCAAGCCGACGCGAGCGCCGGACTTTGCCAGGGTAATTGCCAGGTTGACGGAGACGGTCGTCTTGCCAACACCGCCTTTACCACTGGAAATGGCGATAGTGTTGCGAAAATTCATACCTACCTGTTGATTGATACGGAGGTCGTTGGGAACGTTAGAGTCCCATTTGATGGTGACTTTGCCGATATTCTCAATCTGGGCCAGGGCTGCCCGCGAATCGGTTTCCATTTTGCCCCGCAGCGGACAGGCAGGGGTGGTCAGCATAATGGTGAAGGCGACATCATTGCCTTCGATTTTGACATCACGAACCATATTGAGCGAAACGAGGTCACGGTGAAGTTCCGGCTCAATCACGGTGGACATAGCGTTAAGAACGGCCTCTTCACTCAGGCCACTTTGATTATTAATTCCAGACATATCTCTCAAGTCACTTATAAAAATAGAGGGCAAGTTCACACTTGCCCATCCAACACAAACATTATTGATAATTGGTAATTAAAGGATTGTTTCATTCAAGAAACAATTACCAATTACATTTGACTATTCTATCAGGCTTCGCCTCGATAGGGTAATTGGTTCTTTTGGGACTCCGGCAATGTTGGTGTCTCTTCGCCGGGAGCGCGGCGTTTGCCCTTGTTGGCTTCGGCCAGATCACGAGCGGCCGCTTCGGCCCCTGCTTTCTTGGTGGCAATGCTGCGCCAATAACTGATTGGCTTGCTCAGACGTTCTTTGTCATGGATATGAGCGGTGGTGCGATCATAGCTGGCAAGTTCATAGTCGTGATCCATCTTAATGGCGTCAAAGGGACAAAACTCAGCGCAGTAGCCACAGTTCATGCAGATGTCAATGTCAATAAAGAACTCTTCTGGCTCCGGCTTCGGCCGTCCGTTGGGCAGTTTGCCACGCACAATCCAGATACACTGCGGTGGGCAGACTTTGGCGCAGATGCCGCAGGAGGTACACCAGTCATGGGGCCACTGTTCGCCCGGTCCGGGGTCGTCAGTAACCAGGAAGGGAACAAAACGGAACCGTTCAGGGGTACCGAGCTTCTCTTCGGGATAAAAGACGGTCTTAACGCCCCGTCCTTCCAGACTTTGGCGAACTTTGAGGGCGTCATTGTTGTAATAACGGCCGCCTCGCGCCATCCAGAAAATATCATCCACATACGATGTTACAAAGTGTTTCATGGTCACAGCCATGCCTTTCAGTATGCCAGATCCAAACATCGTTTCTCCAAAAAAATTTTATGCAAAGGCCGCAAAACTTACGGTGCAAAGATGCAAAGGATTTTAGGTAATTGGTAACTGGTAATTGGTTGCAATCAGTTATCAATTACTAATCTCAAATTACTATTACAACTTCCTCACGTGCCTCTTGCTATCTATCTACTTCTCCCAACACAATATCAATGCTGCCTAAGATTGCCACAATATCGGCAACCTTATGGCCTTTGGTCATGTGACCGAGGGCGGTGAGGTTGATGAAAGATGGGGCGCGAACGTGGTAGCGGTCGGGGTTAGAAGCCCGTGACTTAGCCATCACGTAAAAGCCGAGTTCGCCTTTGGGGTTCTCAACACGGCCGTAAGCATCGCCGCCCTTCACCCGAATGGCATATTGTACCTTGCCTTCCACGATTGGAGCGCCTTTCGTCTCCTCTAAATAAGGTAAGACCTGCTGCAAAATCTTTAAACTCTGTCGTATCTCATCAAGACGAATCAGATAGCGGTCATAAATGTCGCCGTTATAGCGAACGGCCACATCAAAATCAAGGTGATCGTAATACGAATAAGGGTCAGCCTTGCGAACATCATAGGGAATGCCGCTGGCCCGCAAAACAGGCCCAGCCGTACTGTAAGCAATAGCATCTTCGGGAGACAGATAACCAACCCCGATGCTACGCGCCCGGACAATTTCATTACCCGTCACCAATCGCTCAAATTCGTCAAGCACGCGAGGGAAGCGGTCAAAGACAAAGTCATGGAGGAATTTCATGGTTGGGGTATCCCGCACCATGTCAGGCAGATCGTAGGCAACGCCGCCGAAGCGCATGTAGTTACACATCATCCGCGATCCGGCCGTCGCTTCAAAGAAGTCCAGAACCAGTTCCCGTTCCAGATAAAGATAAAGCATCGGGGTTTGGAGCGCACCCAGGTCATTCAGCAAAAAGCCAAGCGCCCAAGAGTGATTGACAATACGGGTCAACTCATCCATCAGAATGCGAATCCATTCGGCGCGTTCGGCCACCGTTGCATCCATCAACTGCTCAACAGCCATCACATAGCCGTGATTGTTCGACATAGAACACAGGTAGTCCAGGCGGTCGGTATAGGGGATGTTCATGATGAAGGTGTTGCGTTCCCCAATCTTTTCATGGTTGCGATGCAAATAGCCCATGACCGGCTTCAAATCAACAATTGTTTCTCCGTCCAGCGTAACAACCATCCGAAAAACGCCGTGTGTGGACGGATGTTGGGGGCCAATATTGACCGTTACCTTATCAGTTTTCAAGCCCGGTGTGGCATCACGAGTAATGCTCATCCCGGAATAAAGCTCAGTGTCCGTTTCAAAATCAACGCCTTCAGGCAACCAACCAGC
Source organism: Promineifilaceae bacterium (SeqCode) (assembly GCA_049281335.1). Lineage (GTDB taxonomy): Bacteria > Chloroflexota > Anaerolineae > Promineifilales > Promineifilaceae > JAKEFB01. Next base: position 6,156 of record JBAPRX010000807.1, read on the forward strand.
GGGATATTTGACATTCTTGCCGTAAGGATTGTGTTCTTCGACTCTGGTGACATTACCACCGGGCCAACGGCTTCCAAACGGTTTAGCCTCTTCTTCGTAAAAGGCTTCTTTCCAGTCCTTGCGCATGGGGTGGCCGTCAAAACCTTCCCACATCAAAATGCGGCGCGGGTCGGGGTGGCCGTCGAAGGTAATGCCGTATAGGTCCCAAATTTCACGTTCCTGAAAGTCGGCCCCAGGCCAGACGGGAACAAGGGTCGGGACAACCGGCTCGTCGCGGTCCACGTGGACCTTCAACTTGAGAGAGCCACCGCCCTTGCGAATGTTATAAGTATGGTAGACGACTTCCATCTTGCCGTCTTCAATAAGGTCAACACCGGTCACGCTGGACAGGTAATTAAATCCTAGATCATCCCGAACGTACTCAGCAATCTCGACCAACTGATCGGCCGGAACAATATGCCCGGTGAATCGGTCGCGGGTGTCGTCTTGAATCGCTTCGCCAAAGCGTTCTTTAAGACAGGCGGTTGCTTCTTCAACCGGATCGACTTCTTCGGTTACGGGGTCTACAACTTCTACAGACATTGTTTCGCTCATCCGTTACTCCGTTTCTGCTGCTACCGGGGCTGTGGCGTCAACCGAACCGGCTTCCTTCCGAATGGTGTCCAACTGGCGTAAGTCAACCAGGTCTGGGCCTAATACTGGAACGGGGACAAATTCACCTGGCGTACCTTTGCGATACCAGGGGGCGGTTAGAATAGATTGTTGATCAATTTTTTCCTGAAGGGCAATCAGGCCATGAATCAGCGCCTGGGGGGTCGGAGGGCATCCGGGGACATAAACGTCAACGGGAATCAGCTTATCTACGCCGTCGAGGACGTTGTACCCTTCCTTAAACGGCCCGCCGCCGCTGGCACAGGCCCCCATCGCCATCACGTAGCGTGGTTCCGGCATCTGATTGTAAAGGCGAACGATGGTCGGGATCATCTTTTTGGTCACAGTGCCGGAAACAATCATCAGGTCAGATTGGCGGGGCGTAGCCCGGAAAACTTCCATGCCGAACCGGGCCAGGTCATAGCGGCTGGCGGCGGTGCATATCATCTCAATGGCACAGCAGGCCAGACCAAAAACCATCGGCCAGACCGAGTTCTTGCGAGACCAATTGTAAATTTTGTCAAGGCTGGTGATAAAGATGTTATCGGCCAGTTCTGCGGGGATTGGAATATCTGAGGTTAGCGATTCTGTCGCAGCAGTCATCAGGCAGTCATCTCCTCTGTTTCAGTAGTCAGTAAATAGTAGCCAGTCGTAAGTAATTACGGCCGTCTACGGGCTTTCTTCGTACCAGGTGATTTGTACATCCATTAATATCCGTTCTGTTGCCAGAGCAGGATCATCTTTGAAATCTGGCAGTTGCTCTATCAGGCCTGCCAACTGCTCCAAACCGACCGCTTCGGGGTCCAGATTTGGATATTTTTCCATCAAGGCTAATGCAATTGCGTAAGGCGAATCCCAATAGAGAGCCATGCTCTTATATGATACATCATTGTATCGCATAGGTCGAATAACAAATGAGAAATTTCACAATCCAATGTACTCAATCTTTTACCTCTGTAAGTGACTCCTTTACGCTGTAGACTGGCTTAAATTCTGGATATAGCGGATCTTCACATTTTATGCGCCCTGGCTCATTTTCACGCTCACTTACGGATTTTTGAACACGGTGTTGGGCTAAGTGAAGTCACTGTTTCCGCCCACTCTTCATTGCAGGCAATGTACAATTTAGTGATTGCGACAAATGGGCGAGACAGTGGGAGCGGAATCATTGGTTTTTCTTAAAGGCCGTTCCCGCCTGTCTCGCCCTTACCATACTATCGGGTAAAATGATTGATAAGATATGAATACAAGGCAGGGCGAGAAAATGAACAAACCTTTAGGCATTTTGAGACATTAAATGCGAATTCTTATTGTCTCCCCTTATCACGGTGGCAGCCATCAGGCGTGGGCGGAGGGGTACCGGGAATTCGGCCGAAACGCCACCACCCTTCTCACCCTCCCTGCCCGCTTCTGGAAATGGCGCATGCACGGCGGAGCAGTCACCCTCGCCCGTCAATTCCTGGAAATGGATGAGACGCCTGACCTGATTCTGGCGACGGATATGACCGATCTAACGACGTTCATCTCTCTTTGCCGCCACAAGATTGGGAAAATCCCCATCGTCCTCTACATGCACGAAAACCAGCTAACCTATCCCCTGCCCGACAACCCGGACGAGGGGCCAATGCGCCGCCAGCAAGGAGAGCGCGACCTCCATTACGCTTTTATCAACTTCGCTTCGATGCTAACGGCCGATCGCATTTTGTTCAACTCCGCTTACCACCAGAAAGCCTTCTTCGACGCCCTGCCCAATTTTCTGAAACATTTTCCCGAATACAACGAACTGGACTTGATCCCGCAGCTAGAGGCCAAAAGCAACATCTTGCCGGTCGGAGTTAATTTGCGGCGATTTGATGGGGTGGAAACGGCCGATTCTCCCAAGGCCCCGCCCCTCATCCTCTGGAATCAACGCTGGGAATACGACAAAAATCCGGCCGACTTCTTCAACGCCCTCTACACTATCGTAGACAAAGGGATTCCCTTTCGGCTGGCGTTATGCGGCGAGAATTTCAGACGTATCCCGGCCGAATTTGCCGAAGCAAGCATCCGCTTAAAGACATCTATCGTCCACTACGGCTATGCGAAGCAAAAGCGTTACCACGAACTGCTTCGTGAAGCGGCAGTAACCATTTCGACTGCCCACCACGAATTTTTCGGTATCAGCATCATCGAGGCCATTTACTGCCGATCATTTCCCCTGCTCCCCAATCGTCTTAGCTACCCTGAACTACTGCCCCCAACCTTCCACGCCGACTGCCTCTATGACAGCCAGGATGCCCTCATCCAAAAGCTGCGTCATGTATTACAACATCCTACCATAGCGGCAAAAACGGCCGATGCGCTTTCCCACCACATCATTAAGTACGATTGGCATACAATCGCCCCATTGTACGACCAATTTCTGGAACAACTGGTATAATGAAGAAGGTCGCAAAAATTTTACAATGTTAGAGAGTTCTTCAAAATTTCCGGATTTGTTGTGCATAAAGTGTAAAACGTAATGACTCAATATGTGAAGGATTACGGACCAACAACAATAATATTTGAGGATCAACAGAGAGAACTAAGAGGAAACATATGCCCAACGATGAGCCGAAAAGAGTTGGCCTTTTAATCGGTCGTGAGTGGAGCTGGCCCAACGCATTAATAAACGAGATCAATCGCCGCGATAATGGCGTTGTTGCAGAGTTTGTGAAAATTGGGGGAACTTTCCCCAATGGGACCTGCCAATACAATGTCATCATTGACCGTATGTCCCACGAAATTCCCTACTATCGTACTTATCTAAAGTTTGCTGCTCTGAACGGCTGCTACGTCATTAATAATCCGTTTATGACATCGGCCGATGATAAGTTCTTTGGGATTGGGCTGGTGAATAAGCTGGGTAGCCGGACACCACGCACCGTTGCCCTGCCCAATAAGCGGGTTGAAAATGAAAACGTCCCCGAAAGTTTTCGCAACCTGGAATATCCAATGGATTGGCAGGGCATCATTGATTACGTCGGCGTTCCCGCCATTCTGAAAGATATTAACACCGGGGGCCGACGACTGGCACAGCGGGTTCACAATGTAGATGAGTTGATCCGCTGCTATGATGAGAGCGACACCCTGACTGTTGTGCTGCAACAGGTCATTGAAAACGGAACCCACATTCATTGTTTTGTTATCGGTGGTGAAAAGGTGTTAGCAACCCATTATTCCCTTGAAGAAAAGAAGTATTTGGTTGACGACGACCAGCTTGACCCGGAGATTAAGGAACGTACCGTCAAAAACGCCAGGCTGGTGACACAGGCTTATGGCTATGATATGAATATGGTTGAGTATGTCATAAACGATGGCGAGCCCTATTTGATTAACCCAACCAACCCCGTTCCCGACCTTGATATCAAGCTCTTGACGCCGGGACATTTTAATTGGATGGTGAAGGAAACGGCCGATTTTGCCGTTCGCATGGCCCAACAGCCAACGGACCAATATGAACAGTATCATTGGTACCAGGCACTGCAAAGTAAATAGTTGTAAGTGAACAAGAATAAGTGGATAGCAAACTGGCCGCTTTCAATGCCAACTCTTTACGACGCGATTGTGAAATGATAGTACAAATTGTTGTCTAGTACCATTTGCCGGAGAATGGTATAATTTTCTCCGACATGGTAGTTGCCATGTCAACTAATTTTCGAAGATAGTTTTAATAATCAGACCTGGACACAAAGGGGCGAGGTGTCCATAGCAGACGCCAGGGGGAGTCAAGGATGAAATATCCCGTTGATCTTTTTCCGGGTATTTCTCTTATGCCTCTGCTCGACAGCCCCTTTGGTCAGGTTTTCTTCAGGAGAAGAAACAGGACTCTATTATGACACCATTTGATGACAAAATGCCTGAGAAGCTCGCTCGTTTACCGGAGATGGCTACCAATCTTTGGTGGAGTTGGCATCCAGACGGCCGAAACCTGTTCAAGCACCTTGACTTGACATTATGGCGCAGCAGCAATCACAACCCGGTGCTGATGTTAAAAGAATTGAGCGCCGAATCACTGGAAAAAATTGCGGCCGATTCTCTTTTTTATAGCCAATACAAAAAAACCCTACTGATCTTTGACAGAGAGATCGAAAACGGCCATACCTGGTTTCACCAAACCCATCTCGACCGCAAAGATATGGTTATCGCTTATTTTTCGGCCGAGTTTGGGCTGCACAACTCGCTGCCTATCTACTCCGGCGGCCTCGGCATCCTCTCCGGCGACCACGCCAAAGAAGCCAGCGACCTCGGCATCCCACTGGTAGGGGTTGGTTTCATGTACCCGCAAGGGTATTTTCGGCAGCGCATTCCAACACACGGCTGGCAGGAAGCGGTTTACGAACAGCTTGATCTGAGCCAGGCTCCAATCGAAACCGTGAAAGATGAGAACGGGCAGGAAATAAAGATCAGTGTTCGCGTCGGCGACCAGGACGTTTTCGCCCGAATCTGGATCGTTCGCGTTGGCCGAACCAAGCTCTATCTTATGGACACCGACGTGGACGAAAACTATCCACCAAACCGGGAGCTTTCAGCCCGTCTCTACTCCGGTGATGGTGACCTGCGCCTGCGCCAGGAAATAATGCTTGGCATTGGTGGCGTTCGGGTCTTGCGGCGTCTGGGCATCGAACCCAATATGTGGCACATGAACGAAGGTCATTCCGCTTTCCTCGTTCTGGAATGCGCCCGCGAGAAAGTCGCTCAGGGCATGAGCTTTGAAGAAGCGGCCGAGGAAGTTAGAGCTTCCTCCCTTTTCACCACTCATACGCCCGTTCCTGCCGGTCACGACGCTTTTCCCTTCCACATGATGGAGCGGTATTTCGCCGGATATTGGGACGAACTGGGACTGAGTCGGGAACAATTCTTTGAACTTGGCAAACACGAGGAAGAGTGGGGAACGGCCTTTAATATGACGGTACTGGCGCTCCGTATGTCTGGTCAGGCAAACGGCGTCAGTAGATTGCACGGCGAAATCTCTCGTAAAATGTGGCAAAAAGTCTGGCCCGACAAGGAGGGGTCGGAAATTCCCATCACCCATGTGACCAACGGCGTTCACCTCCCAACCTGGCTGCCCAGTGAAGCAGACGAACTATACCGGAAATATTTTGGCCCCAATTGGATTGACTCCCATGATGACCC
>JBAPRX010000808.1:0-5018 GCA_049281335.1 Promineifilaceae bacterium (SeqCode)
ACGTCACCGAGGCCCGTAGCGGAACGCCTTGATCCGAAAAGTAGGTCAACTCTTCCGTCAGACCGGTGATGTGAATGTGAAAAATCAACGTCCCCCAACGGAACTCCACCAGGGGCGCGTTGTTATCGGCATCCGGCTTCATCATCTCGACCAGGATCAGCGTCTTGTTGCGGACATCCTCGCCGCTGTCGCTGGTGTCGAAAAGCAGGTTGACCTGCGACAGGTTGGTGCTAAAGCCGGTCTTGAGACTGGCCTGTCCGGCCTCCTCTTTGCCGCTTTGTCCGGTTGATTGACCAGTACGTTGACGACCGGCTTCGCCGTAGGTCTGGTGCTGAATAGTCAGTGTTTCAGGGTTGAACTGGACTTCCAGTTCGTGGCCTTTGTTATCTTTCAGAAATGCTCTTACAGGATTCATCATTTACCCCAGACTAATATCTGCACTTGCCCCAGCGGAGACGCCGCCGCTCAGGCCGGGACCACCGCTAACGCTGACACCGGCGCTGGCGCTCACACTGCCGCCAGCGCTGAAACTGGCGCTGGCATTGACACCGACGCCAAAACCAGCCGAAAAATTGATTGACCCACCGGCCCCGGTTCCGCCAGAATCACCGTTGGAGAGTCGGCCGTATGTCAGCGTCATCTCCTCCACAGCCACCTGACCGTTACTGGCATTCAGGCCCGGCCCACGCAAACTAACCGGCAAAACATCAAAGAGCTTGAAAACGGCCGCTGTACTGCCATCCGGGTTCAACATCTTGATCGTGCCGCTGGCGCGGGCATCTACGCCCGGCGATCCGGCCGCTTCCATCCAGACCCATAGATGTTTGCTGGCCGTCATGCCCCGGTTTAAGCTCAACTGACCGTAGGTGACTTTGTCCTTGAGGTGAGTCTGCACCTGGTTCGCGCCGCCCTCATTAAATGATTTAGGCGTCATGGATATTTCCAGGCCGTTACACTCCGCAAAGGCAGCGTTACAAACCGGGTTACTCAAGCCGTTCATGGGCTTATTGAGGTTCAAAATCACCTCAAACCGGAAGCTGGTGAACGGGGGAGAGACGGATTCAAAAACGGGGTTTGGCATTCGTTAACTCCAAAAACAACTCGCGCAAAGCCCCAAAGTCGCAAAGTTTGGTCGTTCTCTTAGCGTTCTTTGCGGCTTTACGTGCGAATTTTCTAAACTGATTGTCAAACTGTTCCCTCCAGGATATTGAGGGCGTCGTTGCCGGAGCGGAGCATGGTGATGGTGATAAATTCGATGGGCAGGGTTGGAGCGACTTTCAGGGCAATAAGGAATCGGCCGTTATCGTAGTCGTTCCGGGTGTTGATCTCCTCGTTGGTCACGACCTGGAAGGCTTGCAGCCCGCCGCGCTCTAAAATTCGATTCAAAACATTCTCGAAATAGGTCTGTACCAACGCCCTGAATCGTTCGTTGTTAGTTTCAAAGACGTACCGCTGCCCTTCGCGGAGCGCGAGCTTGCGGAGCAAAATCAGCAGGCGTCGCACGTTCAACTGTCGGTACTGGTAGTCACGGGAGAGGGTTAAAGCGCTCATCAGCGCGTAACGGCTGGGTTGGTGGCGCACAATGTTCATCTGACGTTGGTATAGGGCCAGCCAGCCAGCCTCCTTGAAGTCGGGCTTCAAATCGGCAGCATTCTGGAGTGCAACGTTAGCCGGAGCAATCCATGCCCCGCGCAAAATTTCGCGGGCAGCAATCATGCCGCTCACGAAGCCATCCGGCGGCAAATAACGAAGCGGGGCCAGCGACGGCGTTGTCTCCTCTCGAATCGCCAGCCAGCCATGATAAACGGCCGCATAGCTCAAGGGGTTGCCGTCATAAAAATCAGGCGTCTCCACCAACGACTGCTGCCACTGACCGGCTGCCAGGGCATTGTAATGCTGCGGCAGACTCAGGAGTGTAACGATGTCGGCTCTACCAGCGCATAGGCGGATCATCAGCCGTTGAACTTCGAGCAGTGCTGTCTCATCATAATCGGTCGGTCCCAACTGTTCCGGCAAATCTTCCAACCACTCCTGGCTGTTGGGATCAGTATCGGCCGATTCGGGATCCAGTACGATCACCGGAGCAATCTCCTCGTCGTCAATCTCCGGTGGCAGAACCGGACAGTCATGGAACCCCTTCGTCTCATCCGGCCCTTCATCGGGCGGTTCCGGCTCGGTAAATTCGGGCTGATCTACCTGTTCCCAACCAATATGAACCAGATCGGGAATGGCAAGCAGGGCCACCTCCTCAACCGGAATGAGACTGTGCATCCCACGCAAACGGCGGGGGTGCGGCGCCAGGTGGAGCAGGTCGTTGGCGACGGTCAGCAAATTCCTCGTACCGACTGTCAGAAAATCTTCATCAACAAATAGCTGAATCGGATCGTAGGTATCAAGGCCGTCCCTACTGCCGGTCAGCAGGTCTGTCTGTGGGCCAAAATGAGGGGTGGCAATCGCGCCCATGCCAATGGGCAGCGGCAGCGGGTCTGTGTCCCCGCCTGATCCCAGGCGCAGCGAACGGCCGTTAAAATCTTTCACTGTAAATGCAAACGGATTGATCTGATTCGCACCGATACCAGGCTGGCGAATGTCGCCCCAGTATCTGATTTCGGGGTTGTAACGGAGGTCGAGCCAGCTTTCCTGGGTCGTTTCGCCTTCCCGGATAAAGAGGTCAAAACTCAAAACATCCACCTGGGTAACGGTATAGGAGAGCGTTGGGTTCAGATCGGCCGTCACAAGTTGGAGCGGTTCGTCGCTGTCAATGCCCATGCGAACAGCGTCTCCGGCGTTGGGATCACGACCGCGTTGGACACGTTCGGCCGTCATGAAGGTGATTGGCGTTCCCGACGGGCCGTTAACCCGCAGCAGGATTCCAGCTTCAATTTTGACATCAGCATCCAGCGGCATGGTCAGGCGGTAACCTGCGCCTTCGGTGGTCAAATCAGTCCAAACATAATCGGCGGCTAAAAAAGGCAGCGTCACCCAGCCCGATTGGGTCAATTGGGCCACACTGTCGGGAACCAGGGCTGTCGGGTTAGTCTGAAAGAGATAACTGCTGGCTGCCGCCGACGTAACCACAACCGGCGTGCCGAATAACTGGATAGAGGTCAGCGTTGGCACTTCCGTGACGGCTTCAGCCCGGATAAACATCTGGTACCTTTCACCGCCGCTCTGTTCGAGATAGAGGCGCAGCAGGTCGCCGCTGCGAACGGCGTTGGGGATGGGCAGGCGCAAAGGAAGCTCATACGCATCGTCATTGATTTCTGCACCGGTCAGTTCCAAATCGCCGCTGTCAATCCGAATCTGGAGGGGCCGTATTCGCATACTGGTCGCCAGACTGACCAGGTCAGACCATCGGCCGGGCCAGGCGGCAGGTTCAATGACCGGCTGCCAATCATTGCCGCCCGTATCATACAGCAGGCCGGGAATCTGGAATTGGTTTGGCCGATTCCCCTCACCTGCCACCCGAACAATGTAGCAGCGCTGGCCGCCGTTCTCAAAGAAAGTTTCAACAGTGCGGGAGAGGTGGGCGAAAATCGGCCGTCCTTCAACCAGGGCAACAGGCAGATCGCCGCCAAAGATGAGCCGGTATTGACTAAAATCTTCAATCATCACCGGTACATCCAGCGGGCCGCGTTCGGCCAGACCAACAAAACCGACAACATCCAGTCGTAACGGCCGTTGACCTAAATTCGGCAGCCTGGTTTCGCACAGAACACCGGGGAGGCGGGTGGATAAATCAAGCATCAGGGATCCTAGAGGTGGTTGATTAGGTTGATCAAGTAATTGAGTAACTGGTAATTGGGTAGTTGTTCCCAGCAATCACCTAATTACCAATTACCAATCACCAATTACCAATTACCTCTCCTACTCAATCGCCATATTCTCAACCGACAACACCAACTCTTCCACCGCAACTTCGGTGCCAGATTGGGCGTTGAGGGAGGGGGCGGTGTAGCGCATAGGGCGAGCATTGCTCAGCCGCCAGGTCATCACCGTACCATTGTGGGCTTCGTCGAGCATCTGAATGGTGACATTCCGAGCCGCGCCCTGGTCGCCATTTTGGGCCTGACGAATCCATTCCCACAGGTCCATTGCACCAATCAAGCCGCGCTTGAGGGTCACGTCACCGAATGAGTGCATGCCGATAACCTTACGGACATGGTTGGCTGGCTCGTTGCCATTGCGGTAGTCAGACAGCTTGACTTCCATATTCAGGCCGCTGACCTCCTGGAAGCCAGCCTGGACGCTGCCGGTGTCACCCGTTCCCAGGTCCACCAGGAAGTTAAAGGCCACATAGGGGTTATCTCTTTGAACAGCCATTGTTTCTCTCCTGCTGATGTGGTTGATTCGTGTTAGATAATTGGTAATTGGGTAATTGAGTAATTAACCCAATCAACTCATCAACCACTTGCAAATTACCTAATTACTTAATTACTGGTTCTACTGGTCGGCATCGGCCGTCCATTGACCGATCCGGAAGATGACAAACTCTGCTGGGCGAACGGGGGCCACACCGACGAGACAGACCAGACGGCCGTTGTCAAGGTCGTTCTGGGTCATCGTGCTGCGGTCACAGCGGACAAAGTAAGCCTGCTCCGGCTTCGCGCCCAACAGACCGCCCGCCACCCATTCGTTGTACAGAAAATCTTCAACTGCCCGGCGAATCTTGCCCCAAAGTTCAGGGCCATTGTTTTCAAAGACCGCCCACTGGGTGCTGCGATCAATCGAACGCTCCAGATAGGCAAAATAACGGCGCAGACTGATATATTTCCATTCCGGGTCGTCGCTAATAGTCCGAGCGCCCCAGACCAGATAGCCCCGTCCTTCAAAGAAGCGCAGGCAGTTCACGCCGTTGGGATTGAGCAAATCTTGCTGGCCCTGGTTGACCAGCACTTCAAAGTCAATTGCCAGACGAACGACCTCATTAGCCGGAGCCTTGAAGACAGCATGTTCAATATCGTTGCGGGCATAAATACCAGCTACAAAGCCGCTGGGAGGCAGGCTCAGGCGAGCGC
>JBAPRX010000809.1:0-2636 GCA_049281335.1 Promineifilaceae bacterium (SeqCode)
GCATGTTTAACCCGATCAAGGGGAAAACGCCGGGGTCAACGGGAATGATGGCCTCGGTGCTGGCGGCGAGGGCATTGAGGGTCAAAACGCCGAGGCTGGGCGGGCAGTCAATGATGACGGCTTTGTAGCGGCTTTGGATGGGCTGCAATGCCCTTCGAAGCTGCATTTCTCGTTGGTAAACGGCCGCTAATTCGCTGTCGGCCTTGAACAGTTCCAGATGGGAGGGCAGGACATCCAGATAAGCGCCCGGCAGGTCGGCCGTTTTTTCCAGCGCAATGGTCTGGATGGCATCGGCTGCCTCTGCCCGCTGCAGCAGGACTTCGTAGATGGTATCCGATCCGATCCGGCGGGGGCCAACGGCCGATTCCATACCCAACAGAACGGCCGTTGCGCTGGCCTGGGGATCAATGTCAATGAACAGCACAGTCCGGTCGCCCTGTCCATTCAAGGCTAACAATCTGGCCCAGGCGCTGGCGATATTAACGGCCGTTGTCGTCTTCCCGGAGCCGCCTTTCTGGTTGAGGACGGTGATGATTCTTGGTTTCATTCAGTTAGCTTTCCTCTTATGGGACACGTGGGTCACATGGCCCGATTATACTTTTCTTCAATCGCCTGAACCTGGGCCAGGCAGGTGTCATCTACCTCATTTGGCCGGTATTCGGTGTCGAACCAGGCGTCTATGATTTCCCTGGCAACGACTTCCGGGGTGGTGCGAAGGGACATGCACAAGACGTTGGCCTTGTTCCACAGCCGCGCTCCTCTGGCCGTTTCGGCGTCGCCGCATAATGCGGCCCGAATGCCTGGCACTTTGTTGGCGGCCAGACTGATGCCGGTTCCGGTCCAACAAAAGAGGATCGCTTCGTCCGCTTTCCCGGATGTGACTGTTTCGGCCGTTTCCTGAGCCACAGCAGGCCAATATGCTTCCCGGCCAGCCAGCGGGCCAAAAAGGGTTACATCGTGGCCTCGTTCCTTCACCGCTTCAATCACCGTGTCGGTCAGGTGGGTGCGTTCGTCGGAACCAATCGCAATTTTCATTCAAACCTCCGATTTTTAACGCAAAGACGCAGAGATGCAGAGACGCAAAGGATTTTAAGTTAAAGAATAAAGATCGTATTATAGCCATGTGATGCTTTTTTCGCACTCAGGTTACTTCGCATAGTGGTGCGATAGTTGAATGAAAGCAGCCACCCTTTGCGCCCTTTGCGTCTTTGCGTTAATTATTTTCTGAGGAGCGGGTTATGATTCAGACACATGCTGATGTTGTTGGGAGCCTGTTACGGCCGTCTGATCTCCTGGCGGCCCAACAATCGCTGGCTGCGGGGAAGGTGAATTCGGCCGAATTCAAAGCGATAGAGGATAAAGCAGTGGATTCGGCCGTTGCCTTGCAAGAAGAAGCCGGATTAGCCGTTGTCACCGATGGCGAAATGCGCCGGCTTTCTTTTCAGAGCCAACTGCCGGAGGCGGTTGAGGGGTTTGGAGAGTGGGATATTGACGCTTTTTTGTGGGGTGAGTGGCATGGGGAAGGGGAGGTGGGTGATTGGGCCAGAGATCGGCCGAAACAATTGGGCGTGACCGGCAAACTGCGCCGCAAACGCCATTTATCGGCCGAAGAATTTGTTTATCTTCGCGCCCGCACCAGCCGCATCCCCAAAATAACGCTGACCAGTCCCAGTTTGTGGGCGAATTTCTGGTCGGCCGAACATTCTACCCATGTTTATCCCACCCTGGACAGCTTTCTCGCCGATGTAGTTGACATAATGCGCGAAGAGGTAGCGGAGTTGGTCCGTTTGGGGGCAACGTATATTCAGTTGGACGCGCCCCATTACCCCCTGCTGCTTGATCCTGAGACACGGAAGTTTTATGAAAGTCAGGGGTGGACGTTGGAGCGGTATCTGGCGCGGGGAATAGAGATGGACAACGCCGTGATTGGCGATTTTCCCCATGTGACCTTTAGTTTTCACCTGTGCCGGGGCAATCAGGGCAGCCGGTGGCTGGTGTCGGGCAGCTATGATCTGATCGCACGGCCGATTTTCCAGAATATCAAGGCCCAACGGCTGATGTTGGAGTATGATGATGAACGTTCTGGCTCTTTTGAGCCATTGAAGGATATACCGGGGGATAAGACGGCCGTTCTGGGCCTTGTTACGACCAAAACGCCGCGCCGGGAGACGGTGGCGGGGTTGACGGCACGAATTCATGAAGCGGCCCAATATATAGAGCTGGAGCGACTGGCACTCAGCCCACAGTGCGGCTTTTCAACTTCTGTGGTTGGGAACGCGATTACGGTTGAGGATGAGCGGTATAAATTGGGGGTGATTGTGAAAACGGCCGAGGCTGTTTGGGAGGAATCTTTTGAGCGAGGATGAGTTGAACACCCTGCATCAAAGTCTGGTTGATAGCCTGGTTGAACAAGAGGTGATCCATTCTGAGGCGGTAGAGGCCGTTTTTCGGGCGGTTCCACGCCACTTATTCCTCCCCGATGTGCCGCCTGAAGAGGCGTATAAAAATAATGCCATCCCTACCAAAAGGGACGAAAACGGTCTGGCTATCTCTTCCTCCTCCCAGCCCTCGATGATGGCGATTATGTTGGAGCAGTTGGCGCTGCGGCCTGGGGATAATGTGCTGGAGATTGGGGC
>JBAPRX010000810.1:0-3937 GCA_049281335.1 Promineifilaceae bacterium (SeqCode)
CGGTCAGGGCATTCTTACTTTGTACAGGTGAAACTTGCTGTGCCATGCCAGAATTATACAAGATTTTAGCGGGAGGTGGAAGGTTGGCAAGGGAGATAAGGAGCCACGAATTTTCACGAATCGGCACCAATTTCCAGCCTATCATTCGCATGTCTTCATCATCCACCGCTGTCAATAAAAACTCAAACCCTTTGCGACTTTGCGACTTTGCGTGAGATATTTTTCACAGGAGGGGCAGTTGTTCCTCAACCTCAAGTCGGCCGTTTTTCTCCAATGAGAGCAGAGCTTTTTTGATGTGCAGCCCCCCGCCATAGCCAGTCAGAGAGCCATCCTGACCAATGACTCGGTGGCAGGGAATGACAATAGGCAGCGGATTTCGGCCGTTAGCGGCCCCAACAGCACGGGGAGCATTCGGGCGGCCGATTTCCTGCGCCAGTTCCCCATAAGAGATCGTCTCACCATAAGGAATGCTCTTGAGAGCCTCCCACACAGTCTGTTGAAAAGCCGTTCCCTCAGGGGCAAGCGGCAGGTCAAACGCCTGCAAGTCACCGGCAAAATAAGCCTTTAGCTGGGCGGTCGCATCTTCAAAAGCGGCCGAATCGTACAGCCAATCCGATTCCGGCGTCAAAGGGTGCGTCCCTTCCTGAAAGACAATATGGGTCAGCCCGGCTTCAGAACGGGCCAGGAGAATGTCGCCGAGAGGGCTGGGGTAGAGAGTGTAAGCGGTTTTTGAGTTCATGGAATGATTCCTTTAATAAATTGGTGCCTGGTACCTCTAAATACCGGGGTTATAGAGTCCGAGCAGCTTTTTGCCAGAGCAGAATAGCGGCATAAGCTCGCCAGGGTCGCCACACCTCGGCCGTTTTCAACAATTGCGTTTCGGTCAGCGGTTTGTCTGGTGAAGGAGCGGCAGCCCGTCGCAAGATGAGGTCGCCCGCCGGAAAAGCGTCCGGCTCGCTCAAGCCCCGCAGGGCAATATAATGGGCCGTCCAACTACCGATTCCGGGTAAGGCGATCAGGGCGTCAATGGCCTCCTCTAAGGTCGTCGGGGTGGTAAAGGAGAGTGTGCCTTCCAAAACGGCCGCTGCCAACGTCTGTACCGCCGCAATACGCTGTCTGGTCGTGCCAAGTCCGGTTAAATCGGCCGTACTGACCTGTTCCGGCGTTGGAAAAAGATGGGACAGTTGGGTCGGGGCCGAAGGCTGCTCCAATTCCGGCAGCGGCGAACCGCACCGTTCAACCAGCCGCCCCATTAACGTCGTTGCCGCTTGCACCGTCACCTGTTGGCCTAAGATCGCCCGAACAGCGATCTCAAAGCCATCCCACGTCCCCGGCAGCCGAAAATCCGGCGTTTCGGCCGAAGCCAACAGCGGATCATCACACAGATGGTTGCAGATTTGAACCGGATCGGCCTGAAGGTCGAACAACCGCCGGATTCGCTCCGCAATCGGGAACAGATGGCGGGACAGATTCAAGGGCACGGATAGCAGGAGATAGTTACGATTTGGAATGGGCTTAACGGAGATAATGCCGCTTTCTTTGCCCAATATGACTGTCCTGTAATAGCTCTCTTTTTCGACCCACTCCACGCCGGGGGTCGCTCTGACCGCCAGGAAGGTGAGCATTGCCTTCCAGTTGAAAGGAGGGCGATAAGCCAGCTTGAGCGTGACCGGCGCTTTCTTCGGTAAGGGAGTCTCTTCCACATTACGCCGGAGTTCGGTGGGTGTTCGGCCGTATACTTCTTGAAAGGCGTCGTTATAACGGCGGATGCTGCTGTACCCGGCGGCAAAGGCGATCTCCGTCATTGGCAGCTTGGTTTCGTCAATCAGCTTCTTGGCGAAGTGCAGCCGTCGGGTCTGCCCGACCGTGACCGGGGAAACGCCGAGATGCTGGTTGAAAAGGCGGCGCAGTTGCCGAGAACCCAGGTGCAGCCGTTCCGCAACCGCTTCAACCCCGCCTTCATCCATCACGCCATCGCTGATGAGCCGCATAGCGCGGGAGACAATGGCCGATCCCCCCTGCCATTCCGGTGTTCCCGGCGACGATTCAGGGCGGCAGCGCAAACAAGGCCGAAATCCGGCAGCAGCCGCAGCGGCAGCAGTCGTGAAAAAGACCACATTCTCAGGCCGGGGTGTGTTGGCCGGGCAGATGGGGCGGCAGTAAATGCCCGTTGTTTTGACGCCGGTAAAGAAACGGCCGTCAAACCGTTCATCCCGGCTTTGTAATGCAGCGTAACATTGTTCGTGATTGAGTTCCATATGAATAGGATACCCAAATCAAGCCCAAAAAGCTGGCAGTTTTCGGACATTTACATGAAAGACAAAGTTGGCCCCCATCATCTCACACGACCCTGTTGCGTTACCTTTCCCCAACAGGTAAAATGCCCTTCACTCTGAGGGATAGTTTAAAGGTAGAACAGCGGACTTTGAATCCGTCAGTCCTGGTTCGAGTCCAGGTCCCTCAGCCTACTTTTTTAGGGGAATAGTTTTATGAGTGCTGTCCGGCTCATCTGCCGCCAAATCGCCCGCTTTGAGTGGCTCATCCTTCTTCTTTTCTTCCCAGTCATCCTTTTTCTGACCCCAGAAAACGCGGCCATCTTACTCATCTTCCCCATCCTCTGGCTCATCCGTTGGGTCGGCACCGGCTACATCATTCCCCCCACGCCCGTCAACTGGGCCATCTACCTGCTGCTCTTGATGGGCATCGTCAGCCTCTTCGCCACCTTCGATCTGGACAACAGCCTCCCAATGGTAGGCGGCCTCATCTTCGGCATTTCCCTCTACCACGCCCTGACCACCTTCTGCGGCGAATCTCGACGTCACCTTTACCTAGTCCTGGCCGTCCTGATCCTGGGTGGAACGGCTGTCACCCTCTTGGGCCTCATTAATCCCACCTTACTAGACCGCCTCTCGTTCTTCCATCGGCTTTCAGACCTCATTCCCGCCCAACTTGCCCAATTCCCCGGCGACGACAACGGCTTTAATGCCAACCGCATCTCAGGGACCCTGTTGTGGGTGGTTCCTATCGTATGGGTGCTGGCCGTTACCCGCCTCGCAGGAGATAAAGAGACATTTCCAGGCTGGTTTTCGGCCGTTTCCGCACTCGCTCTGCTTTTCCTGGGTTTATTAATGACATTGGTCTTGATGTTCCTATTCTCCAGGGCCGCCCAGGTCGGTTTTCTGGTCGTGATGGGCTTGCTCTATCTGCTCCTGGCCTGGAAACACCGCTGGCTCTTCGTCGTTGGCGTCGTAGTCGTGGTGGCCATTGGGGCATTCCTGGCAGCCGCAGACGAATACCGCCTCCAGGTCGAGCAGTTCGTATTGATGATTAGCGGAGAAACGACCGGCGGCAGCACGGCCGTTGAATCCTTCGCCGGACGAAAACAGGTATGGGAAAGAGCCTTCTACACTCTGCACGACTTTCCCATCACCGGCATGGGCATGAACAACTTCAAAGAAGTCCTGCTCATCTACTACCCGCCTGTCGCCTTCAGGAACGTCAGCGATATCACCCACGCCCACAACGAACTCCTCATTATGGGAACCGACCTCGGTATTCCCGGCATGATCGCCTATATCGCCTTAATGCTCGGCATAAGCGTCATGCTCTTTCAAAGCTGGCGGCAAGCCACACACGACTCCGAGAAGATACTCGCCGTCGGTTTTGCCGCCTCGCTGCTGGCTTTTGAACTGTTCGGCATCTTCGACGGCATTGGTTTGGGGGAAAAACCGGCCCTTTTCTTCTGGCTCCTAATGGGACTAAGCGCCGGGTTACATAGGCTCGTTCTCAGCCACACGTTGCCAAAATCCACAATCCTGCCAAAATAGATAGATACATACGTGATGCGCGATTCGTAAAACGTAAGCGACGATGCAGGTGCGCTGCACTGCCTGTCAAAACAGGCACCAACCTGACCTTATCTGGCAGTGCATTGCAC
>JBAPRX010000811.1:0-2691 GCA_049281335.1 Promineifilaceae bacterium (SeqCode)
CCACAACACCGCGCAGCTAATGCAGCACATAAATGGCTTAATTGATATGACTCACATCCAGGCAGGAGAACTAAATCTCGTCAAAGAACATATTACCTTTGAAGATATCGTTATGGATGTTGTCAACCGATGGCGGCCGAGGATGGAGGGGAAAGGGCTTCGAGTGGAAGTTGAAGTCACAGAAGAACGGCTCCCAGTTTATGGCGACCGCAACCGGCTTTATTGGGCCATCCAAAATATCTTCAGCAATGCCTATAACTACACCCTAAAGGACGATTCTATTTTCATCCATGTCTATCGGGATGACAATCAGGCCCGCGTTGATATTCGGGATACCGGCGTCGGGATTGCAGCCAACGACCAGCAATATTTGTTCAGCCGTTTCTTCCGTGCCAGGAATGAGCTTACCTTTGGCGTACCAGGTGTTGGTTTAGGGCTGTTTATTACCCGCTCCATTATTGAAACCCACAACGGCCGTGTTTGGGCAAAAAGCGATCTTGGCGTTGGCAGCACCTTTACCATTACGATTCCGCTGGAAGAGGATTTGACGGCCCAAGTTTGAGCCTGTCGAGGGCTAAAGCGGGGGCCAGAGCCAGGATTGTAAATCCACCAGCGAATTTATTTGGGGAGCGATTGGCTGACTCATTAACCCGCCAATTACCTCAGGGCCAAAACGATGAATGAATGTATAGGCCATCATGCGCTGACGAAAGCGGTTATCTAACGAAAGATTGCGGTCATAGGCTTTCAGAACTTCCCGAAACATGGTGACATCCTGACCACAGAGGCCAAACCAAAGCGCGACCCATTCATATTCAACCGCCCCAACCAGTGAATCGGCCCAATCTATCAGACCAGATATGCGCCACTCCCCCAATCGCTTTTCCAGCAGCAGATGGTCTTCAGTCAAATCTCCATTAAGCAAACACGGCCGAAAATTCTTTGGTGGCAAGAAAATATTGGAGGTCAACAAGCCAACAATCTGGCGCAGCACCGGCAGTGACAAGGTCGTTTTATCCCGCAGTTCCTCCAGACATGCCTTTCGACGCTCCCCAAGAAAAGCATACCAGTCGGCCGTTTTCGCCTTCAACACCTTCGCTTCATCAAACGGGGTGCTGTGCAAGCGGCGAATATACCAACCAAGCTCCTGGGCAATAGCACTTTTTTCTCCTGGCGGAATTTCGTCCCGAACCTCCCGGATTGAGCTGCCCGGCAGAAAACTGATTACGATATAGTGCCAATCAATTTGATCAGGGTAAACACCATGGGCTAACAATTCTGGCATATATGGGTCAAGACGCCCCCCTATAAGTTGGTACGTCTCAACCTCATGGTGAAAATCCATGACCAGGAAGGGAGCAAAAATTTTGACAACCACCTCCCGGTCAACTACAAAAACGGCCGAACTACCGGGGAAACCTGCCTCAATATGTTCTGCCTTCGCAACCCCGGTTGTTTCACAAATACGTCTGACAACCGGCTGCCATAAAACCGTATCGGTGAAAACAGTTCCCCAATCAGACCAGTTATCGGGGGCCGGTAAATAATCGGTTCGTATCAACTTGACTTTTTCATCTTCTCCGACTGCCGCACCGGTTCCAGCACAGTCTCACGCAAGAATGAGGCAATCATGGTACTGCGTCTTTTAACGATAATAACGGGGCATTTGGCTTCATCTGCCACGCTTTGAGAGACGTTTCCGGCCAACAAATTTTGCCAGAGACGCTCCCGGTTGGTGGCTCCGATGACAACCATATCACAAGTTTCGGCCGCTTCCAGAATTCCTTCGACCGGTGTGGACGCCTGAAAGATTTCCTCATCGAAATCGAATGATAACCCTTCGACCGAACGCCGGAAGGCATTTTGCGCTCTAGCCATGGCTTCTGTCTGGTCCATTTCGGGCGTTACAACATAGGCCAGGACAATACGAGCTTTTCCAGGTGTATTTTGAGCCAGCGCCATCGCCAGGGTAACAGCCAGACGGCCGTTCGGGCCACCGGCTACCGGAACCAAAATTCGCTCCAATTTATCATATGGTCGGTAACGGACGATGCCCAGGTCTGTTGGCGGGTTGGCAACGATGCGGTCTATAACGGAGCCGAACAACTGATCCCGCGAACCGGTGTATCCAGGCCAGCCGAACAGGATCAGGTCACTGGAATTTTCGGCTGCCGTCTTGAGAATGGCTTCATGAATCGAACGGCCGAGTCGTATCATCGTATGAACTGGCACATCCAACTTTTTGGCTTGTGTAATGACTTCTTCCAGATAAGGACGGCCTTCCTTCAAAAAGAGACGGCCGTCAGAAAGTTGTAGTTGGGGCGGCACTTTAATGACGTGTAAGGCCAATACCTCGCCGTTGCGCTGTTTGGCAATGATACTTCCCAAACGGCCGATCACTTCGGCCTGGGTTTCGTCGGAAACCGGAACAAGGACAGAGTAATCCACCGAAACCAGGGCTTCCTGGTGGAGTACCTCTTTCGGCCGTTCGGTTTCCTCCTTGTCTTTGAAATACCCCCAATAAAGGAACATACCGGTCGCAATCCAACCAATACTTAACAGACCAACACGGCCGATTTCGATTGCGAGGAACGCTGCCAGGGCGATATTGGTCAAAATACCGATCACGGCGGGCCAGGGGAAAAACGGGACAAAGTAGCCTCGATCCAGGTCAGGACGCCTTCTTCGCAA
>JBAPRX010000812.1:0-12900 GCA_049281335.1 Promineifilaceae bacterium (SeqCode)
CCCCTAGCGACTGGCAAATGCGCTATGTTCTGGGCCACATGGCCCGAACACAAATGACCTTTTTTGCTCTGGCCGATTACGGACTGCAAATGGGTCAGGATGCCACCCTTCCTGAAAAATTTCCAAATGATGAAGTCGATAAAATCTTTGGGCCGCGCGAAGCGTTCGTTGATGTGATGGAAAACCAGGGATTGGCAGAGATGACCGCCTTTTTCGACGACATCCACCACCGGACATTGGAACGGTTTGCTTCCATTTCTGATGAGGCGGTGCAAACGGCTGGCCCGATTTGGTGGGAAGGGGAGCGATACCCAATTTATTACCGTTTCGGCCGTATGGAGGCCCATCTACGGCAGCATACAATTCAGGCAGTCAAGACACGCTCGGCCGTTTCCGGGCCGCTGAGTGAAGCGGTGCTGCTGCTGCGGCTCAACTATAACGCCCTGGCGGCGGTCGAATCGGCCGTTCTCGGTGCGCCAGACTTTGGCCTGTCGGAACAATCCGCGCTGGCCGACGCAATCGTTGAACGGGCGGAGACTGTGGACAAGATCGTTCAACAGTCAAATCAGATGATTGCGGCCATTCAGAAGGGCGAGACGGCCGTTATTGAACAACTCCTGGCAGAGAATCCTAAGTTGGTAAATGTGCTCAATCAGCAAGGTTTGCCTGCTATTCAGGTTGCCGCTTACTATGGGCAAAGTGGTGCGGCTGAAACACTTCGGGCCGCCGGCGCACAAGTAGGCTTATTCGAGGCAGCCGCTTTAGGTGACATGGAAAAGGTGCAGGCGGAACTGGCTGACTGGCCGGAGGACATCCATGAATTCGGCCGAGATGGCTTCAACGTCCTCCAACTGGCCTGCTATTTCGGCCATACAGAATTGGCCGAATGGCTGGTGGCACATGGAGCGGATGTGAATGTTGCTGCCCAAAATGAACAAGAAATTCGGCCGATTCATGGTGCCGCAGCGCGAGGAAACGTGGCAATTGCCAAAACGCTGCTCGAAAATGGGGCCGAAGTAGATGCCCGCCAGCAAGGGGGGTTTACTGCCTTCCATGCGGTAGCTCAGAATGGCGACATTGTTCTGGCGAAATTATTATTGGATTATGGGGCAGACCCGGATTTAGAAACGGCCGATGGCAAGAATGCGGCCGATTTTGCCCTGGAGGCAGGTCACGAGAATTTCTTGGAACGGGCAGCAAGTTCCTAATCATCTAATCATTTCATTCCCGGCTGTTATTTGATAAACTACGGGCATGGATAAAGTTGTTTTAACAGAGAAATTTGCACAGTTTGATGATTATTGGCATCCACGTATTGTGGGGGAGTTAAACGGCCAACACGTTAAAATTGTAAAGTTAAAGGGGGAGTTTGTCTGGCATCATCATGACGATGAGGATGAATTATTCCTGGTTTTGAAAGGTCGTCTCACGATCCAGTTTCGGGAGCAAGATATTGTCTTGGAGGAAGGAGAGTTGTTAATTATTCCCCGACAGGTTGAACATCGGCCTGTGGCCGAGACAGAATGTTGGGTGATGCTTTTTGAACCGGCCGGGACATTAAATACCGGCAATGTACAGGATGAAAAAACGGTGGCAGCGCCGGAGGTAATATAAGGATGATTAAATTTAGCCAGACTGCTTTTGACAAAGCCAAAGCGTATCTTTTTGAAAACGGCCGTTTATTAGACCAACGCCGCTATGAATATCATTTTGAAGGCGGCAGCCAGGCGGCCGTTCTTGAAGCGTTGGCCGCCTACCAGAATGAAGATGGTGGCTTTGGCAGGGCGCTGGAGCCAGACTTACGAACGATGGCCTCGTCAGCCATTGCAACTTCAACCGCATTTAGTTTCTTACGGGAGGTCGGCGTTTCGGCCCGAAAACCGCCTGTTCAACTAGGCGTTCAATATTTGCTGGACAGCTATTATGAAGAGAAAGGGGTATGGCCGATTATTCCACCGGAGGTTGAGGATGCGCCTCATGCCTGGTGGTGGAGCTATGCCGACTCAGAAGAGAACTTTGGCGGCTTTCTGGTGAATCCGCGTGCTGCAATTGCCGGTCATTTGCAGCATTATTCAAGTCTGGTTCGGCCGGATTTTCTGGAGAAGGTGAAGTCGGCCGTACTTGAATGCCTCAATTCCTATACTGATACCATTGCAGTCTACGATTTTGCCTGTTACCAGGGTTTGGCCGAGGCAGATGGTTTACCTGAGAGCGAAAAAGAACAAATCGTGAAAAAATTGACCCAACTGCTACAGACCAATCTGGTCGAAGACCCCGAAAAGTGGATGGGGGAGGGGGGAATAACGCCGTTGGTGGCGGCCCCAATGCCGGATTCAGCGTTGAGCGGCACTATTGAGGATGAATTGATTCAGGCCAACCTGGACGAGGAAATCGAGGCCCAACTTGAAGATGGCAGTTGGCCGCTTGGCTGGGATTGGTCGCCCATTGATCAGGCAGCCTGGAACGCGGCCGAACGGGATTGGAAAGGGTCCATCATTGTAAATAAGCTGCGAATGTTTAGAGCATACGGCCGATTAAAAGTGAATAACTGAGTTTACAGGCCACTGTTACTGAGTCACAATACTTTGAACTTTTGTAATCGTTCAGGATGGAGTGTCAAATGCAGCAAGAATTTACTGCTCAAGAAGATTGGCCTGTTGTTGAGTTTCCTGATGTATCAAATCTATCAACAGAGGACGGCGTACCGTTCGAATCTCCCTGGCATCGAGACGAAATAAACTTGCTTATTGTTTCTCTGATTTCTGCCTGGGGAGAACGGGATGATTATTTCGTGGGGGGAAATATGTTCATTTACTTTAGCAAGGAACAGGCGCTTAACCGTGATTATCGCGGGCCGGATTTCTTTGTTGTGAAAAATGTGGATGGAAAAGTGGCGCGTGGTTCCTGGATTGTGTGGGAAGAGGGCGGCCGTTATCCCAATGTGATCGTTGAACTGCTCTCTCCAAGTACGGCCGAGTTAGACAAAACGGTTAAGAAGTCCCTTTATGAACAAACATTCCGAACGCCGGAATATTATGGTTATGATCCGTTAACGAAAGAGCTGTTTGGCTGGCGGTTGGCGGATGGGGAGTATATTGATCTGGAAAAAGACGAGGCAGGTCGTCTTTGGAGCAAAGAATTACAGGTCTGGTTAGGCTTGTGGGAAGGCACCTACCTGAATCGGGATGCAACCTGGGTACGCTTCTTTGATGAAGACGGCCGAGTTGTCCCAACTCAAGTGGAAGCTGCTTTGCAAGAGGTTGAGGTTGAAAGGGGCAGGGCGGAGCAGGCCGAAGCAGAAGTCGCTCGCTTGCGGGAGGAACTCGGCCGTTATCAGACTGAATAACCGGACACCGGGCCGAGCAGCCTAACCGGCCGATGCTTTCAATTTGTTTTGGAATGACTTTCTAAACTTGCGAACCTTGGGGTCAATAACTGCCATACAGTAAGGTTGGTAAGGGTTCGACTTGTAATAGTCCTGGTGGTAATCCTCAGCCGCATAAAAGACATCCAGGGGGGCAATTTCGGTAACAATGGGGGAGTGGTAGAGATCGCTTGCATCCGTCTCCGCCTTTGACTGTTCCGCAATCGCCTTTTGTTCCTCATCATGGTACAGGATAATCGAACGATATTGGGTGCCAACATCGTTGCCCTGGCGATTCATAGTCGTTGGGTCATGAGTACGCCAAAAGATATAAAGAATATCTTCATATGAAATCTGTTCAGGATCGTAAGTAAGTTGGGCAACTTCAGCGTGGCCGGTTCTGCCGGTGCAAACCTCTTTATAAGAGGGGTTGGGAACGTGACCCCCGGCATAGCCGGATTCGACTTTGATGATACCTTGGACATCTTGAAAGATAGCTTCGACACACCAGAAGCAGCCGCCTCCGAGTGTTGCTTTTTTATAATCATTGCTCATAAGGTTCTCCTTCTAAAGAATTTAACGCATAGACCACAAAGTAGCAAAGACGCAGAGAAAATCAGAGAATTTGCTAGTTGAGGGTCTGGCGAAGGGCGCTTATTTCGTTTTGAAGTCGGGTTTGCTCAACCTGGTTGGGGGCTGCAACGCCATTTAGGCGCGTTTCGGCCGTATCGAGAGCTGTTTTTGCTTCGGCCGTTTTTCCTTCCGCATTGAGAGTGCGAGCCAACAGCAAACCAGCTTCAACACTTTGATAAGGTTGGTCAAGGACATCAAACAGTTCGGCGCTGGTGGCGAAGTTTTCGGCTGCTTCCTCAAATTGCCGTCCACTTAGATAGACCAGCCCCATTTCGTAGGACGCCGAGGTGAAGACCAGATCGTCGGCTAATCTGCCTGCAAGATCGGCCGCTTGTTTTAGCTCTCGCAGCGCTTCCTGCTCATGTGATTCTGACTGGCGGTAAGAACGGCCGAGATTCAGGTGGGCAAACATTTGTCCCGCCAGGTTGCCGCCCTCCTCATGCAGTTTGAGTTCCTGGGTATAGGCTTCGATTGCTTCATCAAACCGGTTTGTTTGGAGCGCCAGTTCGCCTAATCTTTGATAGGCTTCCATATAGCTGTCATTCAGACTGACAGCGTGGTGATAGGCGTCCAGGGCGAGTTCCGATTGATTCAGGCGAGCATGGGCCTGCCCCAAATTGAAATAGCCAATGGCTGAAGGTGATATGGCAACGGCGTCCTGGTAGTCAATAACCGCCCGCCGGTAATCCTTTTCCTCAAAGTACAGATTGCCACGCCGCAGGCGGGCCAGGTAAGCCACTTGTTGGTCGGAATCGCTGTCCGGCCGTTCCAACAGGTTAGTATAGGTTTGAGTGGCCTTGTCCGTTTCCTCCAATTCCTCATAAACAGTTGCCAGATTTAAGTACGCGGGCAGCAGTTCCGGCTTTAGTTTTACAGCCTGTTCCAGGTTTTTTCGGGCATCGTCTAAGAGGGTGTCCTTCTCTTCCGAGGGGCCACTTAGTAACTTCCATTGCTCTAGTTGGGCAAGGCCGAGATTGGCGCTTGATTCGGCCGTTCGGAATTTTTTCTCAACCGCAATCTTGAAATGTTCAATAGCCTCTGGATACTCTTTCAAGAACAGGTGCAGTAACGCATAGGCCAGATGGGCTTCCGTAAATGCTGGATCAAGGGTGAAAGCCTGCCGATAGGCATCGGTCGCTTCCTCAACCTGACCCATTTGCTGAAGTGATTTCCCAAGTTGCAGGCGGGCGGCGGAGGCATTTTCCCATTTCGGCCCGGCCAGCGCCAGCGCGGTTCGGAAATCATCGGCCGCTTTGCCATATTTTTCGGCCGCTGCGTTTGCCAACCCACGATAGAAATGGCCCAGATGGTAGTTTGGAAACTGGCGGATTGCTTCGTCGTACAGTGGGATTGCTTCGTCGGGAAGCCCTTCCATCAGTTTAAGATTGGCTTTTCTGGTGAGGACAACATCTTCAGTCAGTAACTCAAATTGATGGTCACGCCAATACCGGACATGAAACATATTTGGATCGTTCCGAAGCGCAACGGCAATCGAATTGACATGGCTCAATGTCAATGGGTCTTCCCCTTCCAAAAGGCCATTCTTCTCTGGCGCTCCCTGGTCAACCAGATCGATAAAATCTGTTGCTGTGCGTATTCCTTTCTCACGGATCGTGGGAAGAATTCTCGGCCCTGTATGGAGATACAATAGTGCCTGATCAATCCAGTCCACCAACTGTTCTACCGGGAAGCGAGTCTTGAGCATCAGGTCAACGATGTCAACACAGGCAAGATTTTGAATATTATCAATGCCTTCTAATAAAAGCCGATCCTCGTGGTAAGCATTTGGCCCTTGAAGCAGATAAAGCCGGTCTTTATCCTCGAACCCTTCAACTTTTTCCAGGGAAACAGAATTAAAGATATTTGTCGCTGTTCGGATAACGATTCGGATACCCATTGAGGGAAAAAAGCCGATGGTGAAGGCCATTGTCAGAATTCCCCCGGAACTATTTCCTGGAAAGATGAAAGTTACTAGCCCGGCCAGCACAAAAACAGCCAGGTAGCGATAGACCACGCTGGCATAGTACCGTTGCTGCAAATCGTCGGTTACATATTGACGAACCAGGGAGCCGATAGCAAATACATAAGCGCCCAGGAAACCATAGGCCAGGGTGGTGGCATTGGGGACCAGGGTCAATGATTCCTGAGCAGGTGGGTAAAAGACAAAAATCCAGCCCACGACGGAGAGGATCGTCGAGACGATAATCGGCGTCTGGAAAACAATGTCTCGCCGGGACATATCGCTGTGCCCATAAATTGCGTCAAACTTCTGGCGATAAATCTGGGCGTTTTCGATGAATCCCAGTCGGCGCAGATTTTGTTTGTATTCAATGAAAAGAATCTGGCGGCGGCTCTGGAAATACCCAAAGATGATGGCTGGTAGAAAGCCCCCAATAAGGATGATGACGGCCCTCAGGGCGTGGGTCAGCAAGTCCCGGTTGACAGACGGCAATATGACGATGAAAAGAATCCAGACCGTCATAAACAGGAAGACAGAAAATGCCATCCGGACAATTCTGAAAGGCTGTTGTTCCGGTGGGGGGTTCGGTTGTTCTTCCTGTTCGGCCGTTGTTGGTTCGATGATATTTTCTGTCATCTGGATTAGGAGCGAATCATCTCCTATTGGGATGTGTTAACCGGCCCCCGGTTATCTAGGCGCGGTCGAGATAGTTTCGAGCGAATACTTTTATGGCAGTTGGAACCTCGGTCGAGTCCACCAGCCAGGTTCGCAGTGGTTGTCTCAGACCAGGTAAGGCGCTGGTCAGGTCCACCAATAGTTGGCGAACGGGCTGGACATTTCCAGAATCAACGGCCGTCTGTAATTGGGTCAGATCGGACCGCATCTGGTTAGATTGGTCAGGAGGTAGTTGATGCGTTGTCAGTTCCTTCTCTAAATAGGATGTCAGCGGCATATTGATTTGACTGGTTGGCTCACAGCCGTCTTTTATTTCTTGAACCATTGCTACGAGTTGAGGGGAGAGGTCGCTGTTGGGGTTGGTCAAAACTGTGATGCACACCTGAAATACATCCGGTGCAAGGGCATCTAGCTGCTTTAATAATCGGCCGATCTGAGAAAAACTAGCCGGATCCCCGGTTATTACTTCCCGGTATATCTTTTCGGTGATAAAGACCAGTTCGCTCCGAGAGACTTTCGGATCCTCCGGCCGTCTTTCGATGGCGATGTAGACAGAACGGTAAAGCCGTTCGAACTTTTCCTGGCTCTTTGCCTGATGCCCATTCTGGTTCACGCTCTTGTAGAAAGAAGCCGTATTGCTGCCCAGGTAAGTGATATTGGTATCCCCCGTATTTTCATCGTGGACTTCGTCTTCTGTGTAACCATAACTGTTACTATGTAAATATTTATTGAAGTCGTTGGACATATGTCACCTCGTAATAAGGATAAAAATTTAGTCCTCTACAACCATTTTAACCGAAATGAGCCTATTTTCATAGGGGCTTTTGGAAAAAGTGTATAAGAATATGTTAAACTAGGGGATTATGAGTGCTAACAAACTATCAAACCAACCCCCAAAGGGAACGAGCGACTGGTTCCCGGAAGAATATTCTGTCCGAAAATATATTTTTGATACCTGGCGGCGGGTAAACCGTCTGTTTGGCTATCGGGAGTATCTGACGCCTATTTTAGAATCGGCCGATATTTATCGGGCCAAGTCCGGCGAAGATGTCGGCGGCAAGGAACTGCTGGTTATTGAAGATCGGGGCGGGCGTGAATTAGCCATCCGGCCGGAAATGACGCCGTCCGTTACCCGCATGGTCAGCCGGATTTATATGCAGGAGCCAAAACCGATTCGGTTGTTCAGTATTGCCAACTTCTGGCGCAACGAAAGTCCCCAACGCGGCCGAAACCGGGAGTTCTGGCAGCTCAACACCGACATCTTCGGCAGTACCAGCCTTGAAGCCGACCTGGAGATTTTGGAAATCGCGCTTGAGATTATGCTGACCTTTCAGCCCCCCGAAAGAGCCTTTATCCTGCACCTGAACCACCGCCACCTGATTGATGCTATTTTGCAAGATAGAATTGGCCTTCAGGTCGAATCCATCACCCAGGCCATGCGGACATTAGACAAGTTTGAAAAGCTGCGACCAGAGGAGTTTCGGGGACTGTTAGCGAAACAGGGTCTTGGCGAGAACCAGGTTGATCGGATCGTGGCTTTTATGGAAGCTGAAACCATTGCCGACTTATTGGCCCAATTTCCCCAGTTGGAAGATGAGAAAGGGTTTCAAGAGACAAATCAGATTCTCCAAACACTCCGGGATCGGGGATATGGCGATTGGATCGATTTTAAACCGAGTATGATTCGGGGTTTTGATTATTATGATGGTATGATCTTTGAGGTCTTTGACAATCACCCCGATAATAAGCGGGCCTTGTTTGGCGGCGGTCGTTACAATAGTCTTGGTCTGCTCTTTGGTAAACAGGATATTCCTGCGCTCGGCTTTGCACCGGGCGATGAGACGATGCGGCTGTTTCTGGAAAGCTGGGAGTTAACCCCGAAAAGTGTGACCGAAAATTCGGCCGTTTTCCTGCCGCTGTTGGATGATTCGTTGAGATCGGCCGTTGCTGCTCTAGCTCGTCGTCTTCGTGTAGCGGGATTAGCGGTTGAGATGGGATTGGAAACGCAGTCTTTCCGCAAGATGTTTGACTATGCCAACAAACAAAGATTCCAATACGTCATCGTCCTGGGAACGAACGAGGCGGAACAAGGCGTTGTCGCTTTGAAGGATATGGTTAGCGGCGACCAGGATACGATGTCACAAACGGAACTCATTGAGAGATTAGGAAGTAGGGTGGCTTAATCATATATTGGTTGGTCGAGTTCGTTGAAAAGGAGGATTGATAATATGATATAAACCTTCTATAGTACCCGAAGGGGAGAAAAATTATTGTGTGACGTCTCTTTGGTCGCAAGCCGGGGCGCGTCACGAAATTGAGTAGATTGGAGTAGATACAATGAATAAACGAATATGCTTATTGCTATTGGGGACTGGAGTCATGCTTGTCCTGGCAGGTTGTGCCGGGAACGAGGAGGAGCCGCAAGCAGCAGAAAATCCAACTGAATCACCTACAGAAGCGATGGTTGAAGCGCCAACGGCCGAACCGACCGAAGCGCCGGAACCAACTGAAACGGCCGAACCACCAACTGCCACCCCTGAACCAACAGAGACGGCCGAACCGGAGATGACCGGACCCACTTTGCTGGTCGGACAGGATCTATTCTCGGTCTTTGGAGACAAAGCTGTTGTGCCGCGTGGCCCGGCGGGCAGTTGGTACGAAACCTATACCGATCCCGGAGCGGTCGTTTACCACGATGGTATGTTCCATATGTTTCATAACGGTTTTAACGGCTGGCCCGCTCCGGTTGGCATTGCCTATTCTCGTTCGGTAGATGGCGAGCATTGGGAAATGGTTCAGGATGATCCCGTTTTTGTGGGAGACGATCTCGACTATGTTGGGCTGACGGTTCTGGCTTCAAGCGCCCTGGTCGAAGATGATGGAACCTGGGTATTGTATTTCTATACCTGGGATCAAAGCACCTGGCCTGCACCGACCAAGATTGGCCGGGCGACAGCCCCCGCACCGACCGGTCCCTGGACGGCCGACCCGGAACCAATCCTGGTTCAAGGCAGTGAAGGCGAATGGGATGATTACGCGGTGCGCGTTCCCAGCGTTGTCAAGACCGGGGACGGTTATATGATGTTCTATACCGGTTATACCCGCCAGCAAGGGATGATCGGCATGGCAACCTCACCGGATGGGATTCATTGGACCAAATATAATGATCCTGCCACGACAGAAGCGCCATATGCCGAGAGCGATCCGGTCTTTGTTGCGGCTGAAGGAGATGCCTGGGACAACGCTCAGATTCTCCAACCAAGAGTTGTTTCTTCACCCGATGGTCTGGTGATGCTGTATTCGGCCGGATCGGCCGTAAATGGCTCAGCTGCAAAGTTGGGATACGCCATTAGTCAGGATGGAATCCATTGGGAGAGAGTGTCGGAACCTATTTTCGATTACACACGGGTAAACGGTGGACGGGCTATCTGGTTTACCGAATTATCCTACGAGGCCGATGTTTATTACCTCTTTTTCGAGCTGGGAACTGGTGGGAACACAGAGGTTTATGTGGCAACCCATGAGGGATCACTCATCGGCGGGTGAGAGCTAGCAGGTAACTTCTCATGATTTAATTGGGCAGTTGGGCGACATTGATTACGAGTTTCTCAACTGCCTTTAATCTGCGGAAACTACCTGTTATATAAAGCCCCAATAGAACGACATATTAAATAGAGTGGTTGATTCAATCTGTTTCTGCCTGACTCCAGGTAAACAGGTGGATTGAATCAGGCCAGTCAAATTTATACTCGCTTCGCGCAGCGATAAATGCGTGGGAGGTATTGAAATGTCTCTGAAAATATTTCGTAATGTTGGGATCGTCGGAATTTTATTCCTGGCGATGATTTTATTAATGACTCCGGAAAAAACAGAAGCGGCCGACAGCACCTGGTTCGCTCAGTATTTTAACAACACGACCTTATCCGGTGGCCCGGCTTTATCACAGCAAGAAACCACAATAGACCACAGTTGGGGAACCAGCAGTCCGGGTGAAGGCGTTCATAAGGATAATTTTTCTGTTCGGTGGACCCGAAAAGTGAACTTCCCGACCGCAGGAGTCTATCGTTTCTCAGGAACGATGGACGATGGGATGCGAATCTGGGTAGACGACGTGCTGGTCGTTGATGCCTGGACAACTGGATCGGAGCGCACCATTACCGGTGATCGTTATCTGACAGCCGGTGACCACAATATGAAGGTTGAGTTCTTTGATGGTGTCTTGTTTGCGACCGCAAAAGTAAGTTGGCAGTTAGTTTCGACGACACCGCCGACCATCTACAACTGGCGCGGCGAATATTACAACAACAAGAATTTAAGTGGTTCTCCAGCCGTTATTCGGGACGACGCCAATATTAACTTTAACTGGAATCAAGGAACGCCGCTGGCCGGAACAGTCCCTTCAGACAACTTCTCCGTTCGTTGGACTCGCAACCTGAATATGATCGCCGGTCACTATCAGTTTTCTGTTTCTGTAGATGATGGTGTTCGCTTGTGGGTGAATAACGTTCTGCTCATTGATAAATGGAAGGACCAGCCTTTGACCACGTATACGGCCGAAACCGATCTCCCATCCGGCTCTATACCCATTCGGATGGAGTATTATGATGCAACCGGTGCGGCGGAAGCTCACCTTTCTTGGACTCAGACCAATGTCAGTATTGCTAACTGGCGCGGTGAATACTACGCTAACGGTAGCCTGAGTGGCAGCCCGGTGGCTATTCGTGACGACGCCTCTGTTGACTTCAACTGGGGCGATGGCAGCCCAATGTCTGGGATGGATAAGGATAACTTCTCCGTTCGCTGGACACGCTCAATTGTACTTCCTGCCGGTCACTACCGCTTTACAACCCGAACCGATGACGGCGTTCGCCTCTGGGTCAACGGTCAACTGCTTATTGATCGCTGGTATCCCCAAGCAGTGCAGGCAGTAGACGCCGAAACGGACGTTTATGGTGGCCCCGTTGCCATTAAGATGGAATACTTTGAACGTACCGGCTTGGCTGAGGCTCACCTGAGTTGGGTTCAGACAACGGTTCCACCGACCGGTGGCTCCGGGGAACCGGGTGTTGGTACAGCGACCGTTGCCTCTTCATACTTGAATGTTCGCCAGGGACCAGCTATCACCTACCCCATTATTTCAACCTTAACTCACGGAACCGTTGTCCAACTTGGCGGATACCGCAACGCGACAGGCACCTGGGTTTTGCTGATTCTGGCAAACGGCCAACAGGGATGGTCTTACGCCCCTTACTTGCAAACCAGCGTTAACATCGCTTCTCTGCCGGTCTGGAACGAACCTGGGACTGGGAACACGAGTGGTGCAACGGCAACTGTGTATGGCGCTTACCACCTGAATGTTCGCACCGGCCCTGGTGTTAGTTACGTACCGATTATGACGATTCCGCGTGGTACGGTGGTGCAGCTTATCGGCCGTAACAGCGCCAGCAGTTGGCTCAAAATCCAGCTTCCAAGCGGCACACAAGGTTGGGTTAGCGCAAGCTATATGCAGACAACCTATCCGATTTCCAGCTTGCCGGTTTTGACCATCTAATAACAAGCAGCGCAGACCAGATTGATCAAATCCCGCGTTTGAATCAATCGCATCCTTGCCAACCACTAATAGAAGCGCTCCCTGGGTCCTTATCCGGGGAGCGCTTCTCTTTCTTCTGCTCCATACTGCTGCCACACACCCCAATAGGTTGCCATACGACGGCCGAAATCTTCCGGTTCCTCGGCGTAAAGGCGAAGTCCGAGTGGTTGTGCCTTTTGTTCCAACTTCCGCCTGTACTCGTAGAGCAGCCCAGGTAGTGCCACCACCCCCACTTCGTCTGCGAGAGCGCCTTGATTTTCCTCAATATAGTCTGCTAAAACAGCCGCGTCATGGGCATCACCCAAATAATCCGAAAGCCAATGCAGCTCAATGGCCGTTACCCCAAGCACCGCAGGCCAGAGCGGCTGTAAAAATTCCATTTGGTACCACAAATCCTTGACCCGCTTGCGCCAGTTGTGAAACTTCTCTGGGCTGTCACCAATCTTATAAGCAAGTTTCATCCGGCGACGACCGCTCCCATACACGCGCCTGAGGCCTCCTTCGAATGCTCGGAAATCCTGGTTTTGAATTGGCAGATCATTAATCCACTGGCTGCTTTCAGCCAGGTGTTCAACCATGCTTGAAAGCATTTCTGACTCCTGGAAAAATTGGTGGCTTATTGCTTCCTTTCGTTCAACCAACTGTTGATGCAGGATTTCGAAGGAATCGGCCGTTCCC
>JBAPRX010000813.1:0-10982 GCA_049281335.1 Promineifilaceae bacterium (SeqCode)
GTCTTATTAGCCAACGAATTGAGTTGTTGTGCAAGTTTTGATAAAGAGTTTGATAATTGTTGGAATTGGTTTGGGTTAAATAGGCCGCGAGCTTGTCCGCGGTTAAGCCAGTATTTTGTCTCAAAAATACTGCCTCTTGCATAGTAAATTAATTGCAGTTTCTCCCCGTAATGATAACGGCCGTAAGCCTCCGCAATATTCGCCCCAATCGAATCCACCGCGCGAACTGCTTGTTTGCCCACTGAATCCTTAGCAAAAGCTCCCCATGAAAGGACAATATTCCACATATCATCGGCCACCCCTTCCGCCGCCTGCAGCACCCTGAGATCTTCGAATTTCAAAGCCATCTGTCAATCGCTTAATTACCAATTACAAATTACCAATTACCAACGGTGCCCTTTACCGCCAATCAACAGCGGTGCCCTTTACCGCCAATCACCTTTCCACCAACCCCAAAATCGCCATCGTATTCAACACCGCCTTCGGCACAAAAGAATCCGCCATCACAAACTCCTGATCTTTTGTCCCATCCTCACTTCGTTCCGAACAGTGAGCATTCTCGCCGCTTGGCCCCAAACCATCCAGCGTCGGATAACGCTCCCATAGATAATTGCCGTCGCTCAACCCGCCCCGTTCCTCCGGTATCGTCTGCCAGCCCAGAGAAGCGGCCGTCTTTTCCCAAAGCTCATAAAGCATATCCGTTCCCTCATTCCGATTCCAGGGGGCCGATTCATTGGTCACGCTGATCCCAATCTTGCACCCAAAGCCATCTTCCGCGCTCTTGACCGTCACTCCATCCTGAATCGCCAGGAGTGCTGCCACCCCCTCATCAAAAACTGCCTTATCAAAAGCTCGCATCTCCCCGACGGCCTGTGCCAGATGCGGAACCCGGTTCATCACTGTCCCGCCGTTCACCACGCCGACATTGAAGGTAATCTGCTCTTCATAATTCGTCAGCGAAGCAACCTGGTCAATGACCCGCGCCATCTGCACAATCGCATTCGCCCCACGTGGGTGGGAGGAACCGGCATGAGCGCCGCGCCCTTCGACCGTAATCTCATAGGTCGCTCTGCCCTTTCTGGCCCGAACAAGGTAGAAATGATTTTCAATCCAATACCCACCCTCAAACACCAGACAGGCCAGCGTATCATCTGGCAGCGACCGGTAGCATAATTGGCTAAAGTCAGGCGTTAACTCCTCTTCGGCCGCATTGAGCAAAATCTGCCAATTTATCCCCTCATAAACCGCCGGTGCAAACTGTTGCATCGCCGCCATGATCATATAAATAAGAACCGTCCCACCTTTTATGTCAACTGTTCCAGGGCCATAAATGCGGTCGCCCTCAACCCGCCAGGAAAAGTCATTGCGTTCCTCTTCCTCCGCCGGGAACACCGTATCAAGGTGAGAAACCAGGCCAATCGTCGGCCGTTCTGCCCCTTCACCCGTTCTGCTCAAAACCAGATGCGTGCCATAATTCGGATTAACTGCCTCAACGAACTCGGCCGAAAAGCCAAGCGGCGCAAACATTCCCGCCGTCAACTGCCCCAACGCCTTCACCCCCTCGGCATTAGTAGTAAAACTGTTCACCGCCACCATTTGAGCCAGCATCTCAAGATAAGCTGGCAAATTTTCCTCAAAGAAATCTTCTAACTGCGCTTTTGAAACCATATCTTACCCAATTTTCTGCAACGACCAGTCATCAATGAAAAAGCCATTATTGGCCTGAATATAACGTGTTCGCCAACCAACACCCACCCGCATAGTGCTGGCCGAACTAACGGTGAAAGTCTGAACCATCGTGTTTTTGGTGCCAACCGTCATCGGCGTCCAATTAAACCCGCTTCCAGAGTGGATAAACGTAACCTCTCCGGCCAACGGTTGCGGTGCCCAAATCTTGCTGCCGCCGGAACTGTAGCCTTGCACCAGATCGGGGAAATAATTCGCCACAAACTGGTACGTTCCCGGCTGGAGATAAACGTCAGTATAAAGCCGGAAGCTGACCGGTGCGCCCCCCTTAAACACCTTCAAAGTCCAATCGCCATTCCACAAAAAGAGGCTCTGTTCAGCAGGAGGCAGCCCCCAACGAGGCGCAATACGGCTTTCAGGGCGGAGATACGTCAACCCCGTTTCCGGGGCCACAGCGCCAGCCCCTTCGTCAATTTCCATTGACCAGCCAACCGGTACTTGTAGTTCAGGTGCACCATACAAATTGGTATAGCCGTTCTCAAAAGACGGATTGGGCAGTAAATTCGTGCTGGGGGGAGGTGGTGCTGGTGGTGGCGTTGGGGTAGCGGATGGCGGAGCAGCGGGGGGTGTTGAACCGGTCGTTGTCGAACCGGCCGTTCCGGGGATGATCAACTCCTGTCCGGCATAAATGAGGTTAGGGTTCCCCAGATTATTGGCCGCAACGATGGCTGCTGTACTGACGCCAAATTGGGCCGCAATTTTAGAGAGCCAATCACCTGGCTGGACAACATAAATCGTGTCGCTGGTTGGCCCGGTAGAAGGAGCGCTCGTTGGCTGGGGCTGAGTCGTATTTCCATTATCATCAACACCGGGAATAATGAGCTGTTGACCGGCAAAAATCAGGCTGGCATTCCCGATACCATTGGCTTCGATGATAGAACTCATGGACACCCCAAACCGGTTGGCAATAGCCCACAAAGTATCCCCAGACTGGACGGTATAAAGGACATCGGCAAAAGCCGAACCAACTGGCGAAATCAACACAATTAAGAGCAAAAGCGAAATCAACCAGAGAAACCGTTTCATTTGTCTCCTCACAAAACAGCCACGAACTTATTTCCGATAAAATGGTGGTGCTGTCAGGCAGCCTAACCAGCATATTCTTGCTGCGAGATCATAGCTTAATCACCGATCTCTGTCCAAATTGTCCCTAAAATGAGATGGTCCCCAATGACCGTATCCCCCGATAAGATCCCCCAACGAACGCCGCTTGTCCGGTTATAAAAGCCAATTTGCAGGCGGTAACTGCCTTCAGCCGCCCAATCGGGAACAATCAGCGTATTGACCTGCACAAATTGATCCCCGGCTCGCCAGTTGTGGGGCGGATAGCCCAGCCCATCGCTTTGGGTCACAATTTCCCCGGTCGAATCAAGTAAATGGGCAAACATGGACAAAGGAATTGGCCCGCTGTTCACCGGGATAGACCAGACGGTGATGAGATTGAGCGGCTGTCCTGGCGAAATTTGGGTCGGAAACTCGGCCGTTACCAATGCCACCTCCTCTCTCCCATCCGATTTAAATAAGACCGGCGTCTGAACCTGCTGCTGATCGCCTATTCCCATCTCGGCCGTATACGTCGCCCCATCCGCCCCAGGCAAATTATCAGGAATAGACAGCACAAAAAACCCTTCATCCGAATAGTCCGGCTGGGCCGGAACGTCCAGATAAGCCGACAGTTCCCCGTTCAGCCAGCGGTCATTGGCGACAATAAGCCGGACATCTTGCCCACCCGGAAAAGCCACTGCCTGCCCCGTATCCAGCCAGCGAAAATCTTCCCGCCAGCCGCCCAGCCCGGCGGCGACAATATACGGGTCGGCATCCTCATAATTGCGGCTGGAAATGATCGTCGGCCGTTCCGTTTCATGCTCTGCCAGATACCCCATAATCCGGCTGACATTGGTGTTATACTGCACTGCCAGATCGGGGTCGGCCAGCCAATCATGGAAGTAAGCCTGATAGGTCGCAAGGGCTGTAACAACAAACACCAGCGCCGCTCCCACTGTCACCAACGTCCTTAAACTCGCCCGCCTCCTTGGATTCCCCCACGTCGTCTGCCACAGACGGTTCAAAAGCTCCGCAATAGGCAGCGCCGCCAGCCAAAAGACCGGGGCCTGCATCCCTATCGCCCGGTTAAAATGGGGAGCCGGGTGGGTAATGATCGTGGGTACAGCCATGACAACCAGCCACAACAGCGTAAAACCATAAATCGGCCGTCGCCATCGCCACACAGCCATTGCTAATCCCACATAAAAGAACAGCCCAGTCCAAATAGGAACAAAAACCGGCCGTTCCGCCACATTATAAGCAGTCAGCGGGTCGCCCTTAAACGAGAACATCCCAGCCGTCGCCACCAGATTTTGCAGCACGGGTCGGGGATTCCCTGCCAGAAGGTCGAGTATCGGCTGAATGACAAATGCCCGTTCCGCCTCTCCCGTCTGTCCCCCCTGCGCCAGCACAACGATAAGAGGCAGCGCAGCAATCAGACCGGTGCCAAAAAAGAGCAGCAAATACCGCCAGCTTTGCTTCCAGACCTGCCGGTGAAACAAAAGGAGATAAACGACAAAACCCACAAATATAAACGGCACAAATCGGGCTGGTTGATAGGTATATTGGGATAAGCCCAGTAAAAAGCCGGCCAGGATGAAGGCTGCTGGTTTCGGCCGTTTTTCTTCTCCCTTTGATCGTGGAAAGAACGGTTCCATTGCCCAACCAAAGGCGATAACCGCCAGAGCCAGCACCACCGGCAGGGTAATATTGCGGACCCCAACACGGCCGATAGACACCGCCCAAAAAGTCACCGCAAACCAGGCCGAACTTAGCAGTGCCAACGACCTTGAATGATAACGGCTGGCGAGATAGGCGCTGAGAATCATCAAGACCAGGGATAGAACGGCCGTTGTCAGCCGCAGCGCAAGCGGCCCATAAGCAACAACCTGCTGCATTGCCGCCACCAGATAGTAATACAACCCTTCCCGCCCCCAACCTTCACGGGTATAGAAAAACAACTCCCCACTCCGCAGGCGGTTTGCCATCATCAGGTCAATGCCCTCGTCATAATGCAGGCCCGGCGGGAAATCAAGCAGGTCATGAGTGCGGAACCAGCCCGCCACCACAAGGACAGCAGCCAGCAAGACCAAATAGATCACCAGCGTCGGCCGATCTTCCAGCTTATGAACCTGCCTTCCCATCCATCCCTGACCTCTGCTCATAGGTAACTTTTTGCCTCTACCTTGTTCACTGTTTGTGATTCTGTTCTGCGACTGTCCGGTGACGAGAAACCGATGACATGCTAAAATGTTGCCTTCAATAATCTCTTGAACCGAACGAACAAGGGAAGGCCGTAACCTTAGACAACACTTTTTAATGACCTTAACTAATAAGTTGAATTGGCCTGTAGCCAAAACCCAAATGATTTTAGCGGAAAGAAATTTCAATACCAATCAACTCCGACGTTGGCGCAGTCACCTTGCTGCCCTTTTCCTCTTTGTCCTTTTAAGCCTTCCCCTAACCTGGCCCTTAATCCGTGACTTCCGCACCGCCATCCCCAGTGATGGCCTTGATGCTCGCCACCATCTCTGGATGCTGTGGCACGTGAAAGAGGCGCTGCTCGGCCGTCAATCATTTTACGATCTAAACCTCCTCTATTATCCCGAAGGGGTCAACCTGCTCACCCACAGCACAGGGCCGGTAATGGCGGTACTTTCCCTGCCTTTTCAATGGCTCGGCCCCGAAGCCGCTTATAACGGTTCTATCCTGGTTGGACTGACCCTGACCGGTTGGTTCATGTATCTGCTGCTGCGCCAGATGGGTTTTAAGGCCTTCACTTCCTTTTGGGGTGGCACACTCTATATGCTCGCCCCGATCATCCTGGCAGGAGTATATGGTCATCTGGCAAAGGTGTTTCTTGGCCTGACCCCGCTGGCCCTCCTATGCCTCATGCGAATGCTTAAAAGCAGACGCTGGCTCTTATGGGCCATCTTGACCTCCTTTGTCTTCTTTCTAACACTCCAACACAACGGCTACCAGTTTGTTATGACGGCCGTACTGCTGGGTCTGGTTGGACTCCTTTTGCTCTGGCAGTCCGCTGCCGGACAGCGCCGGGAGGTATTCAAAAAACTGGTCATTACCGCCGGATTTTCGGCCGTCTTGCTCGTACCACAACTTCTCCTAATGAACCAGCTTGGTCAGGGACCGCTCTACGAAGTTGCCCGAAGCGATCAATCAACCCTTTTCCAACCCGATCTCATTGAGTTTTTCATCCCCAGTGGCTTTCAGTGGTTTTTTGGCCCTGCCGTGTTAAAGCTGCTCGATCTAACGGAACAGGTAGAAACGGCCGTATCCATCTCCCTCATCGCGCTCCTATTTTTATTATTCGCCCTTCTAAAAAATCCCCGCAAGGCTGCCCCCTGGATTCTCATTGGTCTGATTTTCTTCATATTGTCACTTGGTCCCTCTCTCAAGCTGCTCGGCGAACGCCACTTCACCCTTCCATACGCCCTTCTCGTTCGGCTGCCGGGCCTCAATTTCATGCGCACGCCCGGCCGTTTTATGATGGTCGGCCACCTGGCTTTCATTATCGCCGCTTGTTATGGTCTGGAAGCGCTGTTGAGAATGCGCTCCCCGCGCTGGTCGTCCCTGGCGATGGTCTTGCTCCTCGGCCTAACCCTGTTGGAAGGCTTTCCGCGACCCTGGCCCCAGGAGACACTGCCGGATCCGCCTGCCTTTTACCAGATGATTGCTCAGGATGAAGAACAATATGGCGTCCTCGACTTGCCGATTCGGCCGACTGAATTCGCCTGGGAAACCGCCTACTCCTCCTATTACCAGATGCTCCAGATGACCCATCAAAAAGGCATCGCTTCTGGCTATATTTCAAGAGTTCCCCAGATCAACCCCGCCTTTCCCTGCCTTTACCCGACCCCGGTTGCGGCCGAACCAGACTTCACCGTTAACGGTCAATCCACAAGTTGCTTTGACAATCTCGAAACCCGGTTGGCGGAAAATAATTTTCGCTACGTCGTCTGGCACAAACCGGAAAGCTGGCCTTATTGGGGATATACGGCCGATTCGGTCGGTTTCCTGGAAGCACAGACGATTGTCCAGCAAACCTTTGGCGACCGGCCCCCCGACTACGAGGATGAAGAGGTGCGCGTTTACAGCGTCAGGCCGGGTAATACGCCCTTACCCACCGAAATGGCCCCCCGAAAGAACTGGTATCAATTTGAAGGAAATTTGCGCTGGGCTAAATCACCAGCCTGGATCTATATCACCTCGCCAAACGAACAAGAAGCAGCATTGGAGATGGTGCTTGCCATGATGTTCACGCCTGACGGCAGCTACCACGTTGGTTCCAATGGAACATTCATTGTGCGAATGGATAACGAGCTTCTATTCCAGCAGGTTGTGAATGCCAATGAGCAGATCTCCATTCCATTACACCTGACCGAAGGAACTCACCTGGTTGAACTGGAGCTGGAAGCAGGCAATTTCCAACCGACGACATATGATCCCAATACCGAAGACCGCCGCCAACTCAGTTTTGCCACCCAATCCATCAATCTGCATCTGGAACCGTGAAAAGCTGGCGTAGTTTGCCAGGAAGTGTAGGGTGCGTTGCACTGCCCCCCAGGCCTTACGCTAACCAAAACCTATCGGGCAGTGCATTGCACCACGACATATTTCGTGTAAATTTGTGGCTATATTAGGTACACCAAATACATTCATGATTCAATTTACCAAAGCTGCGGCCTACATCCCCGATCCCGTTCGTTCTCGCCCCGTCATCACCGACGAAGATAAGGCCCTGGCTGCTGAAGACCCTCCCTATCCCGTTCGCCTCCACTGTAAGCCCTGGATGGACGGCCAATCCGTTGGCTGGACGCTGTTCTATGGCTACCTGACCCCCATCACCGTCGTCGGTCTTGGCGATGGCGATTTTCGGGTCGAAAATCTGGAACAGTTAAAGGCCGAAAGCCAGGTAGATAACATCATCATGCCCCTCGTTGGCGGTTACTTTGGCATGCCCGCCACCGGCTACACCTTTCTAACCCAACCAGGCATCATCAGCCTCATCCTTCCCGCTCCCAATGCCCCACCCGATCTTCACCTGGAGCCGGGCATCATCGAAACAGACTGGTATCCCCTGGAAATGCCGGCCGTTTTCAAAGTGCCGCCCAAAGGCGAAGCCGTCACCCTCGACTATAAAATGGAAATCGCCCGCCTCGTCCCCATTCCCCGTCTGGAATCAATGACCTTAACCCCCATGGCCGAAGACGACCTCAATGCTCTCTTGAAACGCCGCCAGGAGTACATCGAA
The DNA here is from genome assembly GCA_049281335.1 of Promineifilaceae bacterium (SeqCode). Taxonomy (GTDB): domain Bacteria; phylum Chloroflexota; class Anaerolineae; order Promineifilales; family Promineifilaceae; genus JAKEFB01. The sequence goes on from JBAPRX010000813.1 coordinate 8,063, forward strand.
GATCGCGGCAAATATCACGGCAAAACCGTCCAGATGGGGGTCATCAAGCAAAGCTACAAGAAATGGTCGGCCGAATACCGCCGCCAAAATACCCCCCATGACTCGCAATCTTAACATTTCAGTAACGTCAACCCTATATATATTATTTTGGCACACTTGACCATCTTGTTATAGCAACGGCCAACGAAGGAAGGGACTGGAGACTGCCGAAGCAATCCCCAGTCCAAACTGGGGGAGGCAAATAAAGAACTGTCACTTTTGGGATCGGAGCCAATCCAGCATAATGTCATAATAGCCCGGAACCAGCTCCCGAATATAGGGCCAATCCGCCATAGAGCCTGTTTCCGATTCCCATAAACCATGATTCCCGTTCGGAAAGACAACGTAGCTAAAGTTACTCTTTCCATCTGTATCAATAATCGCCTGCAAGTTCTCTACACTTTGGGCAACCGGTATACTGGCATCCTTCGCGCCAAACAACCACAGCCCCGGTAATTCCAATTCGGTAATATAAGGCGCAGGGTCAAAGCCCGTCCCGGCTGCCGCTTCCACTGCCTGGGCAATCTCCTCTTCGCTTTTTGTTAAAGTAATAACAGCGCCGTCCCCGGTAAAGGTGCTGTAAACCCCTTCCTGCCCCACCGTCACCACTGGGCCGGAAAGATTAACTATAAAGGCCACATGACCTGACTGTACCGCCGCCGCTGGATTAACCCAACCCGCCTGGCTGCCGCCCAATAGCCCGACCTTATCCGGCTTTATATCCGGCCGCCCTCGCATATACGCCACCCCGGCCGCAGCGTCACCGGCCAGGAGCAGCAGCCGCGACGTGCTGGCCGTGTCACTGTAACTGCCCCCCGATTCTCCAACGCCGCGCTTATCATAGGCCAAAACAGCAAACCCCTCGCTGGCGAATAAGCGAATGAAACGCTCTAATTCATTCCGTGTTGCCCGTCCGGAACCGTGCACGAGCACAATCGCCGGGAATGGTTTTTCAAATTCAGCTTCCGGCGGCAGCGTTACCGTCCCGGCCAGTGTAACCCCTTCATTCACAAAAGTAACATCTTCAGTTGGGAATTTCAGTCGCACGGCCGTCTCCACTGCGCGATTCCTCGACAATGATTGAATCGTCAGCCTGTCAATCTGCCCCGTGTCGTTGGCCTGGAAGGTAATGATGTCAGTGGCAGGCAGCGCAATACCTAATGAAGGACCGGCGTAGAAAGTATCTTCTGAAACGGCCGACAGCGCCTGGTACCCTCCGGTTGCAGCATTTAACAACCAAAGGCCCGGCAAAAACAACCCCGGCGACCCAAAGCCGGTCGGGGCCAGAGAAACGTCCAGCGTACGGCCGTCTTCAAAACGGTAAAGGCCGGTGAAAGAGACCAGGTCATCGTGTTCAACCAGGGGGATAAGATAGAAATTGCCTTCTTTCCCTTCCCCAACAACTGTGCCTTCAACGCTCGTTTCAAGCAGTTGGCCGGTAAACCGGTAGCTCCCTTCTCGGCCGAGTTCTGAATCGAAGTAGAAGGTGTTATCCGCTTCAACAACACTTAAGGCTGCCTGGGAGCCATTAATTGATGTCGAAAAGCCCACCAACCGGGGCCGGGCCAAAGCCGTCCCCTCTTCAACGGTAATATTAAGAATGAAGGTAAGCGGCTTTTCATCCAGATAAATCGCCCCCAGCCAGTTCCCGGTTAGCGCCTCCAAAGTGACCGGCTTGGCTGGAACAGGGGTTCTTGTTGGCGGGTCGGGGGGCATATCGGTCGGTGATGGGATCTGTACTGCTGTTGCAGCCGTCGTTGTTTCACCCGGATCTGTAATTTCGGTCGGAGGAGTTTCGGATGAACAGGCAGCCAATACAATCAGCAGGCAGGGGAAAAGAAGGTATTTAAATAGACGGGCCATGGTTCGTTCTCCTTTATTCCTTGGGTTTTTCCCAGACGGTCAGCATCCCTTGAGCATCTAGGGTGGCGGCGAGCAAGCCGTCTCTGGTCGTGCCGATGGCAGCTTGTACCGCCGGGCCGCTGTAGAAGGTTCTGACCAATTCTCCGGTCGTGATGTCCCAGGTCTGGATAAACCCTTGGTCGTAGCCGACGATCAAGAAATCATCTTCTGAGACGAAGCGTAGGTCAATGACAGCGCCTAAAGCGGGGGAGGGGTCCGGTGGTAGCTGACGGCCGAGTTCGTCTCCCTGCCACAATTGGAAGGTGTTATTTTGATAGGTGGCTGTGAATCGGCCGTTATTGGTCAAAACGATGCCTGAGACGGTGTCCGGGCCTTTAGCGAATGTGCCTGCCGGTTCGCCGGAGCTTTGCCACATCGAAATTGTGCCATCCGAGAAGACGGCTGCTACCAACTGCCCGTCCGGTGACACAGCCAAAGCAGTGATGGACGCTCCGCCGGTTTCGATGGTTATATCAGGTCTGCTGCCTCGCAGGGGCCATAATTCCAGATTGTTCTCAGCCGTTACCAGAACCAGCGTGGTGTTGCTCAACGCAAAAGGAGAACCGGTTAGTGATTGGGCGTCGTCCATCGTATTTTGGAAAGCGCCATTAAAGGCCAGCCAGCGATAAAAGCGGCCGTTAACATCTCTGGCGATTAGGTTGACCCCGTTTGGTGTAAAGGCCAGCGATTCGATTGGCGCTGTCTCTGCTTCCAGGGTATGAAGCCACCGACCATTATCACCCTGCCAGAGATAAATATTTTCCTGATCGGCCGTTGCCAGATAGCTGCTTTCCGGACTAAAGGCAAAAAGCCTAACCGTTTGGGTGAGGGTATAACGGGGCGACAAAGGTGTTCCTGGGTCCGGTGTAGATACCAATTCGGCCGTTGCAACAACAGAGACGGTTGGTGTTTCGACCGATGTCTGTACCGGGCGGTTCCTCAGCAGCAGCCAGGCGCTCAGTACCACCAACCCCAACAC
>JBAPRX010000814.1:0-17403 GCA_049281335.1 Promineifilaceae bacterium (SeqCode)
GGTCAGAAAGATGGCTTTGATGTCCAACAAGTATGTTTTCATAAGCCTGCCGTACCATTGTTGGACCTTTCATCTTGAAATCATGCTGCCGATACCCCAATGGATAGCCTCTGTACTCTCTCGGCGATGGTATAATTTTTTACGCCGCCCACATTCTATTTCATTTTCCAGACCCTACCGAAATGCGCCTCCCCGTAAATATCGCCAGCCATTTTTTGATGAATTTCCTCTGGCGATTCATCATTGGGAAATTGGGCGTGACAGTGTTTCAAAAAAGGACGTTTTTCAAAAGCTAAAATCCGTAAACCTATTAGTGATTAAAGCCTTTCATTCCAAGGTTCACCCATACCATTACTTCATTCTATGCGAGAAGGCGAGCGATTGATTGATGATTAAGGCTCCGGTCATTATCATTGGTTGTCCTCGCTCTGGCACAACCCTGCTTTATAGCATTCTCTCAGAGGTTTCAACGCTGTGGTCAATCGGCTATGAAAGCAAGGCTATTATTGAGGCCCATCACCCTCCTGAAACAAAAAATTGGTCGTCTGGAGCGTTGTCGGCGTTTGATTTAACCCCGGCTTCTCAGGCTTATATGTTGGATGCTTTTGAAATAAACGCCGCCCCCGGCTCCTTTTGGCGGCGAGTAAATGGGCTACGAAAAAGACTGCGTTCGTTTAGCGGTTGGCAGGCGATTAAGCGGCACGGCCGTTCTACCCAAAGCGGGTCGGCCGTTAGCAGCGCCATTCCTCAACAAGGGTTGAACAGTATCCGCAAAATGGTGAAGCTCTACCAAAGGCTTACACCAACGAAAGCCACGCAAACGATCCGGCTCCTGGAAAAGACGCCGGAAAATTGTCTCCGCCTCCCCTTTTTGCTGGCGTTGTTTCCTGACGCACGAATCATTTATCTGACGCGAGACGGCCGAAGCAATATCAACTCCCTCATGGAAGGATGGCGGCAGCCCCATTTATTCCCCGGCTATCAGGTTCCTGAGCCAATAAAGATTCCAGGGGATATACGGGGTCGGTGGGCATTCACGCTCATTCCTGGTTGGCGAGAACTGACTGCCAGCCCATTGGAAGAGGTCTGCGCCTGGCAGTGGGTGCGCTGCAATGAGGCTGTTTTGGCACACCGGGAAAAAACGGACGGTCAGGTTCCCTATCTGACGATTCGCTATGAAAAGCTCATTCAAGACCCGGCGCTGATCCTGAACGAAATTGCCGCTTTCATTCGGGTTGATTTCGTGCAGGAATTAAGTCGCTATGCGAAGGAACTTCCAAAGGTGAATATGGTCTCAAAGCCGGAGCAGGAAAAGTGGCGTAGAGAGAATGGGAAGGCCATTGAGCGGGTATTGCCTATTATTCGGCCGACAATGGAGAAGTTAGGCTACAAAATGTAGCCACGAATGAACACAGATTTACACGAATTTTACGGTGTCAGCAAAGCTTCATAAAGGATTAGGAGTCGCTTCTCCATCTTTCCCCAGTTGTATTCGTTTTGTACCAGAAGTTGGCCCTGGCGACCCATTTCTAGGGCTTTGAGCGGGTCATTTAGCAGCCTGAGTAGCGCCTGGGCGTGGGCGGTGGGGTCGTCGGCCGTTACCAGATAGCCGTCCTCGCCGTTACGAATGAAGGGGCGGGTCGAGGCCAGATCGCTGCTGACAATGGGTAGGCCATAGGCCATGTATTCAAACAGTTTAGTGGGGATATTTTTCTCGTTTTTAGGAACGGGCTGCCAGGAAACCCAACCGACTGAGGCTTCTTGTAAATATTCGCCAATCTTCTCGAAGGGAACCCGGCCGGTGATGGTAACGGCCGACTCAATACCACGCCGTGCTGCTGCCTCCCACACTTCTTCCTCCAAAGCCGGAGGCATAAAATGACCCACCAGCAGCAGACGGGCGGAGGGATATTGCTCCAAGAGTTGAGCAAAGGCTTCAATCATCAGGGCTGTTCCCCGATTGCGCTCCATGCCACCCAAATATAAGACGGCCGGTTTCCGCCCTTCTCTCTTTGTGTTAGCAGCGGCCGTTTGAACAAATTCAACCGATGGAAAATTGAAGAGGGTTGTTTTAGGTTTCTTAATCTTCTCAAATGGTTTAGCGATTTCGTAATCCGAAAATATCAGCCCGCTCTGCAAGCGGGCCAGCAGCGGTTCCAGCCAGCGAAAAGTCCAGGCAATAGGATAGCGAAGCCAGGCAGGCAGATAGTCCTTTACCTTGATAAAGTCGGGATAAACTTCGTGAATATCGTAGATCGTTGGTTTGCCCGTTCGCCAGCGAAGCCAGGGGGTGACCAGGAGCAGCTCTGGATCGTGGAAGTGGTAAATGTCGGCCTGAGTAGCTTTGGCCTGCTTGTAAAGTTCGAGCCACAAATGCGGCCGTTGCCGGCGAGGGACCTTTGGTAACCCGACGATCTGGACACCATCTTTCACCTCGGATTTATCATGGACGGCGATAAGGGTGACGTCATATCCGTTTCGGGCCAGGCTTTGGGCCTCGCGGTAAAAGACGCGATTATCCAGGGCGATATGAACGCTGGAAAGGATACAGATTTTTGACATATGAAGGATTTAAACAGGGGTCCGTTTACGGATTAATTTGGCCGGTACACCGCCGACAACGCTGTAAGGCTCAACATCTTTTGTCACGACAGCCCCAGCCCCAATGATACTCCCCTCGCCAACGGTAACGCCAGATAAAATGATTGCTTGAAACCCTATCCATACATTGTCCTCAATTACAACTGGCGCATTCGTATACCCTTGTTCTGATATTGGCATTTCTACATCTGCAAAGCCATGTTTGCGTGTAATCATTTTGGCTCCCGCAGCAATCAAAACGTGATCGCCGATGGTAATTTTTTCGTTCCATGCATACAATTGTACACCATCCCCCAAGTAACAATTGTCACCAATTGAAATATTATTCGGATTAGCCAGTTTAACATTAGTCGCCACCCTTAAATTATCCCCCGCTTTTACAACTAGATTTCTATAATGCCAACCACGAATAGACTTAGTAACATCCCAACGCTGCCAATTTGACAAGCGGTGCAAAAAGCGGTGGAACTGAACACTAATTGATTTTGCCATTCTTCAAAACTTCATACTATGATTAAAGCCTACGTGAATTGGCCTATGAACTCGACAATACAATCAACCGCCTTACCATCATGCTTACACCAATCAGTTGCAAACTCGCTTTGTTCGCTTAACAAGGCTGCTGCCCATTCTGAATCTTGAAAGGCCCGATTCACAACGCGCCCAAGCTGATCCGGTACAACCGGGTAAAAAGCGTTCGCTTCCGCATATCCTGCGGGATCTGGTAAGGTATCCAATCGAAAACCGATATTTAATTTACCTAAAATAGCTGATTCCAGTAATGTAGTCGAAGCTAGGCTGATGTGGACGTCGCAAGCGGCTAGCAACGCATAAAAGTCCAGTTCGCTTTCTACGACTATAACCCTCGATAACTGCCGCGCCTGGATTGCTTCATCCCAAATTTGTCGAGTCTTTTCTCTGGGATGTAACTTGATAATCCAAACTACGTCTTCGAATTGGGGAGTATGTTTAATACTATCCAAAATATCACCCATCAACCCTTCGGCCAGCATATTGGATGTATATAGTACAATTCTTGATTCAGGCGGGATGCTAAGGAATGATAAGGTAACATCGCGCGGCGGTAACTCTCCTAACAACCAATCAATTCGAGGAGAACCGCAAACGACAAGTTGCTCAGGCTCATAAATCCCGTTACCAACAAAAAGCCGCACAATCCTCTCTCCCCAAACAGTCATCTTATCGCACAGATGAGAATATTGTTGAGAAATGTAAGGCGGGATTAAATAGGCTGTGTTGTTATTGCTAATTGCTCCATGTTGTAATTCAATCGTCGGAATAGAAAGCTGCTTGGCGGCAACTATTCCGGCCAAAGAAGACAGACAGTAGGAACAGTTTATGTATAAAAGTTTAGGTTTCCAAAGACTAAAAAAACGATGCCATATTTTAACCAGGCATTCCAGACTTGGAGCAAAATCTATGAATTCTTTTTTTACCAAAGGCTCCAGGACGAATGCCAGATCAATATCTCGGTAAACCATTTGTTGAACGATGGCGTCCCGATTTTCTCGCCAAATACGCTGCCATTTCGGCGCAAGTTTCCCCACAAAGCCTAATTTAAGAAATCCAGGGCTTGCCAGAAGAAAAAATAAATCGTTAGGGAAAAATAGCCCTCTTGCTCTCAGTCCGGGCCAAGAAGCATTCCAACCATATTTTTCAACAAAAATCGTGCTTTTCCCCTTCGTTCTCAGAGCTTTAGCAATATCATCCAAATAAATATCTATAACCTTCTTGTCCGAGCCAACCCCTTTCTGACGCAATAAATTTGTCGTCGAAAAAAATACAATCTCTGGTCGCCTAAGCAGAATATAAATTATTGAAACTACACCAATGAAGAAGCGAACAAGCACCAAACTAATAATGCGTTCAGGTAGCTTTTTTCCTTTATTCTCATTTTCCTTTTTGGAGACTATTTGGATATTAGATTCAATCCAAATCTGCGTGGCGATACGATGAATTGAACTATGTCGGCCGTAAATAGTTACTTCTCCAGGTTGATAGACTTCTTCAACCTGCTTCAATAAATCAATCCAGGAAAATAAATTTCCACATTCATTCAAGGCGGGGATAAACTTCAAACAATTATTGGCCCACCAAAACCCATATCCTTCTATTGAAAGTAATTCCTGCAACCGGCTTTTTTGAGTGAAGTCGCTAAACCAGGAACTTGCCGTTTTCCAATGATCGGGATTGGGTAAAGAGTCGGCCGTTATATCTTTTAAATCTGTATCTTTATCAAATTTATATAATCGACTCGGAAACAAACGCATGTCTACAACCAAATCTCCATCCTGAATTTGGCCAATACGCATTAATTCTATGGGGGGATATTGTTCGAGGGGCGTTATTAGATGTAACAATTAGTCCGCCAAATCACTCGTTTTGATAAGCTCATATTGTTTGATCTCGCGAGTAACCATTCTGTTCAAAAGTTCTGACAACATAAGCGGAGAAAGACCCGAAGTATCGTCGCGGCGCAAAAAAACAACATCTTGTCTGCTTAAAATTGTTCCCGTTTTAAGCGTTCGGGCGGCGACAATACGCTTTTTCTGGAACTGACGATAACGCAGGTCGCTTTCCGTTAATCCGCTGACACCAGCATAGCCCAATGCCGCCGATACCTGTCGTATCATCCCCACAAACTGCTTGAATTCGGCCGGTTCCAAAGCTGCTTGATAATCAGTTCCTTTTTCAGAGCGGTCTATGGTGATGTGCTTTTCGATGATACACGCACCCATGCCAACGGCCGTTAAATCAATCACCTTGCTAACCAGCAACTCGGCATCGGTATGGTCTTGATAACCAACCGGTAATTGGAAAATTCGTTGGAGCAATTGTATATGCCGGATATTGGCATCTTCTAAAGCAGTTGGGAAATTCTGAACGCCGTGCATGAGGATGACTTTCTCGCCCCCTGCCTCCTCGATCAGGCTAAGCGCGGCCTGGATTTCGTCAACAGTAGATGCACCCGTTCCCAAGGTTATGGGCAGGCTGGATTCGGCCGCTAATTGTAACATTTCTGGGTTTGAAAGATCGGCCGAACTCAACTTAATCCCATCTACCCCCATTTCTAAAGCCAATTGCAAACTAGGCACATCATAAGTAAAGGCAAAAACGGCCAGGTCAAAGGTTCTGGCATGATTGTATATTTCTCGCCAATCGACCACACTAAGTTCCAAATTGCAAAGCAACTCATACAGCCGATGAGTGGGTGCGACCTGATGATTGACGGCAAATAACTGTAACTGAATGGCATCGGCATCCGCCGATGCGGCGGCTTCAATCAGTTTCTTGGCTTTTTCCTTTTGGCCGTCATGGGCGCAAGCCATCTCTGCAATGATGTACGGCCGCGCTTTGCCACCAATGACGTGACCGCGAACGGTTATCTCTTGTTGAAACATTTTTCCTTCTATAGCCACCCACACTGAACCAAAACTTCTCGGAGTTGGGAGCGTTCCGTTTCGCTGATGCGATTAAACGGTGAACGCTCATAAGGGGGCATGATATTGAGTTGATGCAGGGTTTCCTTCAAAGCCCGATGCCATCCAAGTTTTACGGCAAAATCAAAGTATGGATCTTCATACAATTCTGCAATTTGCGCCGCCCTGGCTTCGTTTCCTGCCATAACAGCCTGAAAGAATTCAACGGCAAGCGCCGGTTTGAAAGAGCCGATACCAACCAGAAATGTGTAAGAACCCAACTTTGAATCGTTGATGAAACGACGCATCGCGCCGCCCGCCCCAATGATTGGCAGGCCATCATTGTAGCGATTTAGTATATCCTCAAACATAGCCCGATCCCCGTTTTCTTCTTTCACCCCAACAATGTTAGGGTGGTTGACAAATTTTGCTATCAAATCAGCGTCTAAATATTTAAGAGCTTTCACGCCGCCGAAGCCATCTCGCATGGGAACGGCATGAATCATTAAACCAATATCTATATTGTCAGCGACATCAGTAAAAAACTTTGCGACCGGCTTGTCTCCATACCACCGCTCAGGGTAAAGAACCAGAATGGCATCAGCCCCGGCTTTTTCGGCCGCTTTTGCAAAAGTGATGTTCTCGCGGGTCGAACCGCTTGACGGCCCAGGCCCAGCGGCAATAGTAATTGCCCGACCGGAAGCTGCCTTGATAACTGTTTCGTTTACCGCCAACATTTCCTTTCGGGTCAACAAATTAAACCTGCTCGTTCCCACTGTCAGTAGCAGAACTGGCGCGCCTCCCGTTATAAGATAATCCACGTAGCTTTCAAGGGCGGCATGATCAACATCCTCATCTTCCGTAAAAGGAACCACCATTGGAAATACAGGCCCGCGAATGCCTGCTCTAATTTCGTCCAAAGATCTCATTCTTGCTCCTGAAGCAGTCTTTCTTGCATCAATATTTCGGCAATCCGAAATTGATATGGGTAGTCAATGTCAAAAGAGTTTTCGGCCGTCATCGGATAACCCAGCAGCGGATCGGCAAAAAAAGTTTTTTCTCGCAAAAAGCTGGATACCGTCGCCAGATAAATTGCCCCATTCGGATGGTAAGCTTTTCCGAGGGATTGGCTGCGGGTGGTTCGGCCGTACGTAGCGGGGTCTCGCATCGTTAAAATACTATCTTCGTCTATATCTAGCGCCAATTGGGGCGGAAAATCATATTCTGTAACAGAGATAACGAACGACTCTCCTTTCTGTTCCCGAAACAGATTGAAGGCACCAACCATGTCAGCCGTTGTACGAAAAGGACAGGTAGGCAGCATAGCGGCAATATTTGTAAATCTTTCTCTAACACCTGGGCGTTGGAGATATTCCTCAACGACCTGCACAAATCGAATCATATCGCCGCTCAACGAGGCCGGACGATGGTCGGCGATTGTCCCAACGCTCTGAGCCAGGTTTAATATCTCATCATCATCTGATGAGACGACAATTTCGTCAAATACGGCCGATTCCTTTGCCGTTTCAATGGTGTAACTCAATAAAGGCTTTCCGGCTAGGGGACGTAAATTTTTTCTCGGAATCCGCTTGGAACCGCCTCTCGCTGGAATAAAGCATAATGTCTTCGCCATTTATAAAATCCTAGACTTTCTGGGTGATTTCTCGAATGAGTTGGCTGTCGCCAATAATACGCTCAATAGCCGCACATACCTTATCCACATCTTCCACACGAATATCATTGGCCGTAGGCAGGCTAAGGCCGCTGGCCGATAAACGAGTTGCCACAGGAAAAGCGTCCTGATCTTGCGGCTGGTAAGGGGGTTGTTGATGAAGGGGATAAAAGAACGGCCGTGTTTCAATGCCAGCCTCCGCCAAACCACGAGCCAGTTCATCGCGGTTTATGCCTGTCAGCGTGTCGTCAACCACGATAGAATAAAGCCAGTGAATATTAGTCGCCCAGTTTTTAGCGGGCGGCAAGATAATGCCTGGAATTTCTGAAAGGTGTTGGTTATATCGTTCGACAACCTCTTGTCGGTAGGATAGGAAGTCGTCAATTCTCTCCATTTGTGCCAGACCGATTGCCGCCTGTAAATTCGTCATCCGGTAATTGAAACCTGGATACAAGTGCCAGTAACGCTTCTCCTTGTTCATACCATGATCCCGCAGAATAGCCATTTTATTAGCAAGTTCGGAGTCGTTGGTTGTAACCATACCACCCTCCCCAGTGGTAATGATCTTATTGGCGAAGAAACTGTAACAGCCAACACGGCCGATATTGCCGACTCGACACCCCTTGTACGTCGCACCAAGCGCCTCAGCACAATCTTCTATCACGACAAGATCATATTTGGCGGCAATCGCCATAAGGGGATCCAGGTCGCTGGGATGACCATATAAGTGAACGGGAATTATCGCTTTGGTATTTTCACTAATTGCCTGTTCGATTTCCTCAACTTCAATCGTCCATGTCTCCTCATTGACGTCAACAAAAACTGGCGTCGCTCCACAGTGGATAACAACGTTGGCAGGCGCTGCGAAGGTTAAATCTGGCACAATCACTTCGTCTCCCGGCCCAATTTCTAGCGCAGCCAAAGCCAGGTGAATGGCTGTTGTCCCGTTCGAGGTCGTAAGTGCATGACTAACGCCGATATAGTCCGCAAAAATCCGCTCAAACTCCCGGACGTAACGACCCTGCGAAGAAATCCAGTTGGATGTAATGCAGTCAGCTACATATTTGAGTTCATTGCCCCCCAATGACGGCTCCATTACTGGCAGTCGCCAGATTTCTGCCCAGGACACCATGTCAACCGGCCGCCCTGCGTCGTCTAGGATGGGCAAATGACGAACAGTTTCTGAGAGAAGGCGAAGATTTTCCTGGCGGCTTAAAATCGTTTTTCCGGCTGTGAAAGAGCGATTCATATATTTTTCGGCCGCTTCTGAAAGCGCCGCCCCTTTTAACAACGCTCGGCGCACATCGCCATCGGTAAAGAGACCTTGCATCACGCCTTGATCATCAACGACAAAAACAACGCCAAATACCCCCTGGTTGAGCACGGACAAAACATCTTCTAAAGAAGCGTCTAAATCTATCAGATTTTTCCGTATATCTTTTGGCATGGGACAAATCCTTCTAATTGAACAGGCATTTCTCCAGAATTGAAATTTGATTTTTCATACTGGAAACATCTAACCGGTAAACTTCAATGATCCAGGAGATGTGCCGGAACTCAAACAGAAAAGGCCAAAACCAGGATGTTTCTGAAAATGGCTGGTTATTATCTACCATCGCATCATTCTCGCTCAAGTGGATGGCTCCAATATATGATCCAACTTGTTCTATGAATTTTTCAGCCGAAAAGCGTAACGCATTTGCAGACACTTTCAAGTGTCCGGTATCTAATAATAAGCCCACATTTGAATCGGACAAATCATTCATGCAGCGGACAATCTCGGAAGCATCAGCCAGCAACAGCCCTTTATTCTCACCACCTGGAAGGTAAAGAGGAGAAACCACATTATTTTCCAAGAGTAATTTGACGCTACGTTGACGGCCGTAATCCGCCAATTCTCTCACTGTCGCCACAAAAATATCGTAGGCTTGCTCGCGTGGAAAATAGAGGCTGTCTGGCAACGATGATTGTGTAACCGGGTCGCCCAGCATTTCCGGTGTCAAATAAAAAGCAAAACCACTATGTACGCTAAAAAACGGGGCGTTCAATTGGCGAGATAAGTCAATTGCTCTTCGACAATGTTCAACGCTTTGTGCGTGAATTTCCGGATCGGCCGCAGCCAGATTTAACACGAAAGCGTCCTCAGGGGGAGGAAAATAATTGTGGATCAGAAAATTCATTTTGCTTTGGGTCGCAAAAACAGGCATTAATAAATCCGGTTCATACTGGACCCCAGAACTCAATTCAAGATATTGAAAATTATATTTCAGGCAATCAGCGATAATATCGTTAAGGGAGCGATGTTGAAATGCTCCAGTAGAAAGATAGACGTTCATTCATTCCGTTCCCATCGAATTTCGTATGTACGATGCCCGGTTCTTTTGCAAATTTCCAATAATTGGAAGCCTGCATCCTCGTAAATGCGGCGGGCGTAAACGTTATCGGGGTGGACTTTGAGCATGACGGCTCTAATCTTATTGAGGCGGCACCAACTAAGGGCGTAGTAGAGGGCCAACTTCCCTAATCCATAACGACTAAATGCTTCGGCAATATAGACGCCGAAGGACGGCCGTTCATATCCTTCATCAAAACCGCGCAGCATAAAAAATCCTGCCAAATCCTCTCTCCAGCGAATACCCCAGTAACGGTCTCGTTTAGCAGCAGAGAGGCGCGATTCCAGGCTTTTAGTGTCAAAGGAGAAGGGGGTGAAGTATTGACTATATGACGGTTCTTCCGATACCATCAAAGTTGACAACGCTTTGCTGTGTTCAGGCCCTAAAGAGAATATTGTCAGCGTCATTAATCGCCAATCATTTTCCAGGTAAGCATCTGCCCAGCCGGTATATCTTCTAATGCTTTTCGGCCGATGATTTCATTGAAGAAAGACGGCCGAATTCCGTTTGCTGGTCGCTTAAAAATCAACATATCTGGTGCAAGAACCTGACCGGCGGCAATAGGCTTTTGGGCAACAATACTGCGCCGCATGCCAATCATATTTTCTTTTTCAACCTGCGTCGGCTCCTTTATGCCACTGCCTAGCACCGTCTCTGCTTCGCGAATGTTTTTAACCAGACATCGAAATTCTGTAGGATCGGCCGAGGTTGATTGGTCTGGACCGGGTAATGTTTTATCCAGGGTAAAATGTTTTTCTATGACGCAGGCCCCAAGAGCAACAGAAGTGATGCAGGCTGTATCTGTTTGCGTATGATCTGAATAGCCCACCAAAACGTCAAAAGCATCAGCCATCGTTTGCATCGCTCGTAGGTTAGCGTCTTCCAATTTAGATGGATAGTTAGTAGTACACTGTAACAAAACAAACTGTTCGTTACCGGTTGCGCGAACTGCTCGCACAGCCTCATCCACTTCTGCTAATGTTGCCATACCGGTCGAAATGATCATTGGCTTTCCCTTTCCAGCAACATACTGCAAGAAAGAGGGTTCCGCCAGATGAATTGAGGCCAACTTGAATGCCGGGATGTCTATTTCATCTAGAAAATCTACATCTTCAGTATTATATGGCGTGGACATAAACACTATCTTGTGTTTCCGACAAAGAGCAACAAGGGATTCGTACAGACTAAAATCCAATTCCAGTTTACGAAGCATTGCCAGTTGAGATTCCTGTGGGTCAGTTGTGCCTAGCTGGTATTTTGCTTTGGGTGCGTCGGCCGTTACCACCCGTTCTGCTTTGAACGTCTGAAATTTAATACAATCAGCCCCAGCTTCCTTTGCAGCCAAAATTAATCGTTCCGCCAATCCCGCATCGCCATTATGATTAACGCCCCCCTCGGCGATAATGAAGACAGGTTGTTCAGGACCAACAATAGCTTTTTCAATTTCGATTTGTGTTGTCATGGATGAATAAGACTCTTTCTAGTTCAACAATCAACTGGATCCTCACAAGAGTTTATAAACTGAAAAATCCATCCCGTCAATCATTAATGTCTACTCCTTTTCTTGCCCAAATAGTCGGTTAAAACGTTTACCAAACGGCATTACTTTCAAAAACAAGTTTACCATTCTCAACGTCTGCCGCCACTCTAACAGCAGAAGCACCCCACCATAGAGGGGAAGAAAGACAGCCAATTTGACCAGCGCCGTTACCCAATGTGAATCTGGAATAAAAGGAGCACGCACAATCAGGAAACCCACACTTAGACCAAGGGTAAGGGCCAAAATTGGTACCAGGAATAGCCGCCGGACTGAAAATTGAACAAATTCACGTGCCTGCCAAAGTAACAGGGCTATGCCGACGACTAACATAATGTCTACAGCTAATGCGACACCTGTGATACCAAAGGGGGGGGCCAGGAGAATTAATCCACCGACCATCACAATTAGCTGAATCACTTTAGCCCGAACGATTCTTTCCGGCCGTCCTACAGCAACAAACAAATCGGCGATAGTCATTTTCATGGGGTCAAACATGGTGAAAATCAGCATCAGGCGGAAGGCGTCTAACATGGGCAGCCACTTGGCGCCGATTATCAGGATGATAAATTCACGGGCAACCAGGGCGAAAATACCTGCCAGCAGAAACCCTGTTCTAACCAGAAAGGCATTTGTCCTGAAAAACGCTTTTGATAAACGCACCGGATCCTCTTTCAGCTCGGCGTAGGTTCCTCCGGCAACGAGATTAATCGGGGAGGCTAAAATCATCCGGGGGTAGCTCGCAAAGCGGTAGGCGCGAGAGTAGTATGCCATTGCAGACCCGCTAAGTAGAAAGCCAGTCCACAAATCGTCGAGACGGTCTAATGCCTGATCGGAGGCGTCAGCCCAAACCTTTTGACCGCCAAAACGAAGGAAGTAACGGACACGATCGGCCGACCAGGCCAGGCGCGGTTTCCAGAATGGTTTGTAAGCAAAATAGGCCAGAACGAAGAGGACGGCCGTAATGATATCTGTCGAAAGCAGCGCCCACAAACCGGCTCCAAACCAGGCGAGACTCAATGCAGCGATTGTTGTCAGGACGGTGTTGATAAATTCGACGACGGCGAGTCTTCTATGTAGGACTCGGCGGGCCAGAATCAATCGGGGGGTTTGGGTGGTACGCTTGATAAGCGTTGTGAAAGTCAGAACAATTAGCGTAAGGCGAAGCAGTTCATCCTGCAACAGAAAAGCTCCAACTATCATCACAAAAGCCCAAACCAGACCCAACAAGTTCCGCAGCGTAAAATGAATTGCGGCTGCTTCTTTCTCATCAAGCGATTCAGGAGATCGGTGGATTAAAGCACTATCCAGGCCGAAGTTGGCGAAGACGGCCGTGACAGCGATGATGGAGTTGGCAAGGGGGTAAACATCAAAAACTTCCAGCGCCAACCAACGGGCAAGAAGAATAGTGCGAGCGAAGGAGATAATTACCTGTAACAGGTTGGAAACCGTGTTCCAGGTAACAGAGGAGAGACTGCGGCGGGCAAGAGTCATGAAACTGGCTTTTCAAATTTCAAGGGATTTCTCAACTTGGAATATCTCTAAGAAAAAATTCTCGGGGATTATTTTGGCGTTGTCAGATCGAACAAATCCAATTGTATCCCAGGAAATTGCCATGTTCCATCAAGTTGAAAATTATCCTCTAGCCATGCAAGCTGAGGGTCTAGTAATTCGGCCTGTTCGACTTCCTCGTTTCTAGTCGCCGGAAATCCATGTAAATCGTTGTTATAAAACTGGGTAATAAACCAAATCCGCCTTGCTCCTGGTGCCCCATCTGTCAATAACTGTTCCATCTCATCTTCATATTGCGGATCATCCATCTCAATTAAGGGAATCAAAAACCAATCAGCATGTAAGTTGTCTTCGTTTAGATAGTAAGAAAGTGGCTCTTGGTGGTCTAAACGACTCCAAACAACATCGCTGGGCATAATATTTTTTTGCAGCTCATTAGCCACACTGCGCCAATCCTCTCTCCCAAACAATGGTTCGTAGTAAAGATTGATGAGACTCGGTATTGTAAACAACGCTACCAGTATAACAATTACCGTTGTTACACTAGTTTTGTTCAGAAATTCAGATAATTTAACAATTCCTAATGCAACAAGTATTAGCAACGCTGGTAAAACTATAATAAGGTAACGATCCGTGTAGATTGATATTTTAGGGTTAATGGGCCAATCCAATGAAACAACGAAAGTGAGAAAAACGGGAATTACGAGCCACAAATAAAGGAGTCTAATTTCAAAAACCGACCGCGCCGCTTTGGAGTCCAGCGTTAGCATGGATTTGCCACTTATTACAGGTTTGAGGGGTATTAAAAGGAAAATCAGGAATGCTACTGGAACAATATAAGTGGATATTTGGTTCAGACTAACGGTACGGCCAGTACTGAATGCGACCAGCGTCAGGAAGGGCTCATACCAATGGACAGAAATAATCCAGGGAGGCGTTGCCTCACTCAAACCGCCCGTCGATAAGACAAAAAACCCCCAAATACCAAAAAGCAAGCCAAGTATGAAAGCAATACCGAACCACCGGATGGTTAATTGCTTCAAGTAACGATAGTAAAGTGTAAAATAAATATAGTGGACAATCATAATCAGCAAGGTAAATAAATGGGTGTATAGAGCAAGCAGAGTAGATATGAAGTAGGCAAACCAATTTTAGGGGAATTATTCTTTAGAAGTCGGAACACAAAATAATGGGAAACCAATATTAATAAAGTCACCATTGTGTACATCCGAGCTTCCTGGGAGTACCAAATGTGAAAGGGAGAAATCGCTAACAGAAAAGCAGCCACAAGGCCAACCATTTTCCCACCGATGAGACGAGCCATTTTATAGGTTATTGGCAGACTAATCACTCCACAAATCACCGAAAAGAATCGTGCGCCAAATTCAGAAGAACCCACCAGTGCAAACCAGGGACGGACAAGTAGAAAAAATAATGGCAGATGGTGCCGTTTGGACAGTATGTCGGATAACAAATCCGGTATAGGTAGCAATGTACGACTAACAGTTTTGGCTTCATCCCACCACAAACTTTGCTGATCTAACAAGTGTACTCGGAGAACAAATCCGAGGAATAAAATCGCCCACAGAAGCCAATAAGAATTAAAATTCTTCCTTTTAGTCAACACCAGGATTTCACTCTATCAACGCTGGTAAATTTCAATTTGCTGACCCGCACGATCAAATGTTGTAGACAATGTGAAATGATCGTTTAAGTAAGCACGAAAATCATCGTAATCAACCAACTTGATCAACTGATGGGCCGGTGGATAACCGCCTTCCACATGAACAAGTACCATCTGAACATCAAATTCTTCAATTCTATGAATCAATAAGTCAGTGGTAATTACGCCGCCAGTTATTTGGGCGCCAGCAATAATAGAAGCTTCAGGAATTGATTTTCGGTCGGCAAAAAAATTTAAGCCAGCATAATCTGCAAGGACTATATCGCCAACCTCTGTATTGTCAGCAATATAATTGGCTAACCGTATCGTATCTGACTCTTTTTGGGAGAACAGTTCAGGAATATTAGGCTTTGTTACGATAACAGCGCCGAGGAAAACAAGCAAGATTATTACTGGAACAAATCGGGCAAACATTTCCTTCTGTTGAACCAAATTACGTAAACTTAAATCAAGCTGCCAGGCAAGTGAAATAGCAAGAATCGGGATAAGGTAAAAATAGTATCGAATATATAATGGTCTAGTTATTGCTATAAAAATGATAGGAGAAATTAGCTGCAATACAAAAAGTCGTGTTTCTTTTGGATGCTGATTTTGGGTTTTTCTGTTTACAAACCAGAAGGGAAATAGAAGAAGAAAAACGCCATTCACCCAAAACAAAAGAAAGTAAAAGAGAAGCGTTCTGCCAATCAAATTAATCAATCCTAACTCTTCACCTAGATGGGCATGCTGGCTAAAAATCTCGCCGTAGTAGAATCCCAGCCGGCTATATAAAAGGAAACTCACCCCCCCTGCAACGAATAAAAAAGGGGTCGCAAAATAAAAACCAGAGACAATTGGTTCGAGTTTGTTTTCCTGGGATCGGGATTGCCAAAGCCAATACAGGAAATAGAACCCTAACCCTGCTATTGGGAACAATGCAAACGGCTTCCATAAAAATGCAACGCCATAACTTGCTCCGGCAATAGCCCAATACACACGGCGTTGTTTGTTAATTGCTAATAAGACGGCCGCTAATCCTACCATTTCCCAGGCTAACATCATCGGGTCGGGTCGGAATAGACGACTTTGTTCAAATACCAACCCCGTTGTTAGAATGAGGCCGGTTGCAATAACGGCCGTTCTCTCTCCCCAAATTATGCGGATAACTGAAGCTAAAATAAATGTTCCGGCCAGTACCTGAATTAAGGATAGGGCGCGTAGAGGAAATGCTGTTCGTCCCCATAAATTAATCAGAAAACTACCAGAAATGATATAGAGGGGTTGTTGTTCAGCAACGTAATCCACACCGGGTTGTTTCCCCTGCTGCAACTGCCATGCCTCGTAAAAATCGGTGCCTTCATCGTCGTGCATAAGCGAACCGCCGAGGTTAAATAGATATACGGCCGTCACCACAATGAAGATCAGAAGCCAAAAATTTTTTCTGTTTTTGAATATTCCCATTTCCCTAACTGCTAATAGGTCAAAAAGTGAATCAACTAGTTTAATCCCGTTTCATAAGCAATGAGAAGGTCGTCTTCATAAATCGGTACAAAAGGAATCGCCTCGCGCCATTCTTCTTCGTTATCCATAAGCGCTTTATCCAAAACAAGATAGCCACCATGAATCTCAGCCAGTTGTCGGAAACCGTCTTCAATATTATCTGGAATTGGTACTGGTTCTAAATCAACTGCTCCAGCCCGCAAAATCGGGTTATTCTCAATGTAGTTTAAGGTTTTCTCCTCTGCTCTAGCAATAAACCCCCCCGTTATAGGATGCTGGTGTACCGACTGGTAGTATAGGTATCGCTTACCTTCCTGTCTTCCCGTTGGGAGGATAGCCAGTGCAACGTTATCCGGTACATTGGCCAGATAATCTGAATAAAATCTGGATACAGTGGTCGGAGTCGTTGGAAAAGGAGAGATTGTATATTCGCCAAAAATTAGCAGCCCAACTATTAAGGCCACACTGATCATTTTTATCTTGGATAGCTGAAGGGTATTTTGGAGAGCGACCCAACCAAATGCGGTAATCATTGCCCACCCTAGCGAAAATAGCAGCAACATACGATACGTATTGCGTAAAAATGGGATAATAGCGAGAGACCAGGGTAAGACAATGCCTAACTCCTTTCCAAGGAAGGTGGGGACTGGGCCGATAGCAAACAGAAAGGATAAACCAATTAACAGGAACCACAACTTTCCTTCTCGTTTCATATATCGAGCGGCCAAGATGAATAAACAAAATGGCATAATACCCAGGTATATACTTCGCTTGATCCGAATGAACCAGTCAGGGATAAATATTGAAGTGATTTCAGTTCTGATAGATTCATCTACAGCAACGACAAAACTACTATTTCTATTTAGTATGGCATCTTGTAACAATGGGAAGACTAACGGGAGAATAAAAAGGAAACTGAAAAAGCTAAAGACCAGTAATAATTTCCATTGGGGGCGGGGAAATTCAGTCGAAAAAAACATATAAACCAATAATAACAACAACCAGAAACCAATCAGGACAACCATCAAAACACTGGAAGCTGCCCCTAAAAATACAACAACAACGGCCGTAAGGGCATACCGATA
>JBAPRX010000815.1:0-7049 GCA_049281335.1 Promineifilaceae bacterium (SeqCode)
GCTAACGTGACATAGCGCCGCAAATGTGGCCTGATGGCCTAACGCTGCGCTGGCAGTCAACAGAGCCACTGCCGCAGGAGAGAGTGATTGTAAACGCCTGGCAATACGCTGCCGGACGGGTTCGGGCAAAACGGCCGATTCCTCACCCAGCTCCGGGAACTCCCATTTGCCCTTACCCGCTGGCAACATCCGCTTTTGCTCCACCCACATTTGCAACAAGGATACCAGGTGAAATGGCTGTCCAGTTGTCGCTTGAAATACCTGTTTACCGACGACCGCCCGCTCATCAACGCTCAATGCTTGCACCAACTGCACCGTTTCTACTTCGGGTAAGGGTAAAAGATGCAGAGATAAAATCTTCGTTTCGCGCTCAACACCTTGCAACCAGGTATCCAGATCAACTATTCCCGTCCGCATTGTGAGAAGAACCAGGATTGAAGCTGCTCCTTCATGCCAGCGACGAAGTGCGTAGGGCAGCCAGGCCAGCGAAGCCGAATCTGCCCACTGCCAATCATCAAGCCATATTAACAATGGTTGTGGCGATTTTTCAGACAGCGCAGTCACAAGCCGAGTTAGCGCCTCAAAAAGCCGGTTGCTCTCGGCCTCACTGTCGGTTTCAGGCAGCGGCAAATCGGGGTAGCGGTCGCGTAACTCAGGCAGCAGGCGGCTCAATTCGGCCAGCCACACGTCAGCCAGCAAATCATCAGGCGCGTTTTCTCGTTCAAGACGAGGCCGCACTGCTTCTACAATCGTTTGGTAAGGCAAATGGGTCCCCATTTCAAAGCCGCGTCCTGATAATAAATCGGCTCCCTCTGTTCGCGCCCAACGGCCGAACTCCGCCGCCAACCGCGTTTTGCCGATACCGGCTTCACCAACCACCGTCACCAGCCGCGTGGCTCCTTTCGCTGCGTAATGGTATTCGCCGATCAAGGCTTGCCATTCGGCCGTGCGTCCCACAAAAGGGGTTGTTAGGAGTGGTGGGGAAGCGGCGTCCTGTCGGGATGGAGGCGTGAGTTCCCATTGGCTGGCAGTGTGGCGCAGCGCTTCCGTTTCGGGAGAAGGTGAGACACCTAATTCAGCCGCCAGGGTAACCCGGCACTGTTCATAGGTCGTTAAGACGGCCGTCCGATCATCTTGCAGCAAATAGTGACGCATCAGACGACGGTAAGCCGCTTCATTCACCGGATTATGAACGACCCATCGGGTCAGTGTTTCAAAAGCAGCCTCGGTCAACCCCTGCTGGCTTTGCTCGGCCGAAATGTGATCATACAAAGTGTCGGTGCGCTGCTGCCAAAAAACCCGCCGCTGGCGGAGCCAATGGTCGAACTCCGGCGCGTCATCCAGGTAGAATCCCGCTAAAAATTCTCCCCGAATCAGAGCCAGTAGGGCTGGATCGTCGGCGTTGTGGCTGTTGATTTGATCTAGGTCGAGCAAAAAGGGGCTTGTTTCATTAAAAGCCAGGGAATGGCGATCAATTTCTAGATACGCATCTGAAGTCAGCGACTTCCGCAAATAGTTCAGCGTATTACGCAAATTAGCCCGAGCGCGGTCGCTTTCCGGCCAGAAAAGCGCTCCTAAATGTTCTCGGCTGTGCTGTTTCCGTTCCATAACCAGGTAAGTAAGGAGTGCCAGGCTCTTGCGTGTTGGAAATGTCACTTCTGTATCGGCCAGGAAAATGCGGGGAGGGCCAAGAAATTGCAAGTGGAGCGTTTTCATATCAGCTTGAATATGGCTTCTGACGCCGTTTCTGACGGTCTTGGGACGGTTGTTCCGTATGCTATCAGTATATCACAACAATTTGCCGTACCCATTCCCGGTGCGGCCTAAATGGAGGTAAATAAAATGGGATCAGCAACAATTCAAGGTGAATTATGGAGTAGCATTGCCCAGGATTGGGCCGACTGTGTCGAACCCCATCATGTCCAGATGTTCAAGGCAGTCCTAGCCGCCGCCAAAGTCGGAGAAGGGACTCGTCTTTTGGATGCAGGTTGTGGGGCTGGTGGTTTGTGTGTCATGGCAGTCGAGTGGGGCGCGGACGTAAGTGGACTGGATGCGGCCGAAAAATTACTCGAAATCGCCCGGAAACGAGTGCCGGGGGCCGATTTTCGGCTCGGCGATCTGGAAGATTTGCCTTTCGATGACGATTATTTCGACGTTTCCGCGTCTTGTAACGCTGTCTTCTTTGCCAGTGACCCGGTTCAGGCGCTTCGAGAACTGCGCCGGGTGACCAAACCGGACGGCTATGTCGTCGTGAGTACCTGGGGCAAAGCGGAAAAGAACGACTTACGACACATATTCAAGGCTGCCGGTCAATTTGCCCCGGCACCGCCGAAAGGCCCCGGTCCCTTTGGCCTGGCAGAGCCAGGT
Organism: Promineifilaceae bacterium (SeqCode); assembly: GCA_049281335.1. Taxonomy (GTDB): domain Bacteria; phylum Chloroflexota; class Anaerolineae; order Promineifilales; family Promineifilaceae; genus JAKEFB01. The sequence goes on from JBAPRX010000815.1 coordinate 2,368, forward strand.
GTAACCGAAGGATTATTGGCCCAGGCCGGACTGCAAGCTGTCGAAGATGGCTGGGTGGATGTTCCCTACCAATTTGAGGACGAGGAAACGTTGTGGCAGACATTCAAAGCGTCCAGCGATGCTGTGATGCTGCTTCGCAACGTGCCGGAAAATAAAGTGAGGCCCGTTATTATGGAAGCAGCACGGCCGTTCCAGAATGGCAACGGCAGCGGCCGAATTGAACGGCAGTTGCGCTACGTCCTCGCCAAAGCGGCTTAATCGTTTCCCCAGGCCCGAAACTCTACTGTTTTGTTTCTCTTAAAGTAATCCTAACCTCCCGGAAGTTGCTTATGAGTGAAGATTTGGTGGAAGAGACTTCCGGGAGGTTTTAAGTTTATGGATTCAATTCGATCAAGAAAATGAGTTTTCTTTTCTTGATCGAGTTGCCTCCAGTAAATCGATTACGCGATTTACCAAATCGCGCTACAGTTTTCTTGCATGTCCTAAAAGGTTCTAAATTTAAACTCTCCGCCTATCACCGTTCCTTCTACAGACACATCCAGAAATTCATCGTGCGGGATGGTGAAAATATCCCGATCCAAAATCGTAAAATCAGCCCATTTCCCCACTTCAATACTCCCAGACAGCCTCTCTCGATTTCCCGCAAAAGCCGCACCCATCGTAAACCCTTCAACCGCTTCCGCCATCGTCAGCCGTTGTTCAGGATACCAGCCATCTACCCCCGGCGTGCCATCTGGTCGGCGGCGGCTAACAGCCGCATAAACACCCCCCAACGGCTCAATCGGGTCAACCGGCGCGTCAGAACCAAAAGCCAGAACCGCCCCCGTCTCCTTCACCGTTCGCCACGCATAACTATATTTATTGCGCTCTCCCCAATAACGGTCAGCCATCTCCATATCCGACGTGGCGTGAATGGGCTGCATAGACGCAATCACATTCAACGCCGCCAGCCGCTCAAAATCGGCCGAATGCAAAATCTGAACATGCTCAATCCGATGCCGCAAAGCCGCCCCGTCCATTCTGGCAGCCTCCTCCCCCCGAACAGCCTCATAAACATCCAAAATATCATGGTTCGCCCTGTCCCCAATAGCATGAACAGTAACACTCAACCCATTGGCGCTGGCCTTACTGGCATAGGCAAACATCTCCTCCTTATCCGTCACAACAATGCCCCGGTTCTCCGGTTCCCCTTCATAAGGGGCCAGCATCGCCGCCGTTCGCGGCCCCAACGCCCCATCCGCAAAAATCTTCACCCCGCCAATCCACAAATGGTCATCCCCAAAGCCAGTCTTTAAGCCAACCCCAACCGCCTCATCCAGATATCTAACCCGAATATTTTTGACAATTCGCAGCTTGAGTTCTTCGTTTTGGTGCAATGTTTGCAAGGATCGGAAACAGCGACGGCCGTCAAAGTCATGCAGCCCCGTCAACCCGGCCCGCAGACAATATTCCTGCCCCTGCCGCATCGCCGCCACCACCTGCGCCTCGGTAGCCCTGGGGATCAGATCACTGACAAAAGACATCGCATCCTCAAAGAGAACCCCCGTCGGCCGTCCTTGCCCATCCCGTTGAATCTGACCACCCGGCGGATCGGCCGTTTCGGCCGTGACGCCCGCCATCTTCAAAGCCAGACTATTCGCCCAGGCCGCATGACCGCTCTTATGCCGCATCAAAACCGGCCGGTGGGAGACGATCTTGTCCAGGTCGGCCGCCGTCGGAAACGCCCCGCCCGGCCAATCCGTCTGATTCCAGCCCCGTCCCTCCAGCCAGACGCCCGCCTCCGCTTCGTCAACCCTGGCCGCCACCCGTGCCAACGCCTCATCCAAATTCGCCGTTCCCGCCAGATTCACCCGCTGTAGACTCAAAGAGAAGCCCTCAAAGTGGACATGAGCATCCACCAGACCCGGAATCAGGCAGCGGCCGCCTAAATCCACCCAGTCGCCACCGTCAGCCAACAAAGCCTTCATCTCGCTGTCGCTCCCCACAGCCAGCACCTTGCCATCCCGAACGGCAACCGCCGACACTTTCGGCCGTCTGGCATCCTGCGTATAAACGGCTCCATTCGTCAAAACCAACATCGCACGCATCAAAAATTCCTCTTATCCGGCTGAAGCACTCATATGACTGTCATTTGCCACCTGCTGTAAATAAAAAGCAGTCGGAGCGCCTAGCAGCATCGGACTCCAAAACGAAATCAACCTGTACCCTAGAATGACAACGACAATGACACTGCCGGGAATGCCCAGGCTGGCATAGATGGCCGTCATCGTCGCTTCCGTGATCCCCACACCACCGGGAAAAAAGCTCACCCTGCCAATCAGCAGCGGCAGCCCATACCCCGCCAGCAAAATACCGGGGTTAATAGGATAGCCTGCTGCCACAAACAAAAAGTAGAGGGTCAGCATATCAAAAATGACGGCCAGCGAAGCGCCTAAAACTGGCCCGCGCCAACCCCCGCTGCGCATAATTAACCAGGTATCTACCAGTTCATTGACAAGATTTTCGATGGAGTCGGCGGCATACGGCCGTTTTAGTAACTTTGCCACCCTTTTTCCAAACCAGTTTAGCATTGACAAAAGCCAGTCCGGGTGGGTCATACCCCATACGCTAACCGATAATAACAATCCCAGGACTGCCAACACCGAGCCAAAACTTATGGCTTGAAGGCGCGTCAGTTGGTGAATGAAGAGCAGATGCAGCAGTCCCACCACAGAAATCAAGGCCAGCAGCAAATCATTCAGCAAAATCGGCAGCATCCCGCACAACGCCGCCACCTGACCACTGACGCCGCTGGCGGAAGCCCAACGATAAGCCGCCGCAGAACTTCCAACCATTCCGGCCACAAGCCCCAGGCTGTTGCTTGCCAGGATAATAAGCATTCCCCGGACAACAGCCAGCCGTTCCTCAAATAGTGCCGCCAGAGAAGATAACAAGTAGCCGTTGCCACCAAAGACGCCAATTTGCGCCGTCAGCGCCAGAAACACCAACCAATGTGGCATTTTTTCAACAGTATGTAAGGCATCTCTCAGATCAGAAAGTTGCGGTAAAAGGATATGAACGCCAACGCCAATCAAAAACAAAGGAATGAGATGGCGAAGCCAGCGTATCGGAGGAAGTGTGATTTTAAGCGGCCGTAATCGTTTACGCAGCAGGTCATCAGTCACTATAAAACTCCAGGTGGATAGTAAATCGGAAAATGGAATCGTTTTTTGTGTCGCGTTTGCGTAACTATACAGCTTTCCCCGTGCAATGCACTGCCCCATAAGTATTGGTTGGCGTATGCCTTAACAGGCAGGACAATGCGCCTGTATGGTATTCCGGTGGAAACGCTGATGGGACGTTAACCTTGCAGCAGCAATGACTGCAAATCGGCCGTGCTGTCCAATACGACGTGCGCCCCCGCCCGTTCCAATTCCCGTCGTTCACCAAAGCCGCACAAGACGGCCGCGCTCCAGGCTCCAGCTCGTCGAGCCGCCCGGACATCTACTGTCGTATCGCCGACCATGACGCAGTTTGCAAGTGGTACCTTCAACCGTTCGGCCGCCAGTTGAAGCGGGGCCGGATGAGGTTTCAAACGCCGTGTATCTTGCAGCCCACAGGTCACAGTAAATGCCGGAGCAATCGTCGGAAAACGAGACAAGAATTGATCGATGTGATACCGGCTGCGGCTTGTCACCAATGCAATCTCATATCGAGATTTAAGCGACTCAATGAGCTTCTCAACCCCTTCCACAAGCCGAAACTCATAGGCCGGATAAACACCCCGGCGGCGGCGTATGCGGTCAGTAAGGCTCATCATCCGTTCGTCCAGTCCTAATGCGTCCAGGCCGGTAACAAACAAGTTCCCCGGTGTTTCAGCTTTCATCAACAGCCACCGGGCCAGCCACTCAGAGCGGTGGCGCAAGAACGGTTTGATACGCCGGGCAATACGTATAACAGCCATATCATCCGTCTCGACCAGCGTACCGTCCAGGTCAAATAATATTGCTTCAATATTTTGAAATTGAGTCATAGTTAAAAAGGCCAGATCAAAAGGATAAGAACGGCCGCAGCCGTTACCGTTAGATTATCTATACCCCAACCGGAAAATGCCTCAATCAAAGCAGCAGCGCCGTTAATGACCAACGCCGGTAAAAGGGCTTCTGTAGGCGTCAGGGAAGGAGAGCCATTCAGAAGCCACAAGGCCAGCCAGGTAAACAAACTGCCCATCACAAAGAGTGCGGCCGATCCCTGCAAAGAGCGAGTGTTTCCAAAGATTGTATAAGTATGGTTTCGGCCGTAGGCTCGGCCAAAAACCGGAGCCAGACCATCGCCCCAGGTCAGGGGCATTAACGCCGCAACCATCAAAGGCGGCCGATCCCAAAATATCAGCGCAGCGACCGCAGCCGCCAATGGAAAATAGACCGTTCCCAGATTAGATCGATCTCCGCTTGCCATCGCCGCGAAGAAGCCATAGCGCCAATCCAGTAAATTGATAACCATAAAAGCAGCAGCGGCAAAGACAAAAGGCCAGGGACTATCAAACAAAAAAGGCAGCGCCCAGCTTAACATCCCAACGCCAATATGAATAACTTTCCTTGTAAAGTCGCTGCTATATCCTTTCCACCGTCGCAGTCCTTCCCCAACCGCGATAATGGCAAAAATATAAACAAACGCAATTAGCAGTCCCAGCCAATTGTTCA
>JBAPRX010000816.1:0-4348 GCA_049281335.1 Promineifilaceae bacterium (SeqCode)
TTAGCCCCATGCGCCCCGGCTTCATTACTATCAGACGGAATACCACCCGGCCAGACCAATGGCGCATCATCCGCCATCGCCTGCTCCAATGTCACAGCCGCTTGCAGCGGCTCATAATCCACAAAGACCAGTTCGGCCCCATCCATCGCCGCCATCTCATTCTCCGCCAGCACCAGGGCCACCGGTTGGCCGGTAAAAATCACCCGGTCGCGGGCCAGCAGCAGCTTATTCCGGCTCGTTGCCGCCATTTTAGGCAAATCATCGGCCGTCATAATAGCCACTACACCCTCAACCGCCAGCGCCTCAGTTTTTTCGATCTCTATAATACGGGCGTGGGCATAAGGGCTGGTCACAAACCGGGCATGAAGCATCCCCGGCAGCGAAATATCAGGAGCATAGCGGGTCGTTCCCGTAATCTTGGCTTGTCCATCTCGTATCAGCGTAGAACGGCCGATAGCTGTATGCTCGGTCATAGTAGTCTCCTCTTCCAAATTAATAACAACAGCATCTAGTTCTTAATTACCCAATTACCAGCGGTGCCTCTCACCGCCAATTACCTGGTCCCTCTTACTGGCGATTAGCAATATACAACATCAACCCTGCCAGAGCAATCAAGCTAACGGCCATTATCAAAATTCCGATAGAACCGCCCCCGGATTGTTCTGGTGGAACCTCTTCTATATCGGCCGACATCGCCATCGAAGCCGACTCAACCCCTTCGGCCGGTTGTGTTCCCTCGACTGTCGGCGTTGGACTGCGAATAATCTCAAGCACCGGTGTACCGCCTGGCGTGACAGGGGCAATTTCCGCCACCAACGTCGCTGCCTCCGCTCCCGGCGTGGCAGTAGATTCGGCCGTTGGGGTCGCGGTTGGAGTCACTTCAACCTGTCGAATTGTAAGTTCCTCTCCCGCCACGATAAAACTGTCCTCAGTGAGATTATTCAGCGACAAAAGCTGGTCAACAGTCAGATCATTCTTGGCCGCGATAGACCACAAAGAGTCCCCTTCCTGCACCTTATAAGTGACCGGCGGCGTTGGCGTTGGCGGCAGCGCCTCCCCCTCAGCCAGCCGGACCCGGACCTCCGTCCCAGGCTGCAAAACCGTATCCTGCTCAATGCCATTCAACGCCAGGAAAAGGTCCAACTCAATACTGTGTCGGGCAGCAATAAGCCAGGCCGAATCTCCATCTTGAACCAGATACGTCAATCTCGGTGTTGGCGTTGGCGGCGGTGGCTGTCCGTCCGCCAGTTGAACATAGATTTCGTCCCCCGGCTGAATAACATCATTTTCATCCAGTCCGTTAATCTGGTAAAGATAATCCAAATCGGCATCATAATAGGCTGCCACCATCCATAACGACTGACCTGGGCGAATCACGTGAACGATAGAGCCATCCTCTCGCGGCTCCGCCAGTTGGATCGGAGTAATGATAAGCGGTGCGGCCGAACTATCCTCCGTCGTCGGACTGCTGGATGCTGGTGCATTAGAAGGCAGGCCCACAACCAGAACAAACATATTCTGCCCGTTAGCCGTAACCGCAAAACCCGTTCCCGCCTCAGTATAGCGCGTCGAAACCAGCGTGTTGTAATGGATCGGGCTGTTCTCCCACCAGATCAACCCTTGCCGGGCTGACATATTGGTGCCGCCAACAATATTCTCCGACACCCAACCCACATAACCGGCATCATTAGCACGGGTTAGAGGTGTCGAACCATTGTCCTCCGTATGGCTGTACGTGGCAGTGGTTCCCATCCAGTTCGCATGGCGCTGCGCTGCAAACGCCAGCGAGCTGTTATATAGGAACGGCGTCAAACCATTCTCCACTCGGAACTGATTAACCAGATCAAACATCTCGGCCGCATTCATCTGAGGTGCAGCCTCGGCCGTTTCCTGTTCCTTATAACCACTCCCAACCCACAGCAAACCGGCCAGAACAGTCAAGATTAGCAAACGTTTTCTCATAACAGCCAATAATAACAACGTCTCCCCCAATCACCAAAGCCCGCCATCCCTACCACAACAATTCATAATTCATTATTCATTATTCATTCCCCCTAATTCGTGCTAATTCGTGAAATTCGTGGCTCAATTTTCCTCCCCTCATCAGAACAGCTAAAATACCCTCATGTCAACCATCCAGATTCGCTTCTACGCTCGTCTGAACAAATTCCTGCCACCCGACAAACGGCAGAAATCACTCCTTTATCCCCTAAACGGCCCCCTCACCACCAAACACATGGTCGAAGCATCCGGCATCCCCCACACCGAAGTCCACCTCCTCATCATCAACGGCCGTCCCGTCACCTTCGACTATCAACTCCAACCCGGCGACCGGCTGGCAGTCTATCCCGAATTCACCACCCTGGACACGGCAGCAATGTCCCAACTGCGTCCCCCACTGCCCCAGCCGCCCCGCTTCGTGGCCGACGTCCATCTCGGCCGACTGACAACCTTCCTCCGCCTCCTCGGTTTCGACACCCTCTACCCCGAAGACTACGACGACGAAGTTCTCGCCCAAATTTCGCACGACCAGGAACGCATCCTCCTGACCCGCGACCGGCGCCTGCTCATGCGAAAAATCGTCACCTACGGCTGCTGCCTCCACTCCCACGACTCCTACGAACAGTTGCAAACCGTCCTCCACCGCTACAACCTCTTCGACCAGACAGACCCCTGGCAGCGTTGCCTGCGCTGCAACGGCCGTCTCACACCCGTCTCCAAAGAAGCCATCCTCCACCGCCTCGAACCCAAAACCAAACAATACTATCACGACTTCCGCATCTGCGAAGAATGCCAACACATCTACTGGAAAGGCTCCCACTACGCCGCCCTCCAGGAATTCATCAACCGCATCCAATCAAAGGGAATCGCCTGATTGGATAGTGAAAAGCCAATTACAAGCGGTGTCCTGTACCGCCAATTACCTGATTACGGCCTTATGATCTCTTTCACTCACCTGGAAACCCACTCCCACTACACCCTCCTGGGCGCAACCCCCTCCATCAAAGCACTGGTCAAACGGGCAGCGGCCGAAAACATGACCCACCTCGCCCTGACCGACACCAACGCCCTCTACGGCGCAGTCGCCTTCGACAAAGCCTGCCAAACGGCCGAAATCCAACCCATCCTCGGCCTCACCCTGACGATTGCCCCACCTCCCGAAGAAGGGCTGAACGTCAGCATGACCTACAGCGACCAACCCGGCCACCTCATCCTCCTCGCCGCCAACCAAACCGGCTACCGTTCCCTCTGCCACCTCTCCTCCCACATACAAGGCCAGCCCAACCGCCTCGAACTGGCCCAAAAAGGACTCGCCTGGGACATCCTCAAACAGCACACCGACGGCCTCATCTGTCTCAGCGGCGGCCGAAAAGGCTGGCTCCACCGCTTCCTCCAAAGCGGCAGCTTCGGCGCAGCAGGCCGCTATGTCGGCCGTCTTGGTGGCCTCTTCGGTGAAAACGCCTGCCTCACCCTGGAGCTTCAAAGCCAGGAAGACGAAACCATCGCCGCCGAAATCGAAAAACTCGGCCAACGTTTCGGCCTGCCCGTCGCCGCCGTTCAGCCCATCTACTGTCTCGAACCCGCCGAAACCGCTCGCCTCCGCCTCCTCAACGCCATAGACCACAACGCCCGCCTCACCGACACCCCCCAACCCACCGGCGACCTCCACTGGCTCACCGCCGACCAGATCAAAGAACGTTTCGCCCATTTCCCCGAAGCCGTTTACCAGACCGCCCAAATCGCCGCCCGCTGCCAACCCGCCCTGCCCCCTTCCCGCCCCATCTGGCCCATCCTCGACCTCCCCCAAAACCACACCCCCGAACAGACATTGGCCGAACAAGCCCAGGCAGGACTCATTCAATGGTACGGCCCTGATGTCCCCGATGAAATCACCCTACGTTTTGAGAAAGAAATCGAAGCCATCGGCCGTTCCGGTTTCGCCCCCCTCTTTTTGATAGTCGCCGACATCGTTCGCCACGCCCGCCAACAAGAGATTCCCGTAAGCACCAGAGGCAGCGTCGCCGACTCCCTGGTCGCCTACTGCACCGGCATCACAACCGTAGACCCCATCGCCAACGACCTCCTCTTTGAACGATTCCTGAACCCAGCCCGTGCCAACCCGCCCGACATTGACCTCGATTTTTGCAGCCGTCGCCGCGATGAAATCCTGGCCTACGTCCGCCAAAAATACGGCCCAGATCGGGTCGCCCTTGTCGCCACCATCAGCACCATGCAGCCCAAATCGGCCGTCCGTGAAACCGCCAAAGCCTTTGGCGTCCCCGACGAAGACATCCGCGAACTGATCCGCCGCCTGCCCCGTAACTGGCATCCCGACCCCCGTCGCCGC
>JBAPRX010000817.1:0-25111 GCA_049281335.1 Promineifilaceae bacterium (SeqCode)
CACCTTCGGCGTTGACGATGGTGTAATCAACACCGGCTGCGTCAAAAGCCTGTTCAAAGAAACGGCGGTCATCCGCTTCCCAACGGGCAGACGATGCGCTGTCGGGCAGCAAGACGGCAATACTACCACTACCGGACGGCTCTTGCATTGCTTCTTCTGTTGGGGTGGCTTCCTCTTGGGGTGCTTCGGTACTGGCAGGTGTTGCATCAGTGGAGCTGCCACTGTTACAGGCTACCAGTAAACCAGCAAAGACAAGCAGAAGTATCCAAATAAGTCGTTTCACTTTTCTTCCTCCAATATTTTGAAAACTATTATTATAGAACGACAAGATTCTAAGTTATTCACTTGTGGGTATATTTTATGGGGGCATCACCTCACATTTGGTGTAGTAATCTGAACAAGGTACAACTAAGTTGTTATGATAGCCTTTCCAATATTGACAAACACCCCTAAATCCCTAATTTTCTTATGGGTTTTCCCTTTTTGTACTAGGGGATTTCCCCTATTTAGACTGAGACGATGGAAAGTGGCATAATTAGGTCCATGAGGAAACGTATTCTACTAGCAGATGATCATGCCGTTGTGCGGGCCGGAATTCGCAAAGCAATCGAAAATTCGCCTGATTTAGAAATAGTTGGTGAAGTTGGGGATGGGCCGAGTGTGGTGGAATCTTTGGAGAGGCTGCGTCCAGACTGCTTACTGATTGACGTCACCATGCCAGAATTCGAACCGATCTTAGAGATTCGGCGGATTCGGAACCGCTATCCTCATCTGCTCATCCTGGTGGTAAGCGCGTATGATGACGATGTTTATGTACAGGGACTATTACGGGCAGGGGTGAATGGATATCATTTGAAGGACCAACCGTTGAGTGATTTACAGTTGGCGGTTGAGCGCATTCTGGCCGGAGAACGGTGGATCTCCAGCCCACTGGTGGAAAAATTGCTCACCTTATCCTCCCCTAATACGGCCGAACCAAAGCTGTCTGTCCGGCAAATTGATATTTTGCGCCTGCTGGCTGAAGGAGCAGATAACCGGGCTATCGCCCAAAACCTGAATCTAAGTATCAAAACGATAGAAAACCATCTAACCAAGCTATACCGTCAACTGAATGTGCAAAGCCGATTAGAGGCTGCCTATTATGTACGGGAACATCCAGAAGCCATCGCCCATTCCAGAGAAACGGCCGTTCCTGATAACCAGATCGAAAAATTATTAGAGTCAGAACAACCTGCCATTCTGTTAGTGGATGACAACCGTCGCTATCGTCACCAGCTACGCCGCACCATTGGCAAGGTTGTACCAGAGGCTATTATTTTTGAAGCTGGTAATATCTCAGAGGCGTTAAATCTGGTTGAGCGAATTGCACCCAATGTAATCTTTGTAGATGTCGTCTTAGGAGATGAAGACGGTATTCGGTGTGTGCGCCAGCTAAAGGTCAAAACACCCTTTGCCCGAATTATTTTGATCAGCGCCTATCCAGATCGTGAATTTCACCGGCTCGGTCTGCAAGCTGGGGCGGCTGCCTTTGTTGACAAAAAAGATTTGGATGCAGCAACCCTACAACAAATGATTGGCGATGTAGTTGGAAATTAATCAGGATTTATGTCTGACATTTTGAAAGTCACAAATATTGTCAAAACTTTTGGGATGCTGAATGTTTTGCAGAGTATTAGCTTTGCCCTGAAATCGGGAGAAGTGATGGGGTTGGCGGGTCGAAGCGGCGCTGGAAAATCCGTCTTAATCAAGATCATATCTGGCTTGCAAGCACCTGATGGCGGAGAGATATTTTTCCAGGAACAACGGCTCCAATGGCCGTTCAACCCCCACACCTTAAAAATAGGCGTTATTTATCAACAGCCGGTCCTGGCCGAACAGTTTGATATTGCAAGCAATATATTCTTGGGGTGTGAAAAACGGGCAACCGTTTTTGGCATTCACTGGCCTGTCCCGAATCAGTCCAAGATGGATGAGGAAGCGAAGGAGCTATTGTCAAGTTTGGACGTTAGCCTGCCATCGCTGCGGGAGAAGGTCGCCAATTTAACAAGCGAACAACGACAGTTGGTTGCAATTGCTCAGGTTATGGCGCGGCCGTGTCGGGCAGTTCTGATTGACGATCCAAGTCCACTTCTGAGCCATCCTTACCAGGATAAGTTTTTGGAACAAATCAGGAAATGGCAAAAGTCGGGAACGGCCGTCCTTTTCAGCAGCCAAAACCTGGATCATCTCTTCGCCGTCTCTGATCGCATCTTAGTTATGCGACAGGGCAAAATGGCTGGCATCTTTCGGACTGATGGCACTTCCCGCGAGGCTGTTGTTGCCGCCCTGGTTGGGACGGATGACCGTCAGCAGCGCACCCCCGTTATCTGGGCCTTAGACAGTTATTATCAGGCAAGAAGACAAGCAGAAACCCTGCGGCACAACCAAATGCTGTTAAAACGGGACTTGATGGCCCAGGATAACATCAACCGCCATCTCTTGCAGCAGTTAGATGATCAGGTAAAGGCACTCGACAGCGCCAACCTGGCATTACAAGATGCCCAACGCCGCTTGTTGACCGAACGTGAAGAGGAACGGAAACATCTGGCCCGCGAACTGCACGACCAACTGATTCAAGATTTACTGAGCCTCAACTATCAGCTTGAAGAGATTCAAAGCAAGACCGGTGACAACCCTATCGAACTGGCGGACGATCTCGACGAGGTTCGCAACGAAGTCAGGTCAATGGTGGAAGATCTGCGGCGTATTTGTGGTAATTTGCGACCGCCAACCATAGATAGCCTGGGATTAGGCTCTGCCTTACAATCCTCTTTACACTCCTGGAGCGAAAGAACCGGTATTTTGGCGACTTTGCATCTGGACATCAATTTCGGCCGTTTGCCGGAGGAACTGGAGCTTTCAATTTTCCGAATTATTCAAGAGGGGTTAAGCAATGTCTGGAAACATTCCGGGGCTTCTTGCGTTGAAGTGACCTTGAAACATACCTCGCCCCGAACGCTGCTCATCTCATTGGCCGACGACGGCACAGGGTTGGAATATGGCTTTGACCTATCCACAATGGGTCAGGATGGTCACTTCGGATTATTGGGCATTAGCGAACGAGTAGCCTTAATGGGCGGGCGGCTTAACTTTGAAAATCGGCAGAGCGGCGGGCTGCTGCTGCAAGTTGAAGTGCCGCATCCGCGTGTCACTCAACTGGAGCTTTGATTCGGGTTCTCTGACAAGCGGATTTCCTGGCGGGGGAGGGCCAGTTTGATGCCTTTCTGGTTGAATGTTTCCTGAATCCGGCGGCGTAGAAAACGCTGCACCCCCCACTGTTCATTGGCAACGGTTTTGACAATAAGGCGCAGGCGAATTTGACCATTTTCCAATGCTTCAACGCCGGTAACAGTTGGCGCTTCGAGGAGAACACGGCCGATTTCGGCATCTTCGGACGCCCGACGGCCGATTTCCTCCAGGGTCGTGATGGTCTGTTCGATATCCGTTTCATAGGTGATGGCGACATCTACAATGGCCCGCGACCAGCTTCGGCCTTTGTTGGTCACGAGCCGAATATCGCCATTGGGAATGATATGAAGGTCGCCTTGAAAATCTCGGACGGAGGTGATGCGAAGGGTTAAGTCTTCTACGGTGCCGACTTTCCCTTGCAGTTCGACCACGTCACCAACCTGGTACTGGCCTTCGACCAGGATAAAGATGCCGCCGATGACATCCTTTACCAACGTTTGCGCCCCCAACCCGAAGGCCAACCCGGCGATGCCGACGCTGGCAAGCACCGGGGTAATGTCAATGGTCAACTCATTTAGAATCATCAAGGTGGCTGTGATGAGAATGATGATAAGACCGGCGTTGTTGAGAACGTTGAAGATTGTAGCCGTTCGTTTGTCCAGTTCGCTGCCGTCTACATTATCAAGCCGTTTAATTCGAGCAGAGAGGTAACGGGTCGCGGCTGCCAGGAAACGGGCAGCCACAAAAGCCAGAACGATGATGAGCAGAATTTGGAGGCCAGAGGAAACAAGCCAGAGGCCGATAGTTTCAAAATTGATGTCTTGTAGATTAGGCATACCCTTAATCGTAAGATAGCAGACGGATCTCGTCAATTTATCTCATGGGCAGCCAGTTAGGGGTGCGGATGTCGAACTTGTCCATGAGCATCTGTTCGGCCGTTTGGAGAGCGCCTTCAACCCAGCCCTGAGAGGATGAGTAAGCCTCTCCACAGACATACACGGGCCATTCAGCCGAGGGCTGGAGCATGGTTTCTTGCACTTCCCAGGCTTTGGCGCGGACATTCCAGGCGTTCCAGGCGCCGCCAAAGGGGTCACAGCCCCAGTTGATGTAAGCGGCAGCATAGGGGTCGGGGATAAATTCCAGGTCGTGGACGAGTTTAAGCTGCCGCTGGGCGTGCATGACCATGATGGATGGGGCTTCGAGTTGGGACCACTCCATTTCACTGCCGGGTTCCAATTTGTCCCCCGGCTGGTATCCAGGGATGTTGGAGGTTTGGCCGAGCATTCCGGTCCAGAAGCCAACGAACTGACCGTCATCGTAACTCGCCATGAGCAGGGAATCCATGATTTCCGGTTCGTAGTGGCCGGGATCGGGTTCAGAGTCAAAGTAATAGGTCTGGCGGAGGGGCAGGTCGGTGATGGAACGGCCGGTTTGGACGCCCGCGTCGCGCCACCAGGGGTAACGGTAGCACATGAACATCTTGAACATGGGCTGGGGTGTAACGGAACCAATGGCATCCTGAACGGCCGGTTCGGCCAGAAGCGCAGTATGGCTTTTGTTGAGCAGATCCAGGGAGCGGCGGGGCATGGCAAGAACCATGTGGCGGGCCAACACCGGTGGCTGGTCTATAAAATGGAGCCGGAGCAGGGGGCCGTTTTCGTCCCCTTCTAACTTCTCGAAATGGCTCAAGCGATGGTGATAGTGAACAGAGCCTCCGGCTGATTCAAATTCGGTCAACAGACGTTGAGGAAGCCGTTCGTAACCATTTACGATCTGGACGTACTCGGCTTCCGGCCCAAAATCAATTAAGAACCATTCCATTGCTTCGGCCGCATTCCAGTTGCTCAAAGCGGTCATATAACCGCCGGAATCGAGCAGGAGTTTGTAAGCCTCGCTACTCATGACCTGGTGGAGGACGTTCCAAAAACCCTGGTTGTAGAGATAGTCGCCGTTGAATTTGAACTCTTGCCTGACTTCCTGCCACTCGACGGGGCTGAGACGAGCCGCACCGGGAATGATGGTGTCGATGGCGGCCACTATCAGGTCTGCCGGTGATTTGCCACGCTCTTGCCAGCTAAGATGATAGGGGACTTTGTTCGGGTCGGTGAATTCGCGTTGGCGAAGATGTTGGCCGCGAAGGTAGTAGATATTGTCGGGGCTGCCAACGGGGAAGAAACGAATGGGTAGATCGAGCTTGTCAACCAGGTTACGGACAACACGCTGGTTGGTGAGGAAACGCATTCCGCCAAACTCGGCTTTGAAACCAGGCATTTCGGGCGGCGTGATGGACATAAGACGGCCGCCAATTCGATGACTGAGTTCGTACAGGTGGACGTTTAGTTTGCCGTCTGGCTTTTGGTCGGCTATTTTGCCAAGAACGTCGCTGTGTTTGAGATCGGCCGATACAATGCGCCAACCACTATATACCCCGGAAACACCCCCACCTACAATGGCAACATCTACGATGGATTCAGTCATTTTCCCTCCTGTGAAAATAATTAACGCAAAAACGCAAAGAAGCAGAGACGCAAAGAATTAAAAGTTAGTCGTTAAGTAAGGAAATAATCTCTGAAAGTTCTTCACTGTCGAAGTGGTAACGTTCGTGGCAGAAGTGGCAGTCCACGATAGCCTGGCCCTCTGTTTCCAAAAGTTGAATCAGCTCTTCCTGGCCGAGGGAAAGCAAGGCTTTGCGCGATCTATCCCGGCTGCAAGAGCAAGTATAAGAGAGGGGCATATGCTCTAAGACTTCGTAGGAAATGTCCTCGAAAAGATAGGCCAAAATATCTTCCGGCGTTTGGCCGCTGTTGAGCATGACTTCCACAGGCGGCATCTCTTGAATACGATCTGCCAATCTGCGAACGGTATCGGCTTCATATGGGGGAAGGGCTTGAACCAGCAGCCCACCAGCCGTGATTATCCGTCCGGCATCTTCCTCTTTTTCTGAGAGAATAACACTCATTTCAACGGCCGAAGGTATCTGCTCCGATTGGTTCAAATAGTTGTTCAGGTCTGCGACAATTCCTTCGCCCGTCAGGGGAACAACGCTTTCGTAAAGGTTTCTAAGCTGCAAATCTTTGACAACGGTCAGTTGGCCGTCCAGTTCGATAAACAGCGGATCCACAATATCAGGAAAGACAGTTAAGATGTCCCGCTCTGGCAGGGAAGCATAGCCCCGCACCTTGCCGTTGTTACCGGCCTCCACCACGATTTTTCGGTGGGTCTGGTTTCCGGCCAGCCTGACTGCCACGCGCTGGCCGACTTTGAGAAGCGTGCCAAACAGGACGCCCCCGGTCAGAGCTTCACCAAGAGCGATAGAAGCGGTAAATGGTGTTTCGTGCCGTTCACAGGCTTCAGCCACCAAATTGGTAGTCAGGCAGGCAAATGCCCTAACTCCGGCCTCACGGGCCATAACGCGGATAAGATAGTCGTTCATAGTAATCGGTGGTTGGTGATTATTGAAATCTAGAAATCACACGCAAAGGGGGCAAGTCGTAGCGTCTTGACGTCTTTATGTGAGAGCGAATGATTGCCAAAATATTAATAGTTATAGAATCCCCGGCCCGTTTTACGGCCGAGTCGGCCGCTTTCGACCATGCGGCGCTGGATGGGATGGGGGCGGTATTTTGGGTCTTGGAAGTAAGCGTCGTAGACCGATTGATTGACAGCCAGGTTCACGTCACAGCCAATCAGGTCTATCAGTTCAAACGGCCCCATGCGGAAACCGGCCGATTTGACCAGCCTGTCAATGGTAGCGACATCGGCCGCATTTTCACCCAACAGGCGGTAAGCTTCACCATAAAAGGGACGAGCAACGCGGTTGACGATAAAGGCCGGGGTATCCTGGCAGTGGACGGCCGTTTTGCCCAACCGTTTTAAGAAGTCGGCGGCGGTTTCGGCCGTTTCGGGGCTGGTGTCCTCGGCCTGGATCAGTTCGACCAGCTTCATGATGTGGGCGGGATTGAAGAAATGGAGGCCAATGAAGCGGTCCTGGCGGTTGGTGGCCCCTGCCAGCGCATTAATGCTCAAGCTGGAGGTGTTGCTTGCCAGAATGGTATGGGCAGGAGCAGCCTGATCAAGTTGGGCGAAAATCTTGCGCTTTAGCTCGATACTTTCCGGGGCTGCCTCGATGACGAGGTCGGCTTGGGCTGCTTCAGAGAGGCTGGTCGTCAGGCGGAAGGCGTTTTTGGCTGAAGAAGCGGTGGATTCGGCCGTCTTGCCCAAGGAGACACCTTTATCAATGGAGGCAGCGATGGCTGCCAGTGCCTGTTCGACCAACTCCTGGGCAACGTCATATAAAATCACGGAATGACCGGCGAGAGCGGCCGATTGGGCAATGCCACTCCCCATCGTGCCGGCCCCGATCACACTGACTGTTTGAATCATTATTCGCCCTTAAATTCCGGGTCTCGTTTTTCGATAAAGGCCCGAACGCCCTCGGCGCTGTCATGGCTGCGTCCGGCAATTTCCTGAAGTTGGGACTCATAGGCCAGCGCTTCCTCAAGGGTCTGGCCATCTGCCTTACGCATGGCTCGCTTGGTCAGGCCATAAGCCAGCGTTGGGCCGGTCGCCAGGGTATTGGCCCAGGCCGAGACGACTTCAGGGAGCTGATCGTGGGGAACGACTTCGTTGACCATGCCCCAACTGTAGGCTTTGTCAGCGGAGATGCGATCGGCCGTTATCGCCATCTCATAGGCCCGTGAATAGCCAATCAGCCGAGGCAGCGTCCAGGTGCTGCCACTGTCGGGGATGAGGCCGACACGGCTGAAAGCGAGCATGAAGCTGGCTTTCTCGGAGGCAATGCGAAGATCGGCCGCCAGGGCAACGCCACAGCCTGCTCCGGCGGCAATGCCATTGACTCCGGCCAAAATGGGCTTCTCCAGGTTAACCATCTGGGTGATTAACTTGTTGTAACCATGCCGCAGGTGTTCGCCGATGGAGAACGCCCCTCCCCTGCTCTGGACATCTTTCAAATCCTGGCCGGAGGAGAAAGCTCGGCCGCTGCCGGTAATGACAATACAGCGAGCGGCCGTGTCACGGCCAACCTGTTTGAAAGCGTCCTGGGTTTCGGCGATCATCTGGTTGTTAAAAGCGTTGAGGGAATCGGGCCGGTTCAGGGTGATAGTGGCAACGCCGTTTTCGCAGTTGTAGAGAATTGTCTCATAGGTCATGAATGGCCTCCTGAGTTAACGTTCAAAGCCGGACTGTAATGTACGACGAGTTATAAATTTGCGGGTAATTCGTAATTGGTAATTGAGTTGAGTCTAATCTGTGCTTAATAAATACAGGTGTCGTGTTGGTTGGTGAGTTAACTGATGGATTCTTCATAAAAGAATTCGCAATCCTGAACTGGCTCCCTATGTAATTGAAAGGCTTTTACCGGAAAACGGCCGATTGAAAGCCTGACATCTTCAAATATATGGCTTAGAAGAAGAAATCGTCGTCGTCTTCGTCGAGACCTTCTTCTTCATAATCTTCGGCGTCAATAAGCTGGCGCACCCAAAGGATGAGCATGGGGCCTTCTTCCAACTCTTGCAAGCGCATCCCGACAACGTCTAGCTGCTGGCGCATTCGCATGTAGTCGGGAAAATCGAGGCGAACCGGACGTCCTTCTTTCCAGGCGGTCCGGCAGCGTTCCATAATACTTTCGCCGTTGAGGGTCCGCAGTTCGCACATGGCTATGTCGGCGTCTTCCGGCCCCTCATAGACAGAACGGAACCAAAGATGGGGACTCGGCCGAAATTCAGGGGTTGGCCCTTCAACAATTGTTATTAATTCGGGTTCGGGATCAAACACAATAACACCACCAGTTTCAAAGATTATACTGCTAATACTACTTGCTCTTATGATGGTTGGCAAGGACTTTTTATGAAGAATTTGTAATGAGAAATTTGTCAGGTGTGAGGGAAGAGGGGGAATGCGTAAAACGTAAATGTAAGGGTTGAGGGGAAAGTTAGTGGAAAATGGGGAGACTTTTGTTTTCTTGGTTGATAGTAAGTGAGAGGTAGTGGAGATGCAAGAAAACAAAAGTCTACTCCAATTCTCAATTTCTACTTACTACATTTTGATGTCAGCACTTTTGGGCACGATCCATGTATGGATGCGGCCGAAAATGTGTAAATAGTTCACGCCGGCTCATAGCCTCCAACAAAGACGGGCTGACCCGTGATTTGATTCTCTAAGGCCATGAGGTACGTTTCGGCCACTGTAGCGGCATTCGGCCACCGTGATCCGTCCATGCCAATTTGAAGCACAAACTCGCGAACGGCTGGCGGGTGAATGATAACGATGCGTCGGCCGTCTTGCAGTTCAGGTGCAACCCGGTTCACAAACTTATCCAGGGCGATATTGAGCATGGCGCTGACCGACATATTTGGCACAGGGGCAAAGCCTGACATACCGCCCGTAAGAATGAAGACCCCGCCCGGCCTTACATTGGAAAGGCCTTTGCGTACCAGGTTCACCTGTCCCAGTAATTTACTTTTTGTATAGGAATCGATTACTTCATCTGAAAGCTCGGCCAATAGGCCTCCCCCGCCGCCACCTTTAGGCCCTGCACAAATGACGGCATCCACCTCGCCAACCGTTTTATAGAACGCTTCGATGGAGGCCGGATCGTCCAATTTCAGACTCGGTTGAGTATTACGGGAAGCCGGAACTACCTCATGGCCTTTATAAGTTAGGAGTTCGGCCACTGCTTTACCGATCAATCCCGTGGCACCAATAATTACTACTTTCATGGTTGTATCCTTTCTAATTATGCGGCCAACAATAAAGCATCTAATCCGAAGGCCGCTTGCTCCAAACGATTTGCTATACAATTCGTCTCGTTCGCACAATCCACTAATTTATTTGCGGACAGTCAATAACTAAACATCAGCCTGAGCATTCAGCCGGACGAATAATCCTAATGACAGCCCGACCACCAAGATATGTTCTAAAACAACCTCGATCAGCTGCGGCATGGTTGGGGCAGGTAGCGGTGGGGTCGCGCTGAGCGGGGTGACAATGAAGTTCATAACAATGAAGACGCCAAACCCATAAAGAAGCGAGCCGGGGATCGGGTAGCGACGTAGAAGAGGAATTCGGTTGGCGCTCAGGATAAAAACACCGGCAATAACAAGGCATATAATAAGATGAAAGAACATACCGAGCAGAACGGTCGCCGTGCCACCCGTGAAGGCGGCATCCCCCAATATACCGCTGGCTATATATTGCCATAAAATAGCAAATGGGGTCTTTTGAATGACATAGTAATAAAGCCATTCCTGGATTATCGTTTGGAGGAAAAAGAGGATAGTTCCGCCAAGGACAACAGTCCGAAGCAGTGAACTACGTGAATCAAGAGACTTACTAGCTATAGCCGACATTTTAATTTCTCCTTTCTGTGTTTGATACTTAAACGTAAATAAACAATCGTTGTGATTTTTTCACTTTAGTGAACCACCATTAATTCACCATTATTTTCGCCGGTTATGGCTCATTTGTTTTCGAGGAAAGTCCGCAGTCAATACAGGCCGTATCCTTTACATGAACACTTGGTGCATTAATGATATGAGTCATGGCAGTTGCCTGATGACCATAGCCCTGAACGGCGCGTCTAACAGCTCTCCCATTGGCGCGTACAGGCCGCTGGCCACAGCCTCCTGCATATGCTCCGCCCGCGCCTCGGCCGATTTCCAATCAGCAATCTCAACCAGTATATTGGGGTTATCGACCACCTCGTAACGGGTGCTGCCCAGGAAACCCGGCGCGTCCGATCCATGTTCCGCCACAATGCTCTCAATCAGCTTTTTAAGCTCCGCCCGCTTGCCTGGTTTGGCCTGGAGTTCGACGATTACCTTGATTGCTGCTTCATTTTCTGTTGACATAGTTTCCTCCTTAATGGTAATAAGGTGACAGTCACCTTCAGCATTCGCAGAATGCCAGGGCTGTCACCTGGGGACGAATGCTTAACCTCTGTTTTATCCCGCCGCGGGGATGACGCCGAGCTGCTGCATCATCGTCAGTTGATCGGCAATACCCCAATGCTCACGGGCCAGCCCGTCATCGCCAAAGCGGGTGATGTCAATGATGTTCATGGAAACGGGATTGCCGGTCGTCGGAATGCCAGCGAAATCACCCATATGGGTCCCGCTTACCCGCAAACGGGCCACAGCCTTATCGCCGCTGGCAAAAGAATCTTGAACGTCCATTCGCATATCCGGGAACGCAGCCAGCATAAACCGGAAATACTGGATGACGCCTTCCTTTGTCGGCGGCAGGCCAGGTAAATCCTCGTGTTCGACGAAGTCATCGGCCAACTGCTGGCTGAAACCATCAATGTCACCGGCGTTGATAAGGTCATAAAGACGTTGAATTGAACTGTTGTGATCCATAATTAAATTCTCCTGTTGATGTGTTATATTGAACGGTTAAAGGTTTTTAGAACAAATAGTGAGCGCACATAGCCGCTATGCAACAAACAATAAGTATCCGGCGACCAGAATAATGACGATATTAAGGGGCAAGATCATCATCTCCAGCCTTTTGTCGCGGGGTATTTTCTTGAAGGTGACGGACAAGCCGAACGTGCCGATGGTTGTCAAGAGGAGCACGGCCCACAGCACATTTGGTACTGAGAGTAAGACCGCGATGGCCAGAGCGGCATACACCAACATGAACACGAAGACTGGCTGGTTGTTCCGGATTCCGAAGCGGGCAACGATGATGCCATGTAGGATGGCGTTGATGGCAGGAAGGACTAGAAGCAGTGACATTGTGAAATCTCCTGTTTGAGTATATTTACTGGCCAGGCTAGGCGGGCATCTGGATGCCGAGCGCCTGTAGCAAATCGGGCGATGACATCGGGTCATCTTCCACAATTCGGCCGTTTTCCAGCCGATAGAAAGTCAGCCCCCGGGAGTTAACCCGCTTGCCCGTAGGCGTCTCCCCCATCAGCGAACCGGTGTGGGTGGCCGCCATCCGCCAGCGGGCCACAACCGAGTCCCCTTCGGCCACCAGCTCATCAATTTCAATCTGGACATCGCTGAGGGCAGCGCTCATGCCGGTGATGAACCCCTTAAAGGAGCCAGGTCGGCCCCTGTCAGGCTGTTCACGTATTTCGGGGCCAAAACTTCGTCGGCTGCGGCCAGATTTCGGCCGGTTAATGCCTCATTTATAAATCTGCGAACGATTTCCTTGTTATTTTCTGTTGACATGATTTTTCTCCTTTTTTGGGTACGATGCGATTCAGAACGAGTCGCATCAATGGTTTAGGATTGTTGGAACAAATGCTGTTTTTTTTGTTCCTTGTGATATATTTTTACATTAGCAAGGCTCCATTAATTCATCATTATTTGGGACAACTTTGGCTGAATTAAATTTCTCATTACTCGGCCGTATGCAGATCGAGCATCAGGTGTTAGGAGCCATCACCCTCACCAACCGGAAGGCGATCGGACTGCTGGCCTATCTCCTAGTCGAGTCGGACCACGCCCATAGCCGTGAATTCTTGCTTGCCCTGCTCTGGCCCGACCTCCCAACCGCTTCCGCCCAAAACAATCTCCGTGTCACCTGGGCCTCTCTTCAGAAAAGGTTGGGCACGAGCGATTCCGACGAACAGCCATACCTGATCGGCGACCGGCTCACCCTCCGCTTCAACCCCCTCAGTGACCACGAACTGGATGTGGCCCGGTTTCGCACCCTGCTCGAAACCTGCAGCCGCCATCCGCATCCCGACCCAACCGATTGCGCCGAATGCCCTGCCCGGCTGGTAGAAGCCCTTGACCTGGTACGCGGTGAATTTTTGGCCGAATTCTCGCTCCCCAACTGCCAGCAGTTTGATGAATGGCTCCTCCTTCAGCGCCAGCAGTTGCAAGTGCAGGTAACGGCCGCTCTGGAACAATTGGCCGTCTTTCAGGAACACGCCGGCCAACTGGCACAAGCCGAACGTACGGTACGCCGTCTGCTCGAATACGAACCCCTGACCGAAACCGCCTATCGTCAATTGATGCGCGTCCTGGCCCAGGCCGACCAACGCGGCGCCGCTCTGGATGTCTACGAAACCTGCCGCCGATTGTTGGCGGCCGAACTGGGCTTGGCTCCAACTGTTGAAACCGTCACCCTGGCCGAACAGATTCGCTCTATGGCTCCGGTCGAGACCCATACAGCCCAAATCGCTTTGCCACCCGTCCTGACCCGCTTTTTCGGCCGTCAAGAAGAATCGGCGCGGCTGGTTGATTTACTGTCGCGCCGGACGGTCAGGCTGGTGACCCTGGCTGGACCCGGTGGCGTCGGCAAAACCCGCCTGTCTATCGAGGTCGCCCACCGCATGGCCGGCGTTTTTGCCCTTGAAATCTGTCTGGTTGAGTTAGCTGGTGTGACCGATGAAAAATCGGTTGATGATGCCGTTGCGGCAACCCTACATTTGCCGACCAGCAGCCGTTCGTCCACCGCCGCCCTTGTGGATTACCTGCGCGATAAGACCGTTCTCCTGGTGCTGGATAACTGCGAACATCTGGTCAAAGCCTGCGCCCGCCTCGTCCAAATCCTTTGCCGTGAGGCGGCGGGGCTGACGGTATTGGCAACGAGCCGCATTCCGCTTCGCCTGACGGAGGAGCACGTCGTCCGGCTGGAACCACTGAGTATCCCTGCGAACGTTGGCCCGGAACAATTGACCGTGGCGGACGTGCTTAGCTTCGACTCGGTGCAGTTGTTCGCCAACCGCGCAGCCCAATCACTTCTGAACTTCACGCTTACCGACGCCAATGTCCCGGCGGTGGCTCGTATCTGCCAACACCTGGACGGTATCCCCCTGGCCATCGAAATCGCCGCCGCCCAGGTCCGCGCCCTGCCTGTCGAAGCCATGGTCGAACGGCTCGGCCAACGCTTCGTCTGGCTGAACAGGCAGATAACCGGAACCCTGCCGCGCCAGCGCACCCTGCATACCCTCATTGACTGGTCTTACGACCTCCTGAACGAACAGGAGCGCTCGGTCTTACGTCGATTAGCGGTCTTTGCCGGCGGCTGGACTCTGGAAGCGGCCGAGATAGTCTGTGCCTTGGGCAACGCTTCTACGAATGTCCTGACCGAGCTGGTTGACCACTCGCTGGTGACTTTTGGGGCTGATGCCGGGCACCACCGTTACAGCATGCATGATACCATCCGCCAGTTTGCCCAAGAGCAGTTACACAGCAGTAATCAGGAAGCGGATGCGCTGGAACGACATGCCAGCTACTATGCCGAGCTTGTTGCCCGTGCGGCGGAGAACCGGATCGGACAACCATTCCCCGAACGGCTGCGGACTGTCGTGGATGACCATGATAATGTGGGGCGAGCATTCGAATGGTTGGTGGCGCACGATGGAGGGCAGGCGCTGGCTCTGGTCGCGCAGTTGGGGGCGCTGAATTTCTGGGAACTGGGCGGCTTTTTCCAGGAGGGACGCCGCTGGCTCCAGCGGGCCTTAGAGGGAACCCAGGGGTCGGTTTCGCTCCAGCGGGGACACGCCTTGCTGGCGGCGGCTGATTTGTCCTCGGCGATTACCGATTTCGACTATGGGTTGCAATGTATTCAGCAGGCGCAGCAATTGTTCCAGCAGCTTGGGGATCAGCAGGCGGAGATTGAAGCCAGATTGAAATATTGCAATCTGGCTGATCTCACTGGCGAACCTGGGAATCTTCAAACCCAGGTCGAAGAAATACTCCGTATGGCTGAACAGATCTCCTATACGGTCGGGATAGCGAAAGCCAAACGATTACTGGCAACAATTATTGAGAATACCACAGGTGAATTGGGGTTGGCTATTCAGTACTCCCTTTCGAGCGTCGCGCTATGGCGGGAGATACAAAATCCCTTTGAACTGGCAGGTGCGCTCAATAACCTTGGCGCAGATTTGTTGGAAGCCCACGAATTCGCGTCAGCGAGACAGGCACTACTCGAATGCCAGGAACTCTATCAATCACTAGGCTACCAGCGTGGCGTCGCCCTCGCCATCCATAACCTGGGGGAAACAGCTCGCATAATGGGAAACTATGGTCGCGCCAGGGAATTGCTCCGTGAATCGCTTCGCATTCGCCACCATTTGGGCCTGCCACGCGGCTATCCCTACTCATTCGAACTACTTGCCCAGGTTAACGAAAATGAAAAACATTACGAACAGGCGGTTTTACTTCTGGCAGCGGCCGAAACCTTGCGAAGTCGCATTGGTGCGCCACTTGATCAAGTCGCCCGGAAGCATGTCACGGCTTCATTGGCCAGTGCTCGTGCTCAACTTGGGGATATCGCCTTTGAATTGGCCTGGTCGAAAGGTGCAGCGATGACCACCGAGCAAGCCATTGCGCTCGCGCTGAGTTAAGTAAGTTTGCGCCTCAGTTATAAATTGATCCCAAACTATCCTAATGCTTGTTTCAAATCGGCAATAAGATCGGCCGAATCCTCCAGCCCAACCGACAATCGCACCAGCCCTGGCTTGACGCCGCTGGCAGCGATCTCTTCGTCGGTCTGAACGGCCGAAATCGTGCTGGCTGGATGGGTGATAAGGGAGTGAACGCCGCCCAGGCTGACGGCGAGGCTGATCAGTTTCAGCCGCTTCAGGAGTTGGTAGCCTGCTTCTCGACCACCGCGTAAATCAAAGCAGACCATGCCTCCAAAGCCGCCGGTCATCTGGCGGCAGGCCAGATCGTACTGTGGATGTTGGGGCAAACCAGGATAATAGACTTCGGAGACAGCGGGATGGTCGGCCAGGAACCGGGCGACGGCCAGCCCGTTTTCGTTGTGGCGGGCCATTCGGAGGGTGAAGGTTTTCAAGCCGCGTTCCAGCAGCCAGGCTTCAAAGGGGTGGAGGACGGCGCCCAACATGACATGCTCATGCCACAAGCCGTCAATCCGTTCTTTGCTCCCGGCAATAACGCCGGCAACCACATCGGAATGACCACCGAGGTATTTGGTGGCGCTGTGGAGGACGAAATCAATGCCCAGGCTGATCGGCCGTTGGTTATACGGCGAAGCGAAAGTGTTGTCGGCGACGGTCAGGATGCCATTTTCTTGAGCCAGATGAGCAACGGCCGTAATGTCAGTCAGGGACATGACGGGGTTGGCGGGGGTTTCGATATAGATGAGGCGGGTGTTGGGTTGGATGGCTTGGGCAAAAGCGGCCGTATCGGTCTGGTCTACCAAAGTGCTTTCGATGCCTAGTGTGGGCAGTTTACGGCCGATGAGCTTGGTCGTGGTTGGATAATGGGTGGATTGGGCAATGATATGATCCCCGGCTTTGAGATTACCAAGAAGAGCCAGCGAAATGGCAGCCATACCAGATGAGAGAACGAGAGCGGCTTCGGCTCCTTCTAACTGGGCGATGGTTGCTTCGGATTGTCGAGTATTGGGAGAGGCATAACGGCCGTAAAATTGGGGGTGGGCGACCGATACCATCGCCTCGGCAATGTCGGCCGGTTCTTGAAAGCGGTAGGTTGCCGTCTGGTAGATGGGGGAGACAACGCCAGATGATGGGTTTTCGGCATCTCCAGCATGAATCGCCTGGGTATGAGGCCCTTGTTTTTTATTTTCGGTCATTTCCCTATTTACCCTTTATTAAACCCTGTAATTTCAACAACTGCTCTTTTGTGCCAAGTACAATGAGCTTATCTTCAAAGTCCAGGCGGGTGCTTTCATCAGGTAATAGCGCCTGACTGTCTTTTCCACGCAGCAAAGCAATCAGGATGGCACCAGTTCGGCGGCGTAGATCAGCCTCAATAACGGTCTGTCCGGCAATCTCAGAAGATTTCCCTATTTCCAGCTCTTCCAGCCACAACTCCAGGCCGCTGTCCAGGGTGACAACGTCAAGAAAGTCGGTGACGTGTGGCCGGGAGAGGAGATTTGCCATGTGCCGCCCGCCGATTGTATAAGGAGAGACAACGCGGTCAGCCCCGGCGCGGAGCATCTTGGATTCGTTCTCCGGGCTAACCGTCCGAGCAACAATGAAGAGGTTGGGATTTAACGCTCTGGCAGAGAGGACAATAAAGAGGTTGTCGGAATCGCTGCCACCGCAGATCACCAGCCCTTTTGCTTTTTCAATTCCGGCATTCCGAAGCGTTTCGTCGCGGGTCGCATCTCCCACAACAACGGTCAGACCCATATTGAGGGGGTCTTCGGCATGAGCGTCGGCCTTTTCGATGATAACAATCTGGCGATTAGCTTCTTTAAGGGTCTCGTAGGAGCTACGGCCGACACGGCCGAAGCCACAGATAATAAAATGGTCTTCAAACTTGTTTATCATCCTCATGATTCGCCTTTCTCTAACTCTCGGCCCAACCCGGACATTCAAGATATATTCCCCGATTGAACTCAAGGCATATGCCACCGTGCTGACGCCTAAAACGATTAGGAAGATAGTGAAGATACGGCCGATTGGCGACAACGCCCGCGTCTCCCCAAAACCGACCGTTGACAGGGTAATGACGGTCATGTATAGGGCATCTATGTAGCTCCACTGTTCGAGCAAACGATAGCCCAATGTGCCGATCAGCAAAACGGCCGCTAAGGCTAACAGGACGGGAGCAAGACTTCTTCTTAAAGATAGCATGGTTCAGGGAACAGCCGAATATAGAAATGAAATATTTAATTGGTGAATGGCGTTTTCAGCGCTGGTGAATTGGAGAACGATTAACTGCTTTTCGTCAGCCGGGTAAACACTCGTCACAGGGACAGGCTTGGCGCAGCATGTCCCAGGTGTAGATGCCGGTATTGTGGCCGTCAGTCCAGAAGAATTGGATGGCATAGCTGCCAACGGCCGAAAGCTGCTCCAGGTTCAAATCAGTCTGCGGTGCATCTCGGACAACCTTGGGGTCCGGCGGGCCACCCATATGGGCGTGGCCGCCCTTGCACTCGACACAAGGACAAACAGCCCGCAAGCCGTCAAAGGGATAGGCACTCTCATGCCCATCGTCCCAGGTAATAGATAATATTCGTTTTTGGCGGTCGGCCGTTACATTTGTTGGTCGTGTCATAATTAAACCAGGGAGAATAATGAATATCGAATATCGAATAATGAATTGCGAAGTTGGCTATTGATGCAAGTCAGCTTGTTTGCTGCGAGATGTTTTGATACTGGCATTAATGATGCGGCAAAGTTCATCACATTCCTGATATAGGTCATTAAGCCGTTCAGGTTTTGCAAGCTGACTTTTTGAGATAATTTGGAGCCAGACGAGAGATTCACTCAGTTCTTTGTAACAGATTTTTAGCTTGTGCTGGAAATCCTTGACACTTTCAGCGCCTCTCGCTTCTGCATACTGAGCTGCTGGAGATGTGCCACTTCGGAGAAGCTGTCCGGCAATATGATTTGCAGCTCTTTGATCGGGTAAACTATCGCTAAGTTTCACAATCCGCACCGCAAAATCTATCAATCTGCCCTCAATATCATCTCCTTTCGCCATACCTATCTTCCACCCAATTCTTCAATCCATTCCCGAATGATCTACACAATAAAGCAATCATTCGTCATTCGTTATTCAATATTCAATATTCGTTATTCAAGCACTTCTAAGCGCTCCATAATCTCCTTCTGCCCCGCTTGGAAGCGGGCCAGTTTATCACGTTCCCGTTCGACGACCTGGGGCGGGGCTTTTTGGGCAAATTCACCGGCCAGCAGGTTGGAAATACGGCCGATCTGCTGTTCCATTTCTTTCAGTTCGGCCGTCAGGCGGGCGCGTTCTTGTTCGATATCCACCATCCCGGCCAGCGGCAGGTAAGCGGTGATGTCGCCCATTGTGATAGTAGCAGCGTCTTCAGGCGCGTTGCCGGTTGGCTGAATCTGCAGTTGGGATGCATCCAGACGGGCCAGGAAAGCGAGAATGGGGCGCTGGCCGTTTAGAAAATCGGCCATCTCCCCGGCCACGATGGTGGCGGCGATAAAACGGCCGGGATCAACTTTATAAGAAGAGCGGGTAGCACGAATTAAGCGAACCAGTTCGCGCAGCCGTTCAAAATCGGCAGCAGCTTCAGGGTAGCGGGTTCCGCTTTCCGGCCAATCGGCAACAATCAACGCCTCCGCCCAACCCTCTGGCGGCGCGATGCCAACATCGGCCGATTCAAAAGCCGCTTTGACCTGCTGCCATGTTTCCTCAGTGACAAAGGGAACGAAGGGATGGAGCAGTCTCAGACTGACATCCAAGACATGGCGCAGGACGGACATCGTTGTCCAGGCAGCCTGCCCACCCTGGTCGAACTGGACTTTTGCCAGTTCCAGATACCAGTCGGCAAAGTCGCCCCAGAAGAAGTCGTGAATCTGGCGGCCTGCTTCGCCGTATTGGTAGCTGTCGTAGAGGCGGTCGGCCGTTTCAATCAGTTCGCTCAATCGGGTAAGAATCCACTGGTCGGCGGCGGAATAATCGGCCGGGATGTTGTTAGGTGGCGCATCTTCGGCCGAAACGCGATCTAGATTGTAGAGGATGAAGCGGGCAGCGTTCCAGATTTTGTTGGCAAAGTTGCGGTTGCTCTCTACTTTTGCCAGGGAGAGATTGAGATCGTTGCCGGGTGTGCCGCCGGTTAACAGGGTGAAACGGAGCGCGTCGGTTCCGAACTGTTCCATCACCTTCAACGGATCCACGACATTGCCTATCGTCTTGCTCATCTTGCGGCCCTGTTCATCCCGAACGAGGCCGTGCAGATAGATGGTGTGAAAGGGGATATTGTTGGTGTACATGGCCGCTGCCATGACCATCCGAGCAACCCAGAAAAAGAGAATGTCATACCCCGTTTCGAGGATGTCGGTTGGATAGTAACGGGCGAGATCGGCCGTTTGTTCGGGCCAGCCCAATGTTGAGAAGGGCCAGAGGGCACTGCTGAACCAAGTGTCCAACACATCCGGGTCTTGTTCCAGATCGGCGCTGCCACACTGTTCGCAGACGGTCGGGTCGGTTGTAGAGACGTTGAGACGACCGCAGCTCTGGCAGTACCAGACAGGAATACGATGGCCCCACCACAACTGGCGGCTGATACACCAGGGCTGGATGTTCTCCAGCCAGTTCTCCCACACTTTGACAAAGCGTTCCGGCACAATCCTGATACGGCCGCTGTGAACGGCCGCAAGCGCCATCTTCGCCATTGGTTCAGCGTCCACAAACCACTGCTTGCTAACCATCGGCTCGATAATCTCACCGCCGCGTTGACTGCGGGGAACATTGAGGGTGTGGTCTTGTTTCTTGATAGTCAGCCCGGCGGCTTCCATATCAGCCCATAATTTCTGGCGACATTCAGCGCGATCCAGACCGGCATAAGGTCCGGCGGCTTCGCTCATAGTGGCATCTTTGTTCATGACATT
The DNA here is from genome assembly GCA_049281335.1 of Promineifilaceae bacterium (SeqCode). Taxonomy (GTDB): domain Bacteria; phylum Chloroflexota; class Anaerolineae; order Promineifilales; family Promineifilaceae; genus JAKEFB01. The sequence goes on from JBAPRX010000817.1 coordinate 20,522, forward strand.
GATGATTGCCAGATTATGACGCTGACCGATTTCAAAGTCGTTGGGGTCGTGGCCGGGAGTTACTTTCAAAGCGCCGGTTCCAAAGCTCATGTCGACATAGTCGTCGGCAACGATAGGAATTTCACGGTTGATGATGGGAACCAGCGCCGTTTTGCCGACATAGTCGGCGTAGCGTTCGTCATCGGGATGAACGGCAACGGCCGTATCCCCCAAAATCGTCTCAGGGCGGGTGGTTGCCACAGGAATATGACCGCCGCCTTCGATCGGATATTTGAAATAGTAGAGGAAGCCGGGTTCTTCGCTGTAATCCACTTCCAGATCGGAGACGGCCGTTTGCAAGCCAGGCGACCAGTTAACCAGATATTCACCTTGATAAATTAAGCCCATCCGGTAAAGGCGGTTGAACGCCTCACGGACGGCGGCCGAGAGTCCATCATCCAGGGTAAACCGCTCCCGGTCCCAATCGCAGGAGGCGCCGAGACGGCGCAGTTGGCTGGTAATATAGCCACCATATTTTTCTTTCCAGGCCCAGGTGCGTTCGAGGAATGCTTCTCGGTCGATGTCGTGTTTGGTTAGTCCTTCATTTCTCAGTTGTTTCTCTATTTGAAGCTGGGTGGCAATCCCGGCATGGTCGGTCCCCGGAACCCACAGGGCCGCCTTACCCTGCATTCGCGCCCGGCGAATCATCAAATCCTCAACAGCGACAAAGAGAGCATGTCCCTGGTGCAGTTCACCGGTCACATTGGGGGGTGGAATGGAGATGACGAACGGTTTGGCATCAGACGGCCGTGCTTCGGGCTTGAACCAACCATTTTCCTCCCACCATTGGTAAATCCGTTCCTCGACTGTGCTAAAGTCGTAGGCTTTTGGCATTTCTGTCATATAACTATCCTTGATTGGGTAATAGGTAATTTATGATTGGATAATGGTAGGTTAACTCCAACCAGTTACAAATTACGAATTACGTCTTATCTTTTAACTTTCGTAAATATCTATGCTTTCTATGGTGTCGCCAACGCGATTATCATCAGCGGGGTTATCCGGATCAATAAAGGTGATCGAGTTGAGGACATCCTCACCCTGGAGCAGTTCCCCAAAAACCGTATAACCACCGTTCAATTGGGGCGTTTCGACAAAGGTGATGAAAAACTGGCTACCGTTCGAGTCGGGCAGAGAAGAATGAGCCATTGCCAGTAAATGCGGCTTATCGAAACTCAGTCCATTATCAACTTCGTTCGCAAAACCATAGCCAGGGCCACCCGTACCGGTCCCCAGTGGATCGCCACCCTGAGCCATAAAACCTTGAAGGACACGGTGGAAAACGACATTGTCGTAAAAACCCTGAGTTGCCAGGAAGACGAAGTTGTTCACTGCCAGAGGCGATTCGTCATCATAAAGCTGGAGGAGCATATCGCCCTTGACGGTATGAATGACCGCCTGATAGGACTTGTCCGTATCAATAACCATATCGGGGTAGGCGTCATAGTAGTTGTTTCGGTCAGCCGGTTCTATTGCGACCAAAGGCCGGTCGCCTTCTAATAGTGTGCCCTCTGGGGTAACGGGTACAGGGCTTACCTCACCGACAGTATTGTCATTCACCTCGCTGCCCGTTCCCCGCAGTTGTAAAGCAAAGAAGCCAACAACAGCGAGTAGCAAGATGAACGCGGCCCCAGCAATTATCCTGTTTCGGAATTGTTCCTTTTCCTTGCGTGTTTCCTCCCGCCTTCGCCGACTTTGGGTACTCCGAACACTCTGCTTATTAACTTTTCTTTTTGACATTCTTCTCCTCGTATATAGTAAGTCAGTGTTATTCCTTTATCTGCCTTCCACGATGCCATTCCAACCGCCAAATGGCAATCAGGCTAAGTAAGGCAACAGTCGCGCCAACAAAATATGCTTCTCCGATGTCGGCATTTGCGACGAATAATCCAATCATACCAAATGCGCCAGTAATTAGATAGAGAATTAAGACTGCTTCCCGTTGGCTGAATCCTAATTCGACCAGACGATGGCTGACATGGTCTTTTCCGGCCGTTGTAAAGGGATTCACCCGCCGCCGTAAACGAGACACCACAACCAGGGAGGTATCAAAGATGGGCAACCCCAGGATAAAGACCGGAACCATCCAGGTAACAGCGTTAATGTTGTCTCGGAAACGTAGTTGAAGACCCAATACGGCCAGCAAAAATCCCAAAAACAAAGCCCCGGCATCACCCATGAAGATTTTAGCCGGGTGAAAGTTGTATCTGAGAAAACCAAGACAAGCGCCAAGAATTGCGGCCGAGAGGGAAGCGACAAGATATTGGCCGTTGAAGATTGCCAGGAGCAAGATGAATGAGGCTACAACACCGCTAACGCCGGCGCTGAGGCCATCCATGTTATCCAGAAAATTGATGGCGTTGCTAATTCCGGCCAGCCACAAAAAGGTGATAATAAGATTGAACCAGTCGGGGAGCGGAAGGCGAACCTGAATACCAAAGAATACCAGTATCAGGAAACCAAGCATCTGACCTGCCAACTTGGCTCTGGCAGGCAATCCGCGCCTATCATCAATCAATCCAATAAGCGCAACGATGCCAGAAGCAAGGAGCATCCCAATAATTTGGGGGGCACTGATATTGATTGATTTTGGCAAAATCGAGGAAAGAACAAGAAGCGCAATAATTGCGCCCCCAAAGATCGCGACGCCGCCCATCAGGGGCATTGGCTCTTTGTGAAGTTTCCGCTCGGCCGGAGCATCTACGAAGCCGATCCAGATTGAAAAACGGCGAACCAACGGGGTGCTAAAAGCGGTCAGTGCCAGGGCAGTTAGAAATACAAAGATAACAATTTGCACTGGAAGCCTACCGATCCCTTATTCATCGCCACCCGCTTGGCCGGTAATTTGCGTCAGAAAGGATTCAATCTGTGGTACGACTTCATCCGGGGCAAGGGCGCTGGCACTTCTGGCAAACTCCTCTGCTCGAACGAGGTCGCCGCTTTGGAGGAAGCCGCGGGCCAATGTGAAGTCAAGCTGCCATTGGGGAACCTGCCCGCCGGACTCGACCGCCTGCTGGTAGGTGTCCAGGGCATCCTCCGTTTTACCCAACATGGCGTAGACCTCCGCCAAACGGCCGAGTCTGGAAGCATTCGACTCGCCGAATTGAAGACCCTGCTGCATACTTTCGGAGGCTAGGTTGAGAAATTCTTCTGACCTATCCGGTTCCTGATCGGCACAAGCTATAAGAATATCGGCGCGGTCAAAGTAGGAGTTGGTGTAGAAGGGATCGACTTCCAGGGAGTAATTGTACAGGCCTACGGATTTTTCGCAGTCGGACTGCAAGACATAGGTCAGACGAGCATATTCGTTGGCAATGACTGAGTTATGGGGGCTAAGGTCTAACGCGCTTTCATAATAGCCACTGGCAAGCGCAGTTCGTTCCTCGCGTACATCACCTTGAGAAAAGTCAGCCCAACGGGTGTTCAGGCGGGCCAGGTTGGCGGTGTGATCGGTGTTCAGCGGATTAATGTCCTGGGCAACGAGAAGCCGATCTTCGGCCGTTTCGAGCAAGTCAATGCGTTCGTTTGTATCTTCCGTGATCCCAGAACGCTCCAAATAAGCCCTGCCTAGCCAGAGGTAGTAGAAATCTTCACGGGGAGCCAGCTCAATAGCATGTTTATAGATGGCGATGGCATTATCCCAAAAATCGGTATTATCCTCTCGTGCGGCCGCCTTGTCCCAGGGATCGGCTCGTTTGTAAACGATGTCTGCCTGAATTATTTGCAGATTAGTCGTTGCGATCAGGTAAAAAGCAAGTGGGAACAAAATTAATCCGGCAACCATTGCCGGAGTTGTTGTCCAACGCTTCACGCGCTCTCTCGTCGCCTGAATCAGGACGATACCGACGATAAATAGCACGAAGAAAGCAAAGACATAAAAAGTTGTCAGTAGACCGGCCGACTGGTTAGACTCTAAGACCCGTCGTTCTATTTCTGTTGTTGTTGCTGTTAGGCCGGGTGGCGCTAATGCACCACTCCTTATCTGGAGCCCATGGAAATAGGCGAAAAACAACCCGATAACCATTGAGAAAACCAGCATCGCACCGGCTGGTAAGAGAAAATCGTTCCAACCGGAATCCCAGATCAGATAAAGGATGGAACCACAGGCCAGGGCCATGAGGAAACCAAACCAGGCAACGCCAGCAGCCACAATTGGGACCGAAAAGGCAATTCCCAGTACACTAACAATCCCGGCATAGAGATGAGCTTGAGAGTGATTAAGAAACAAAGCAATGGCAATGACGAGACAAAGAACCGACCATACTAAAAGCAGCATTTCACCCAGCAGCCGGTTTAACCCAGGCCCAGCCACCCCCACCGGCAGCAGGAATCGGGTCAGCAAACTCGCAACAACCAACCCAATGAAAATAGCTCCGGCAATTCGCAGCCGATCCGGTTTGATCTTGTTTCCCCCACCCTTCAAGCGAATCAGATTGATTTTCGAGAATTCACTCAATAACAATACACTCCCCAAAAACCAGGTCAGGACTAAAACCAGAAAAATAAAGGGGGATGGGCTGAGATCTTCACTAGCATTGACCAGCATGGAGA
>JBAPRX010000818.1:0-5814 GCA_049281335.1 Promineifilaceae bacterium (SeqCode)
GGGTAATTGGCGGTAAAAAGCACCGCTGGTAATTCGTAATTGGCCGATTATAACCAATTATCACCTACGGATTTTACCAACCCAATATCCTTCTCAAGCCAGTGGAATAACTTTCCCGGCCGAGAAAAGAGCACATTAAAATAAGAATAATAGCTTTCTTGTCTTAGACACCAAAATGATTTGGTGGCGTCTCAGCTTCGTCATGACCCGATTTCTTATCCCAGTCACCTAGTAGATACAACTAAAGGAGTGGATACAAATGAGTACGATACAAGATACATGGACAAAAGCCAGTGCCACACTAGGCGCATTTTCTCCCTTTTACCAGGAAGATATGTTCCGTATGGCGCGGGACCACAATGCCCCGAATAACTGGTTCACCCTGACCCAGGTTCGTTCCAGCGAACCCAATCCCTTTTGCACGGCCGATCTGCAAGCCGCAAACCCCTATACCTCGCCAGACCGCCAGCATCAACAACTGGCAGCCCTGGCAGAAGCAGGGGTCTTGAACGAAGTCGAAGAGGGTCATTACTGCCTCACTGAAAGCGGCCGAGCCATCGTGGACGGCTTCTACAACATGGCCCATGAAAATCTGAAAGCCCTTCAGCCCTTAACGGCCGAAGAGCTGGACAATCTGGCCGGGCTGCTCGGCCGAATCATCACTGCCGCCGACAACGCCCCCAAACCGGCCTCAAAGCCCAACTACCGCTTCAGCCGTTGGACAGACCCCGGCAGCGATGTCCCGTCTGTCGTCCTGATTGACCAGTACGTCACCGACCTGCTCCGCTACCGTGAGGACGCCCATCTGGGAGCCTGGCAGCATCACAATGTCAGCGGCCCCGCCTGGGAAGCGTTGACCACGCTCTGGCAGCAGGATGACGTCAACACCTCTGACGCGCTGGCAGAACGGCTCAATCGCGGCTACACGGCCGAAGATTACACCGCCGCCCTCAACGAGTTGACCAACCAGGGCTGGGCCAAAGCCGTCAACGGCCACTTCAAGATTACCGAGAAGGGTAAATCGGTGCGCGATACGGCCGAAGCTGAAACAGACCATCTCTTTTACCAGAGTTGGGAAACATTGAGCGACGCTGAAGTTGACCGGCTGGACGATTTACTCGGCCGTCTCAACAACAACCTCAATGAAAAAGCTTTGGTTGGTATGTGGCCCCTGGCGAACAGCGTTTCGGCCGTGATCAATCCCATCGTCCGTGACAAAATCACCCCGGCCTTCAACGAAATTTTCGGCGACAATGCCCGCTTCTTCTTTGTTACCTTGCAAACACTCGGCAATGCCCCGGAACCCTTTACGGCCGAAGAATTCGTGGTCCGCAACCCATACGTGAACATTGAACGGCCGCGCCAGATGTTAAAAGAGGCTGCCCAGGCCGGTTATCTGAATGATCTCGGCGATGGCGGCTTCACAATCACCGATAAAGGCAAGAAAGATATTGAGGCCATAAACGATGTCTTCTACGGTTCGTTGGGTGAAGTCCAGACCCTGTCTGACAATACACTGGAGCAGCTTGAAGGGCTGCTAGGCAAGCTTGTGAACGCCAGCCTGGAAGCGGAAAAACCGGCCAACAAGTCGCCCCTGGTCATCAGTCACAACAGCGTCACTCATCCCGACGCCGCGCCGCTGGCCCAGATAGATCAACATCTGGACGATTTGAACGCCTTCCGGGATGCCTGTCATGTACCGGCCTGGCGAAGCGAACGGAATATCCTCGGCCGAACCTGGGAGACTTTCGCTTTCGTCATAAATGGTCAGGCCAATACGGCCGCTGCCCTGGTCGAAGCCCTCCCCAATCGCGGCTACAGCCAGGATGAGTATGCTGCATCTCTGGCCGAACTGGTTGGCCTGGGCTGGATTGAAACAGGGCCGGATGGTTATCAGGCAACCGATAAAGGCCGGAAAGTACACCAATCGGCCGAAGATAAGACCAACGAATACTTTTACGCCCCCTGGTCGGTGTTGGGAAACAACGAACCCAACCAGCTTCGGGTCGGGCTGATGCGCCTCAAGGTCAACCTGGAAGCATTGGCTCCTCCCCCGGCGTAAGATAGAGGTGACAGGCACTGGCATATTGCGAATGCAACGTTCTTCAAAACGGTATCCTTTCAAAACTGTGAAGTGCCTGTCACCTGTACTCACACTCAGTCACCTGAGTAGATACAGGAGATTTACAATGATTAACTGGTACAGCGTTATGGTAGAAATGCAGCGCCGCCAAGATGAAATGGCCCGCGCCGCAGAACGAAGTCAAAACAAACATATCATGAATCGGCCGAATAAATCGCCAAAAGATGCCGGTCACATCATGGCCCAGCTTCTCATCCAGACTGGAACCTGGCTAATCAACACCGGCAACCGGTTTCAGGAACCTTGTGAAAGGCTCGTTCTGGCAACCCGCCAGGGGCTTCAGCAAGACCATATCATGACGCCCCATAAAGCCCCTTGCACCTAGCAGCAATGATTTAACCTTCTAACCCTCTACCCTACTTCCTCCTCCAGAACCTCCCGGCTAATCACCGGGAGGTTTCTTTTTCCCCACTGCGTATACCAATTATCAGGCTATCATTAAAGAATCGTCCATTTCACGGCCGTTTTTAGTTATATAATTTAAAGCAAATATGACCAGGTGACAGGACTTACCCTTTTTTTGAATGTGGCATTCTTTAAATCCTCAAACTGCCTGTCACCTTCAACCGGACTAACAGAAATGAGACAAAGACAAGAACCTTATCAGGGATGGGATATGACGAACAGCCCCACACAAGTGTATTTTCCCGTCGAGGAAACACTCCAACCAAAGCGCCGCTGGGGACTTTTTCTCCTGGCCTTCCTCGTTTTGTTCCTGGTGGGTGCGCTTGGCGCGGGCGGGGTCGGCCTTGCCCTTTACTCGAACAGCGACCGCATCGTTCCCGGCGTCGAAGTGGCCGGGATTGAATTAGGGGGGCAGACAACGGCCGAAGCGATCACCACCCTCGAAAACCAATGGCAGAACCAGACAATCGTCCTCCAGGCAGGCGAACAAAGCTGGCAGGCTTCAGCGGCCGAATTGGGCATTTCCCTGAACGCCGAAGCCACCGTCCAACAGGCTTACTTGCAGGGCCGTTCGATGAACAGCCTCGAAAACCTGCTGCACGCCGGCCGTCTTGAAGTACGGCCGGTCTGGGAATTCAACGACGCCCAGGCTGAAACCTATTTCAACCAACTGGCTCCCGCCGTCGCCCATGAAGCCGTTGACGCAGGCGTTCAGATCGTGAACGGCCGTGCCATCGTTACGCCGCCGGTCAACGGTCTGGAACTAGATGTCCCCGCCACCATGAACAACCTCCGCCTCGGTCCGATTACGGTGCTGGCAAACGGCCGTTTAGACCTTATTACCCGGCCCATTGCCCCAACCATCACCGACGCCACTGCCGTCGCCGAAGCCGCCAACCAACTCCTGGCAACCAACATCACCATCCACGCCTTCGACCCCGTCACCGGCGAAACAACCAACGGCGTTGTCACCCCGGAGATGTGGAGCAGTTGGCTCTCCCTGAACATCTTGGATGCGGCCAACGGCCGTTTTGAATGGGCCGTTGACGAACCATCGCTGCAAAACTTTCTGGTTTCCCAGGCCCAATCCTTCGGCCCGGAACGGTATCTTGACCTGGATCAGGCATCTTCGGCCGTTACCGAAGCCATCAACAACCAGGGAACGGATGTCAATGTCCGCGTCTATCACCACGACCGGCAGCATGTCGTTCAATCGGGCGAGACGTTAGCCAGTATCGGCCGTGATTACGGCATCCCATACCCCTGGATTCAACAGGCCAACCCCGACTTGGGCGACGGCCTGTTTGTGGGTCAGACCATCACCATTCCATCCCAGGACGTCATGTTACCGCTGCCCCTTGTCCAGAACAAGCGCATCATCGTCAGCATCAGCCAGCAGCGGGCCTGGGTCTACGAAAACGGCAGCCTGAAATGGGACTGGCCCGCCAGTACCGGCATTGATGACAGCCCGACCGCCCCTGGTATTTTCCAGATCCAGTCCCATGTAGATAACGCTTACGCCAATAACTGGGATTTATGGATGCCGAACTTTATGGGCGTCTACCGCCCCGTTCCTACCTCGGACTTCATGAACGGCTTCCACGGCTTCCCCACCCGCAACGGCTCCCAACTGCTGTGGACCAACAGCCTGGGCCACAAAGTTACCTATGGCTGCATCCTCCTCAGCTCCGACAATGCCGCTACCCTCTATAACTGGGCGGAAGAGGGCATCGTCGTCGAAATCCAACCATAAAACCTCAGAAACCGGGTTTTTCAAAAAACCCGGTTTCTAAACGCATTATGTTATAATTTGCCAATGAACATCGAGTTCACCGGCACAATCTGGTATTGGAGAGGCCCCGCCCCCTGGTACTTCGTCACCGTCCCCGAAAAGGAATGCCAGGACATCAAAGCCCTGGCAGGAGCCGTCACCTATGGTTGGGGGATGATCCCGGTCTATGCTCAGATTGGTAAAACCCGCTGGACAACCTCAATGTGGCCGAAAGACGGCCGATACATCCTCCCCCTCAAAGCCAACATCCGCAAAACCGAAGGCCTCCAGGAAGGCGACAAAATCACCATCCAACTCGAAGTCGGCTAAGAAACCAGCTCTCTACCCACCATGAATGAAAACTGTAGCGCGATTTGGTAAATCGCGTATCGAATTCCCAATTCGATTTACAAAGGAGACGACATGGGCAAGCGCACATGCGCCGCCCACCACCATGAATGAAAACATCAACCCTTTGCGCTCTTCGCCCGCATACTTATGCGGCCTTTGCGTGAGATTTATTTTCAGAGGAGAAAAATATGGCAATCATCAACAACCAAATGCTGTGGCGACAATTTGGCGCAGCGATAGATACATTAGGCGACGCCCTGCTCCTCATCCTCCTCTCCTCCCTCCCCCTGGCCCTCCTCACCCTTCGAGAAGAATAAAACCAGAACCCCTGTTGGCGGTTCACCGTCGAAAAAATTCAATCGAATGAACCGCCAACTTCGCAAACCTTGTAGTGTCAAAGATTTACTTCAGCCAACCAGAGCCGTGACTAATTTTCCACGATTGGTTCAGTTTTATTCGCCCCTGATCATCGGAACAAAGACATCGAACAAGACTGGACCCAACCCAACATAGGTTCGGTTTACTCCTCCCACTAACTTGTTCCAAACCAGGTCAGCCTGTCCATCCCCGTTCACATCGGCCGTTTGCACCGAGTAATTCGCCCAGCAACATACCACCGGGTGATCCTGCTTTTGTGTAGTTAAGTCAAAGGTGTTAATCCCATCAGACAAGCCTACATAAGTTCGGTTGGGGTCCATGTTTGTCTGGTTCCAAATCAGGTCACTATCCCCATCTCCATCTACATCGGCCATCAGCGTCCTATAACCAACCCAACCAGACAGCGGATGTTCCTGCAATGGGGAAGATAAATCAAAGGTGCCCTCGCTTGTGCCCAATCCAACGTAAATTCGGTTTGTTGTCTGGGACTTTTCATTCCAGATCAGGTCGTCACGACCGTCTCTGTTCACATCGCCAACAAAAATTTCATAGCCACTCCAATTCCCGGCAATAGGATGTTCTTGATATGGCTTTGTCAGGTCAAAGTCTCCCTCCGGAGTTTCCTTTGCCAGCGCCACGTATATCCGGTTAGTAGTCGCCGTTAACTGGTTCCAAATCAAGTCGTCACGGCCGTCTCCATCTACGTCAGCCGTCAGCGTCTTATAACCAATCCAACCGGACAACGAATGGGTCTGCGGTAGAAGGG
>JBAPRX010000819.1:0-1783 GCA_049281335.1 Promineifilaceae bacterium (SeqCode)
CGATAATCGTCCAAAAGAGCTTGAATCGCCTGCTGCGAATGGGCATTATCCAGTAAATAGGCTGAATCCAACTGCGTCAGCGTCCGTTCAACGAGGCCGCCATCAATGGGAAATCCAATATATTGAGAGAAAGCTTCCTGAATCTCCAGAACCGTTCGCTCGCCATCAACAAAGGCCAACATTTGGAGTAATCCGGGCGGTAGGATAATCTGGTAATCACTCAATTCAAGCGGATCACGCAGCAGAAACATCTCTTGATCCTGGTAAATAATCGGTTGAAAATCGAGCAGCCGTAATTTTGGTTTTTCAACCATCGTCTTTCTCCTGAAGATATTTAACGCAGAGACGCAAAGGGCGCATATATGCGGGGCATAGACGCAGAGAATATAATAAATCTCCCAAGCCCAATCCGAAGATAAGTATCCGCACACCAGGGAAGAATGCAAGACATAGACAGTTCTCCTAAAGAAACACCAACTCGGCCGAATCCAATCCTGATTCTTATTGGGACTATGGTCGTCGTTGCCCTCTTATGCGTGGGCATCTCCGCCTTCGTCATCTCCTCGCTACCCGAAGGGGTGCTGCCGACCCGCGCTACCCTGGCGGAAGTGGACAGAACGCTCCCGCCACCAACAGTAACCCCGACCCCAGCGCCGCCTATGACGCCTCAAGCAGGCGGCCGTTCCATTGGCGACCCCTATATCCCTGAACTGGGCAACACCGGATACGATGTCCAACGCTATACGCTCCGGTTCACCCTCGATCCAGCCCAAAAATATATCGTGGGAACCGCCGTCATCGAAGCAGTCAGTACCCTACAAGGTCTTTCCGAGCTTTCAATGGACTTCGTTGGTTACGACATTTCAACCGTCTTGGTCAATGGGGTGCTGGCCGATTACCGGCGGGAGGGTAAAAAGCTGGTTATCACCCTGCCGGCGCTGCTGGCGGCCAACGAACCTTTTTCAATCGCCGTTGCTTATGAAGGCGAACCGGTCGAAGAAACCTCTCCCTATCTGGGATTTGTAGACCATCTCGGTTTTAATTATCCCGATCAGCAAAGCCTGTTCATCATTGACGAACCGGATGGCGCTCGGTACGTCTTCCCTTGCAACGACCACCCCCGTGACAAGGCTACTTTCCGCTTTGAGCTGATTGTACCGCAGGGCTTAACGGCCGTTGCCAACGGCGATCTGCTCAGTACCGAAGCGACCACACTTCCAGACGGCCGTCGTGGAACTCTTTACACCTGGGAACACAACTACCCGATGGCAACTTATCTGGCTGTTATTGCTGCCGGACAGTATCAGCGAGTGGACAATACCTCCCCGCAGGGCATCCCCATCCGCCACTACCTCTTTCCCGACACAGTGGCCGACCACATCCTGGCCGACGCCACGACCGGCGAAGCCCTTGACTGGATGAGCAGCCGCTTCGGCCCTTACCCATTTGACGCCTACGGTCACGTGACCGCCAATGTGGGCGGGCTGTCATTGGAAACACAAACAATGGTACTGCTGTCGGCCAATATGATCGGCCAGCGCACCATTGCCCACGAAATGGCCCATATGTGGTTCGGAGATTGGGTCAGCCTCGATTCTTGGGGGGAGATGTGGCGCAATGAAGGGTTCGCCACCTATGTTCAGACGATGTGGGAAACGGGGGACGACCCCGAAGCGTTGGAATTACAGATAGAAGGGTTCCGTTCGGCCGTTGAAGGCAACGGCACTCAATACCCCCTCGGCAATCCGCCCCCGCAGTACCTCTTTGACTACAACGTTTATAT
>JBAPRX010000820.1:0-1704 GCA_049281335.1 Promineifilaceae bacterium (SeqCode)
AGATAATCGGCCGTTTGGAAAAGGGGCAGGAAGCTAATTTGCACCCCGTCTTCGGGGAGTTGGAGCGGCTTCGGATTCAAAAGATTGCGGTAGAGTAACCATTGGATGATGAAGAGAGCAGTGGTGCGCTGCGCTGCTTGTCAAGAGATGTACGAACCAAGATCTGTTGGATAGTACAGCGCACCACGAATTGCCGCGTCGTTACGAAGCCTGAAATTATCCTAAGCCCGAATCTCCTGTCGTTGGAACAGAACATAGGCCAGCGCAAAAAGCAGGGTGGTCAGCGCAATCAGGCCGGTCAGGTGGGGCCAGGTCAGGAGGATACTCTGGCCCAACGGCAGCGGTGAACCGATTAACGCCCCTTGCATTTGTGAGGGCAGGACGATGCCCAACGAACGGGTGGCGGGGCGCAGAAGGCCCAGCGTTGCTTCAACATAGAGGGTGTTGGGCGAAATCCGCAGCAGCGTTTGGACGACTTTTGCCTGGGCGGCCAACTGTTCGAGGCTGCCAATCTGTTGGGGGAAGATTACCTGACTGATTAGTCCGGCTAACATGCTCCAAAAGATGGTGAAGAAGAGCCAGACGGCAATGGCGGCCAAAGCGGCCGTTGCTGGCTGGCGAAAACGGGTCGAAAAGACCATCCCCAAAGCCAGCCAGACCCCGCCGTAAGCAATGGTCATCAACAAGAACATCAGACTTCGGCCGACTTCTTCTGCGGAGGGGGGAACGCCGATGCCGAGGACGCCCGCCCCCATTATCAGAAGCCAGATAGCGGTCAGCACCAACGCCAGGGTGAAAAGACCGGCCAGGAATTTACCCAACAGCAGCGCGTCCCGGTAAATGGGCTGGGCCAACACCCGTGACAGGGTGTGCTGGTTAAACTCGCCGTTGACCGCGTCGAAAGAAAGGGCAATGGCAACCAACGGAACCAGAAAACCGAGCAGTCCGGCGAATGCGGGAAGCGGGTCTTGACTGGTGGTGAATAGTTTCAGGAAGACGAAATCCTGTTGGGCGGCGTTCTGGCGGAGGGTGGTGACAGCCCCGTAGACGGTGACAACGGCCGTGATTAGAATCAGCACTTCCAGAATTCGCATCCGGGCACTGGTCAGATGGTCGGCCATGTCTTTCGCCACCACTGCCCAGACGCCTGTCCAGGGGGAGCCTTCCCGTTTGTTTTCGGTATTGTTAAACGTTTGCGATGTCATGGTTCGCCTCCTCAAAATAGCGGGTGTAAATTTCGTCCAGGCTGGGCGTCTCTACCTCCAGCGAGCGCAGCCGCCCACCGGCCTCCACGACTGCCTGGGCCACTTCCGGCCGAAGGTCTGTTTGCGCTTCCAGTTCGTATTCGTCAATGGTTAAGTCGTGGACATCTACGATGCCGGGTATGGATTCGAGAACGGTATGCAGGGGGGAGAGCGTGCCGTTGCCTGCTTTCACGCCGTTGCTGGCTTGCAAGTGAATCCGGTATGCGCCGCCCAAGACCTGTAAGGCCAGTTGGCGAACCGGCCCCTCAAGGACAATACGGCCGTTGCGGAACAGTCCAACCCGGTCGCAAACGACCTGTACCTGATGCAGCAGATGGGAGGAAAGCATGATGGTAATGCCTTCGTGCTTCAATTCCTGAATCAACTGCAAGAACTGGCGGGCCGCTTCGGGGTCGAGGCCGAGAGTGGGTTCATCCAGAATGACCAGTTCCGGCTTTTT
>JBAPRX010000821.1:0-9855 GCA_049281335.1 Promineifilaceae bacterium (SeqCode)
CCAAAAGGGGGGTGACCTGAAGTTATGTGGCTTAAACGAACGGGTAGCGAACATATTCTCAATGGTAGGTTTTGATAAAGTTTTCACAATCTATGACGATTGTGATGTCGCACGCCAGGCAGTATCAAGTTCATAGGGGTAATCTGATCTGGCGCCAGGCAGCAGTGCCTGGAGGTAGTCAGCACAACCGCTTTGGTTAGTAGAAGTGCCTGACGCCCCTTGGATTAAGAAAAGACGGACAGAATGGCGTCACTTCCTTTGTCTTCAATCTCATTAGCTATTTTATTAATTGCCCTTGCTATGAGTGCCTATGTGCTTTGGCGACGCTTTCAATCACGACGCCGACTCATCCATCGTATCGCAGAGTTGGAAGCCTTGAGTGATGCGGGTCGTTCCATTGCTGCCGCTCAACTTGACGTCAGGGCTTTGTGTCAGTTAATCGCCGAGGAGGCAGGGAAGGTCATTGACAACCGTACCTTCCAGATTGGCCTGTTCGATAGCCACTTCTACCAGATTCAATTCTGGACCATCAATGATGTCCCCCAAACCACTCCCCGAACCTTTAACCTGGAAGAAGACAGCGGGGTTGTCGGCTGGGTGCGGAGCAGCAAACAGCCGCTTCTGGTACATGATTTCCAGAGAGAGCTAAACACCCTGCCCGCCAAACCACGTTATATCAGCGACAATCCGCCCCGGTCCGCCATCTTTATTCCGCTTATCAGCGGCACGAAGGTCATCGGCATTGTCGCCGCCCAAAGTTCGCAGCCTAACCGTTTCAGCACCCAGGATATGGGCCGCCTGATGATCCTGGCAAACCAGGCTTCGTCTGCAATTGACAACGCCTTTCTCTTTGACAGGGAGCGAAAACGCGCTGCCCAAATGGAACTGGTAGGCCAGGTTGCCCGTCAGGTTATTGCCATTAATGATCTGGAGGATCTGTTCAGCCAGGTTGTCGAACTGGCCCGTGAGACCTTCGGCTTCCACTCAGTTAATATCTTTGTCATTGATGAAGAAAGCGGAGAGGCGGTCGTCGAAGCCAGCAGCCTGCCCCATTTGGAACCTGGAACGCTGCGAATGGCCCCCGACTACGGGTTAATAGGCACGGCCGTTTCCAGCCGCACCTCTATTATTTCCAATGATACTCTGGCCGACGAACGGTTCGTAAGCGGCTTGATTTCGGCCGAAACCCGCTCTGAAATTGCCGTCCCCCTGATTGTAGATGAAACCCTGCTCGGTGTGCTGGATGTTCAAAGTTTTGAAATTGGGACCTTTGCCCCTCAAGAGCAAATGGTAATCGAAGCGCTTGCCGCCCAGGTAGCCATTGCCATTCACAAAGCCCGCCAGTTTGCCGCCCAGAGAGAACAAGCCTGGGTCACGACAGCCCAACTCCAGGTTGCCGAAACCGTTAGTAAAAATGCTGACCTCGACTCTCTCGGCACGGCAATTACCAGGCTAACCCCAATGCTCGTTGGCGTTGATCAATGCGCTATCTTCATTTGGAACAGTGAATCAAATCTCTATGAGGCGCTCGCATCCTTTGGTGTTTCCGAAGAAGTTGAACAGCGCTTCAAACCAATGCACCTTCATATTGGCGACTGGAACGCCCTGGATGCGGCTCATGTTGGCAAGGTGCTGCTCAAGACAAGCCAACAACCGCCCTGGCTTCCCGGCGTAAACGGCCGTCAGCCCGACCAACCACACATTCAAAGCACACTCCTGCCCCTCATTGCCAAAGGCCAGGTATTGGGCATGATGGTTGTCTCCAGTCAAGAGGAAACGCCACAGAACCACACAACAACCAATTCTGGCCTAAAAAACGGCCGTGAGGAACTCCTCCGCAACATTGCCAACCAGGCCGGCCAGGGCATCGAGAGCATTCTCTTGCACGAAGCGCAGCAAGAGGAAGCCTGGGTCAACACCGCTTTGCTCCAGGTTGCCGAAGCGGTTAACAAACTGACCGACCTCAACGAAATTCTGGATACGATTGTTCGCATGGTCCCCATGTTGGTCGGGGTAAAAACCTGTCTCGTTCTGATCTGGAACGATGAACAAGAAATCTATCGCCCCGGTCCCAGCTTCGGTCTGACCGAAATGGAGCGGGGTCTTTTAAATAGCTTTGATATTGATCTCACTGAGTTCCCATTGTTAAGAACCCAGGATGTCGAACGAGCCGGGCCGGATGTGACCTACCAAACGCTTCGACTTCCGCCCTGGATGCACGCTGTTATGGGAGCAGAGACCGTCACAACCTTCCCCCTATACGCCCGCGCCCGGCTGGTGGGAATTTTGGTCGTTGGCCCGCCGGGAAATGATCAAACGCTAACCGGTCGGCGTTTGAATATCCTGACCGGCATTGCCCAACAGGCCGCTATTGCCGTTGTCAACGACCAGCTTTATAAGGAATCGGCCGAACGCAGCCGTATCGAACAAGAATTAGACGTTGCCCGCACCATTCAGACCAGCCTGATGCCAGAAGGAACGCCGACAATTCCAAACTGTACCGTCGCCAGCTATTGGGAAGCCGCCCGCCAGGTCAGCGGTGATTTTTATGACTTTTTGGAGCTGCCTAACGGCTCCTGGGGTATAGCCATCGCTGATGTAGCAGACAAAGGCGTTCCGGCTGCCCTCTTTATGGCCCTCAGCCGCACCATTCTGCGTACAGTGGCCTTTAACCGCTTGCAACCGGGCGAAGTTCTGGAACGCTCCAATAAATTGATCTATGGTGATACCAGTTCTGATCTGTTTGTGACCGTCTTTTATGCCATTTGGAATCCAAAAGACCGGGAACTCGAATATGCAAATGGGGGCCACAATCCCCCCTTGTTAATTCGAGCGGACGGCAAGACCCGCGAGCTAACCGCGCCGGGTATTGCTCTAGGGGTGTTGGAAGAGGTCAAGATTAGCCAAAGGAAAGTGAAATTGCATCCTGGGGATACCGTCATATTCTATACGGATGGCGTTACCGAGGCCATGAATGAAGACTATGATGAATTTGGTGTGGATCGGCTCAATATGGTCGGCCGAAATATGCGTAAGGAAACCCCGGTTGATATTGTCAATGCCATCACCCAGGCCGTAGACGAACACGCCGGTGACACCTCCCAATTTGATGATGTGACCCTTGTCGTGATGAAAGCAGAGTAGGAATAAATGGTTGATTAGTTGATTAAGTTAATTGGTTGATTGGACTAAATCAACTCAATCAACATATTAACAAAGGACTTTATGGATAAGGCAAAAAACCCCAAAACCAACCTCGCTGCCCGCCAGAATCGGCCGACTCAAGATGAACAACTGTTTAATCAAAGAAGCGCTTCCAACTTCACCAGCACCGATCCCTGGCGGGTGCTGCGTATCATGGGTGAATTCACCGAAGGGTTTGAGGCAATGGTTGATGTTGGCCCGGCGGTCACTCTCTTTGGTTCCGCCAGAGTCAGGCCAGGCAACCCGCAGTACGAAGCGGCCGTTACCGTCGCCCGGCTCCTGGGCGAGGCTGGCATAACCATCATCACCGGCGGTGGCCCTGGCATCATGGAAGCTGGTAACAAAGGGGCAATGGAAGCTGGCGTCCCGTCTATTGGCCTCAATGTCGAACTGCCTTTTGAACAGGGAACCAATAAATTTGTAGACCAGCCGATGGAGTTTCATTACTTCTTCGTTCGCAAAACGATGTTTGTCAAATATGCCCAGGGCTTTGTCATCTTTCCCGGCGGCTTTGGCACAATGGACGAACTATTTGAAGCCGTTACCCTGATCCAGACCGGCAAGGTTCAAAACTTTCCTGTCATCTTATTTGGCACAAGTTACTGGCAGGGATTGGTAGATTGGCTTAGAAATACCATGCTGGACCAGGGAAAAATCGCAGCGGCCGATCTCGACCTGCTCATCCTGACCGACTCGCCTGAAGAGGTTCGGGACATTATCGTCAGTGTGTTTCAGGAAGGGGAGTGGCGGCACGAACAGGAAGAAAACGCTCGCCAAACGACTCGTCAGGTGTTCGGTGATGGGTTTGAGTAGCCGGTAAACACCCAAACTTTTGTCCTTTAGTGTCCCTGGATAGCGCCACCCCATACGAAAAACGACAAAAAACTCACCCCGATCACGGAATGCAGCCATCACAACGCCATCGCCTGATTCTTTTTTCCTTGCTCCTGATTTTGGCTGCCTGCCGCGAACCCGCCGCTCCAACGGCCGTCTCTTCGCCAACTCTCTCCCCCCTTTCTTCCACCGCCACGAGCCTGCCAACCGAAGTACAGGAGACGCCATCGAGCTTACTGGAGCCTACCTCAATCGTCACTTCCCCGGTTCCTACTGCTACGTCGGCCACACAACTATCCGTTTCATCCAATATAACGCCCTGCGGCGTCATTTTGCCCGTTCTGTCGCAAAGCACCGTCCCGGTAACGGCCGAACTGCCCGAGGTCGAGATCCCTGACACCGTTCCAGAGGACGTTCGTCCGGCGCTTCAACGACTGCTTGACGCCCCGGACACCGTTGGGCTGGCCGCTTACCAGATTGGCTATGAGGCCGATGGCGTGTACCTGAACGCCGATGTCCCGATGCCGCTGGCCTCAGTGGTCAAGATTATCAACCTCATCGCCTATGCCGAAGGGGCTAACGACGGACAATTCAACCCGGCCGAATGGATTCCACTCTCCGAATTGGAACGGTATTATTTGCCTGGAACCGATTTAAGTTCCCATCGCCTTGCCCTTCAAGACCTCGAAGAACGCAGCCTGATCGCCCTCGATCCACCTGCCACACCATTGGAAGAAATCCCCTGGATGATGACCCGTTATAGCTCCAATGCTGCCGCCGATTACCTCCACATGGCAGTCGGCCAGCAAACCATTGAAGAAACGGCCGTCTCTCTCGGCCTAACAACCCAAACCGCTCCCTGCCCCTTCATCGGCGAGTTCCTGGCGATGAGCAATCACGAACGAGAAGGCAGCGACCAGCAGGCAATTGAAGGCTATCTGGCCGACCCCGCTTTTTATGGGGAAGAGGTCATGCGGCTGACTGAACTTTATGCCGGCGACGAAACCTTTCGCCAGAACGAAATCAATTTGCGCGGTCAGAGTCCTTCCCTTCCCGTTCAGAGCTTTTTTAGTGAAAATCTTCTCGCCGAAGCCAGCGCCGGAGACTATGCTAACCTCATGGCCCAAATCCTTAATAACGAGATAGGTGATAGTTATGTCAACATCCTGGTGAGGCGCAACCTGGAATGGCCCATGCTCTTGTCTGGGAACCAGGAACTTTTCACCACCATTGGCTACAAAAATGGCGCCTTTCCCGGTATTTTGACCACCGTTTACTACGCCCAACGTCTCGAAGACGGCGGCCGTGTTGTTGTTGCGCTTTTCTATCGCAACCTCCCGGATTACCTCTACCGCAGTTGGCGGCGCAATCTGCCCCACGACGCCTTCGCCCACTGGCTCCTCTCCGACCCCCAGGCAATCCCCACCATAAAAACCCTCCTCTCCCAATAATAAGCCAAAACCCCCCGCCCCATACCCTACACACTTGCCCCCCTTGCCATTTGCAACATGCTCACTTGCCTCTTGCCATTTGCAACTTGCCCACTTGCCATTTGCAACTTCCCCACTTGCCATTTGCAACTTCCCCCATTTTTCCCTTGTCCCCCTGCTGTTAGAATAGTAAAATGGACGGAATCCGATATGCAACATAGGAGAATCAACAAAGTCTAGCAAGGGATCATTTATGGACGAAAGACTTGTCTTAAGGGCGGCAGCCGGAACCGACCCCGGTCGTGCCCGGCAGATTAACCAGGATAATGTATTGGCCTACGTCAGACCGAGAAATTTGGGTAAACCACTCGGTTTGCTCATTGTAGCAGATGGGATGGGAGGGCATCAGGCTGGTGAGATAGCCAGCCATCTGGCCGTTGAAACCATTCGTGAATCCCTTTCCTGGATGTTGGAACAGGATGACGACGAGACAACAACCCCCATGCCAATGCCTCAACTAGAAGGCGAGGATGCCAACGAATTTAATGACGCTGCTTATACAGCCCATCTTGAAAAACGGTTGGAACTGGCGATAGAAGAGGCTAACAAAGTTATCTACAACTATGCCCAGGAAAACCCGGAAGAAGCTGGCAATCTAGGGTGTACGGTTACTTGTGCTATTGTATATGGCGATGTTGCTATCATTGCTAATGTCGGAGATAGCCGAACTTACCTGTTCCGTGAAGGAGAGCTAAAACAGATCACGGATGATCATTCCTATGTCGGCCAGTTGGTGCGTGAAGGGTTATTGGAGCCGAAAGATGTTTTTGAGCACGAACAACGAAATGTCATCACTCGCGCACTTGGCAACCGCCCTGGCGTTAATGCCGATCTAGCCTCCTGGTCCCTTGAAGTTGGGGATAGACTGATGCTGTGCAGCGACGGAGTGTGGGAAATGATCCGTGATCCGGAAGAAATGGCCCAGATGCTCCGATCTGAGGAATTGGAAACGGCCGTTGAGAAATTGATTGATTCCGCCAATGCACACGGCGGTGTGGATAACATCGGCGTTGTTGTTGCCGAACTGCTTCAATCAGACCAATCTACTGAATAAACACAACGACGCTTATCAATGATCCCCGAAAAAATCGGCCGTTACCAGGTCAAACATGAAGTTGGCCGGGGAGGGATGGCCTCGGTTTTTCTTGCCCACGATCCCCGTTTTGGGCGCGATGTCGCCATCAAAATCTTACCGGAGCAGTTCTTACACGACCCCACCTTTCGCGGCCGTTTTGAGCGCGAAGCCCGGACCATTGCCCAGCTAGAACATCCGGCCATCGTTCCCGTCTACGATTTTGGCGAACAAGAAGGCCAGCCCTACCTGATTATGCGCTATATGTCAGGGGGAACGCTGTTAAAGCGCATGAGTCAAGGCGCATTACCCCTCGATGAAATCGTTGAAATTCTGCGCCGCATCGGTTCCGCTCTCGACTACGCCCACAGCAAAGGCATTGTCCACCGCGACCTGAAACCGGCCAACATCCTTTTTGACAATCACGGCAACGCCTTCCTGACCGATTTTGGTATTGTCCGCCTTGCCGAATCTACCGCCACCTACACCGGCTCCGCCATTGTCGGCACACCGGCCTATATGAGTCCCGAACAGATTCATGGCGATAAATCCATAGACGGCCGTAGTGACATTTACTCCTTAGGCGTCATTACCTTTGAGATGCTGACCGGCCAGGTTCCCTACCAGGCCAACACACCGGCAAAATTAATGATGGCCCATGTCCTCGATCCGATTCCTCGCGTCAACCAGTTCAAGCAAAATGTCCCGGCCGACTGCCAGATGGTCGTGGATCGGGCAATGGCAAAAGACCGGGATAAGCGATTCTCGACCGCCAGCGAAATGGCCGTCACCTTAAGTGGTTTGAACAGCCACCAGGCCACACCCACCGCTGCGCCCACGCCCGCCCTGGAACAAACACTTTTAGAACCTTTCCCCGCTTACCCGGAACCTGCCCCGGCCCCCACCGATTATCCCCGATCAACGCAGCCAGCGCCGTCGGCCGTACCGCAGTCAGCCTCCGCCGGCAGACGTTTTCCCCTGTGGGTTCCGGTTGTAGGCTGTCTATTTTTGCTGGGAATGGTTGTGGTTTTAGGCGGCGGCGCCTGGATGTTCTCCCTGATTCAAGATGGGCAATTCGGCTCACTTTTTGGCACGGCGACCCCTGATCTGGCTGCAACCACGACAGTCGAATTTACCACAAACGAAGCAGTTACAGCCGAAGCCCAGGCTGCCCAAACCGTAGAAGCCCAGAATGAAGCAACGGCCGAAGTCGTGGCCGCCTTAACCGGCGAAGCGGTAGAAACAGCGGGAGCAGCAACCCAGGAGGCTGTAGAAACCATCTATGCCGCTCAGACGGCCGCTATTGAAGCGATACAGGCGACTTCTGAGGTGGCAACAAAGGAAGCGGCCGATCCACATGAGATTCTCCTGGAAACGGGTGAAAGTTGGCCGCTCTTTCTTTCAGACACCTTTGATGAAGATGTCAATGGCTGGTGCATTGGCGATTCTTCGAGCGAGTTTGCCGATGGCAATCGAGATATTAGCGGCGGCAAATATGTTTGGGAAACAACTGGCTTGCAAGACTTTTTCCGTTACTGTGGCAATACCAACTTTACCAACGCCACCAACTTTTATGAATCGGCCGATTTCCAGATGGTCAGCGGCCCGGAAGATGGTCAATACGGGCTGTTGATTCGCCGCCAGGACGCCGATAATCATATTCTCTTTGAGATTGAAGATGATGGCTATTTTAAGGTAGAAATCCAGCTTGCGGGAGAGTGGGAGACTCTTATTGACTGGACCGAATCTGATCTGATCCGCTCCGGCCAGATCAATAATCTGGCTGTTGTTACTGAAAACACCCACTTTACCCTTTACATCAACAATTCCTACGTCGGCGAATTTGACGAAGACCGTTTGACAGGCGGTTACGGCGGCCTGTTTATCAGCCTTGATGGAGGCCAATCCTCAACAATGGAATTCGACAACTTCATCGTCCGTTCCCCATAGATCAGCCAAATTTTCTTATTAGCCAACAAGTTAAGTTAACACTATACTTCCCTCAATGCGACGCAAGTTAGGTAGTGTAGAATATGCTTTTACTGCCAGCGGCCGTTTTGCACCTCTGGCAGCCGTTAGCATTTTGCATCTACACCCCGGCCCCGTCCCTGAGAAAATCCATCAGGCCATTACAACCTTGCAGCGGCATCATCCCCTCCTTCGGGCAACCCTCCTGACAAAAGGCAGCAGTTACTTCTTTGAAATCGGCTCCGACGCGCCGCGTATTCCTGTTGAAGTGATTCCCCGACGGGATGATGACCACTGGAAGGATGTGGCAACGGCCGAATTGAACCGGGAAATCGGTCAGGATGGCACACCTTTAATGCGCCTGACCTACTTGCGGCCGTCTGACGAAAACGGCCCAGTCGATCTGATTTTTAGCTTCCATCACAGCATCATAGACGCCACCTCTGGAGCGCATTTACAGGAACAACTCCTGGCCCTTTGTGCCGGTAGTGACGACAGTTTTCAGGAAGTCCGTTTTCTTCAGCCCCCGTCTGAGGAACGTTTCCCCAGGCTGTATCGAGGTATTCGGGCTTTCCCGCATACCCTGGCTTTCCTGGCCCGCCAGATGGCCGATGAGATGCGCTACCGGATGCAGTTGAAAAACGCCCGGCGGCAGCCAATCTATCCAACGGCCGTTTGTGCCATCCTGACCCGCAAACTCGACGCCGCCACCACCGCCCAACTCACCCGGCAGGCCCGCCGCCAGCGAATCACCCTCAACAGTCTGACCTCGGCCGCCATGCTTTCGGCCGTTCACCAGCATTTGTACAATGGACAGCCAATGCCCCTGCGGGCCATCATGTTTGGCAGCCTCCGCCCCTACCTTGAACCACCTGTCTCAGCTGAGGATTTGGGCTGCATGATTACCATGCTGCGCTATACAGTCATGATGAAACAGGGCATGGATCTATGGCAGTTAGCGGCCGTCCTGCAAGACAAAAATGCCGAGGCTTTCCAACGGGGCGAAAAATTCCTGGCGGCCGTCTTCACCAAACGAGTCATTCAAATGACCATTGGGCTAAAAGCCTTCCGGCTGGCAGCAACGGCCGTCAGCTACGCCGGGCCGCTCGACCTCCAACAACAGTATGGGCCATATAAAGTCACCGCGATGCACAACTTTGTCTCCAACAATCGCCTGGGGCCGGAATATGTCGCCGCCGCCCATATCCTGTTCGGCGAACTGATCTGGAACTTTCTTTACCTTGATACCGACATGCCCCCCGAAACGGCCGACGCCATCGCCGATAC
>JBAPRX010000822.1:0-12735 GCA_049281335.1 Promineifilaceae bacterium (SeqCode)
TTACTGGAGGTGGAAGGTAATAGCCTTCGAACCCCGTAAGGGGGTTTTTTTATGGGAGCCATTTCCGGCCCCAGCCATTAATCCTACCAGTGGAACTACGATAATATTTCAGTTCCTCTAAAATTGCGGCAATTTTACCACCAAAGTTTTCTGGTAGAACCTTGTTGTCTTGTCTGGCTTGTGTTGCCTTAAAACTGGGATGAGCAATAAGATCAGCAATTTGTAATCCAGCGATATTGTTACTTTTAGGCTTCACCTTCAGCTGTTTACTGGTAAGATAACGGGCTATCTTATCTGGTTGTATAAAATCTGTACCATCCTCATATAACCGAGAAAATGAATCTTTCAAGCGGCGATCTTCTTTCCCTCCTCTGGATTCTGCCATGACATCTCCGATCTCGTTTCTTTGCTCCAACCACAGCACATATCTTTCTACTAATATTTTTAAGCAATAGTGATATGGGTCATAACGCCAGGTAGTATACCGTTGTTGATGTTCTAGTTTGTCAATTACAGTAGTAATAACCGTATAATCCCACTTACGCAGCAAGGTAAGTAATTCCTCATTAAACCGACGTTCTATTTCTGGATCACGTAGCTGCTTGAAGGGATAACGCTTGTTTATTAACTCTTTACGGTGCAGGATAAGGGGATCATCAGGGTGGGAACCAAAATATCGTTCTTTGAGCGACTCGATTGCTGGGAATACGTCAGTTCGTACATACTCCAATTCCATAATGACCCCTGTTAAACTCAAATAACGGTGATTGGGATCTCTGGAAGCCCCCAAGTCGGGATTGCCTACTTCATCAATGTATAGGCGGTATTTCATAAAATCAAAGCGAATATTACGCCGGAGGTACGGCAGCAGCCGGAAGCGTCGGCGCTTTAGTTCGACGGCGTTTAGGCGCTTTAGAAGGCAGCAGCACCATATCCAATACCTGGTGCATCCGGTCCACCTGAACAAACTCGATATTCTGGCGGAGTCGTTTGGGGATATTCTCCAGGTCGCTCTCATTCTTGTTCGGCATGACGAAATAATTCACCCCCGCCCGGCGAGCAGCCAGCGCCTTCTCCCGAATACCGCCAACCGCCAAAATACGGCCGCGCAGCGTAATCTCCCCCGTCAACCCAACATCACGGCGAATCGGCCGATTCGTGTAAGCCGAAATCAAAGCCGTCGCCATCGCAACCCCGGCCGAAGGGCCATCCTTCGGCACTGCCCCTTCCGGGATGTGGATATGAATGTCCGTATTCTCAAAAATCTCATCCTTAATTCCCAAAGCGGCCGATTGGCTGCGAGTATAACTTAGAGCAGCCTGGGCGCTCTCCTGCATCACATCCCCCATCTGGCCGGTCAGAGTCAGCGACCCCTTACCCGGCATCACCGTTACCTCAATAAACATGATGTCGCCCCCGGCGGAAGTCCAGGCGACGCCGGTCGCCACCCCAACCTCATCTTCTTCCCGCAGCAGCTCCTGCATCATGCGAGGCGGCCCCAACAAACTAATAATCTGGCGGGTGCTGATCCGGTGTGGATAACGTTTCTTCTCAACAACCTTGCGAGCAATCTTTCGACAGATATTGGCAATCTCCCGTTCCATATTCCGCACACCGGCCTCATAGGTATACTGGCGAATGATCATCTTCAGGGCTGCATCGTCAAACCGCAGCCCAACATCATTCAAACCATGCTGCTCTAACTGGCGCGGAATCAAGAAATTATGAGAAATTTCCAGTTTCTCCTCTTCTAGATAGCCGGAAAATTCAATCACTTCCATTCGATCTTGCAAAGCCGGTGGAATCGTGTCGAGCATATTAGCCGTAGTAACAAACAAGACCTTCGACAAATCGTAATCCAGGTCAAGGTAATGGTCCACAAAGGCTTTGTTCTGCTCCGGGTCTAAGACCTCCAACAAGGCAGAAGAAGGGTCGCCCCGAAAATCCTGGCCCAACTTGTCCACTTCGTCCAACATAAACAGGGGGTTGATCGTTCCCGCCCGACGCATAGCCTGAATAATTCGGCCGGGTAAAGCGCCGATATACGTCCGCCTGTGGCCGCGAATCTCGGCCTCATCCCGAACGCCGCCTAAACTGATCCGGATAAATTCCCGATTCAAGGCGGTGGCAATGGACTGCCCAATAGAGGTTTTGCCCGTACCCGGCGGGCCAACAAAACACAAAATCGGGGTTTTCATCGAATCAGAAGCGATCTGCTTAACAGCGATATATTCCAGAATGCGGTCCTTGACCTTATCCAGAGCATAGTGATCGGTGTCCAGCACTTCGGCCGCATGAGCAACATCCAGATTGTCGTCCGATTTCTCAACCCAGGGCAGTTCCAAAATCCAATCGAGATACGTGCGAATAATCCCGATCTCTGGAGCCATCGGCGGCATACTGCCAAGACGTGCCAACTCTTTTTTCACTTTGGCTCTAACTTCTTCCGGTAACTCTTTCTGTTCAAAAGCTGCCTGTAGTTCGCTCAATTCCTGCGTGAAGACATCCGCTTCGCCCAATTCATTCTGAATGACTCGCATCTGTTCCCGCAGGAAATGTTCCCGCTGCATCTTGTCCACTTCTTGCTGCACCTGGGAATGAATCTGGTCTTCCATCTCCAGAACATCCAACTCCTGAGCCAGCAAAATGCTTACTTTTTGGAGGCGGACATTGGCATCCAGACACTCCAACAATTCCTGACGAGTCTCCACCGGAATCTCCAGGGTGGTCGCCAGAAAATCGGCCAGCCAGCCCGGTTCATCAATATTAATAGCAAAGGTATAAATATCTTCAGGCAGGCGTCGGTCCAGTTCAATCACCTTCTCGAACAGGGCCGTAACAGCCCGCATCAAAGCTTCAGTGGTACGCTCCCAGACATCCGGTTCGTCCAACGCCCGAATACGAACCCGAATATAAGGCTCCCACTGTGTAAACTCTAATATTTCTACCCGGCGGCGGCCCTGAGCCAGAGCGCGAGTCGTTGTGTCTCGCATTCGCATCGGCCGTCCAATAATCGTTTCAGTCCCAATCGTGAAAATATCATCCTCAACCGGGTCAAAAATTTCGCTATCTTTCTGGGTAGCAACAACCAGCGTTTCCCCATTATTAACGGCCGCTTGAATAGCTGCCAGAGACCGTTCTCGACCAACAAAGAGGGGCATGACCATCTGTGGAAACAGCACTAGATCACGCAAAGGCAGAAACGGCCGTTCGATAATGCCGTCTTCCAGTTCTACCTCTTCATCCTCAACAAAAAGGTCTTCATCAAAGGCCAAACCCATCTGTATAAAGTCAGGGAATTGACCGAAATTTATCCGTTCACCATTTCTCATTTATTGCTCCAAACCAAGCGGTTTAAGATTCAACTGTGATTGTAGACCGTCCCACTGATTAAGCAAATCACCCACCACAAAAATAGAACCGGTCACACAAATCAGATCGTCGGGGGAAGCATACGCCCAGGCTGCCTCGACCGCCTCCGGCACAGTAGCCGCCGGTTGGGCTTCAAATCCGGCCTCGGCCGTTATTTGGAGCAGGTCGCGTGGACTGGCGGCGCGGGGATGGCCGGAGGTCGTCACAATAGTTCCCTCGGCCAGAGGCAGCAAAGTTTCCACAATGCCAGACACATCCTTATCAGCCGTTACGCCTAAAACCAACCACAACCGTTCATATCGGTAATCATTCTGTAGAGCAAAGGCCAGCTTTTGGGCCGAGTCCACATTATGAGCACAGTCCACCAGAAGCGTCGGGGTTCCGTTCCCCACATGAAGCGTCTGCAAACGGCCAGGCCACGAAACCGTTGCCAGCCCCGTGCGAACAGCCTCCAGGGTCAACTGCGGAAAATACTCGCTGATAATTTCCAGAGCAGCCAGCGCAACAACCGCATTCTCCTGCTGGTGGTGTCCAACCAGAGCCAGCTCGAAAGTAGTCGGGGCAGCTGTCAAGTGGGAACCAGAAGGCGGCACGACAGCAATAACCTGCTTGCCTCTCTTCTCCGCACTTTGGCGGCTGGAAAGCGCTGATTGAAAAGACCAATCTCGACCGACAACCATCAGGGAGGAATGATGCGCCTGGGCCACCATCTCAATCTTGTCCAACGCCGATGACTCCTGAGGAGCAGAGACAACCGGAACACGCTCCTTGATAATGCCCGCTTTTTCACCGGCAATCTCGGCTAGCGTATCCCCTAATAAATAGGTATGGTCATAGCTGATAGAAGTAATCACCGAAACCAACGGGGTCAACACATTGGTAGCATCCAGACGGCCGCCCAGCCCCACTTCAACCACCGCCACATCAATCTGCTGCTCTCCAAAATGGAGAAAAGCCAGCGCCGTAATGAGTTCAAACCAGGTAATGCCCGGAACCTGTTCAATAGCCGGTTTCATCCGTTCAACCCCGGCCACGACCTGGGCTTCAGAAATACGGCCGTCCTCATCTTCCGGCGTCAAAATTCGGATGCGATCCCGAAATTCCTGCAAATGGGGCGAGGTATAAAGGCCAACGCGGTACCCCGCCGCCCGCAAGGAAGCCGCCGCCATCGCCGACACCGATCCTTTCCCTTTCGTTCCGGCAATATGAACTGCCGGAAAGGTCTTTTGGGGATTGCCCAGCAGTTCAAGGAGCTTAATCGGCCGATCCAGGCTGACATTTTCCGGCGAATACTGTTCGATCCGCTTGTGTTCAAAGTTGGCAAAACCATACAGGAAATCCAACGCTTTTTGATAGTCACTAATCATGGGGGCGGATTGTAACCGATTCAATGATCGGGGCAATAAGCAACAAAAAAACGCCCTCTCCAAAAACCCATCTCCTCCCCAAAAAAACGTAAAACGTAACACCCCTGACCTTACGTTTTACGTTTCACTCATGACGTTTTACGCATTACACATTTTTGCGGTAAACTACCAACTCATGAACACCATACTGACTCTTCATCGCGTTTTATCAAATACAACCTGGTTATTTTTCTTACTGGCAGGGCTGTGGGGCATGTATCGGGCAATCCGAAATTATGGAGTAGATGGCAGCTATCTGGGAGCTTTAGCTGTCGGGGAGATACTCTTTATTATCCAGGCAGTATTGGGCGTCATTTTGCTATTTTTCTCGGCCTCGCCCGGCCGGTCCGTCCACTTTCTTTATGGCGTTTTTGCCATTGTCGCCCTGCCTGGGCTGTTTACTTATATGCGGGGGGACGACTCAAATAATGCTCAGTGGGCCTATGCCATCATGACATTATTCCTATTTGGAGTCGCACTTAGAGCCATCACTACAGGAGTATAAAGCCAGTCATCGGCCTTTTTCCCACCTTATTTCCCATTGAACCACTCCCTGTAAATCATTACAGTCATAACAATAAGAAGAATTATTGTTTATAGAGGTGTCAGGCGCTTTTTACCAGAGGTGATTAGAGTGACCAACAACTTTCCAGGTGCCTGACACATCTACTGTAAGGTAGTAGTTTCTATGTCGCCGATTTGTGCCATTCCTGTCATCGAAGTGAAGTCTCTCAGCAAAACATATACCCGGTCAAACGGTAAAGAGATCACGGCCGTTCAAAATCTCGACCTCTCTATTGAAGGAGGCCAGGTTTTCGGGTTGCTAGGGCCAAACGGAGCCGGAAAGACAACAATCATCAAAATGATTTGCAGTCTGGTTCGGCCGTCTACGGGCCAGATTTTCCTGAACGGCAAAGACCTTTTCCGCCAAAAGCACGCTGCTTTAGATCAGGTTGGCGCGGTCCTGGAAGGTGCGCGGAACGTCTATTGGCGGCTGACAGCCTGGCAAAATCTAATGTACTTCGGCCGATTAAAAGGGCAGACCGACCAGCTTAAAGATCGGGCCGAACAATTGCTATGCGAATTGGATTTATGGGAACGGCGGAACGACGAAGTGCGCCTCTTTTCGCGTGGTATGCAGCAAAAGGTAGCGCTCGCATCCGCTCTCATGAGCGACCCACCTATCCTGTTACTAGACGAACCAACATTGGGGCTGGACATACAGGCAGCCCGAACCATAAAAAAGCTGATCAAACAGTTAGCTGAAGAACAAGGCAAGACCATTATCCTGACCACCCACCAACTTGATATGGCCCAGGAAGTTTGCCGTCGTGTTGCCATTATCAGTCACGGCAAACTGGTCGCTAACCAGCCCGTTCAGCAGTTATTGTCCCTGTTTCGAGAAGAATATTATGAGATTCACCTGGATGGCGGCCTGCCCGCCACCGAACTGCGAGGCTCCTTTGCAGGGCTGACCATTGCCCAAAATGGAGAAGGAACAGCATTGACCGGCCCAATGTCCAACGAACAGCTTTACGCCCTCTTAAGCCGCACTCAGGAAATGGGGCTAAATTTGATAAGTGCCAACCGGATCCAACCAGACCTGGAAGAAGTTTTTATGAAACTGGTGGAGTAAGCGAAGGAAGACCACACTATCATCATTGGCACAGCAAAAAAAGAACCGGGTAAAAGATACGGAATCAATGAACACGCAAAGACTTGACCAGTTAAATTTGATGAACACCGTAGTAACGCTGACAACAACAATTTTGAATGAAACCCACAAGGGACTCATGCTGGCCTGGAACTACAAGGTCGATCTGATCCTTGAAGTGTTCATCATGGGCTTTTCTTTCATCGGTCTGAGTTTCCTGGTCGGTGGGGGTCGGCTGGAAGGAGAGCAGTTGAGCGCCTCTCTAATCGGCTATCTCGTCTGGTTTTTTGCGATAAAAGCCATCTCGGACATGAGTTCCAATCTAAAAGACGAAATGCAAGCCGGAACGTTGGAGCAGATGTTTATGAGTCCAACCGACACCGGATTTCTGGTACTCGGCCGTTCCATGTCAACCCTTCTAACAACGACCGTCATAGCCGCCCTGATCGCCATTGGGCCGATGTTCTTATTAAAAATCAGACTGCCGCTCTCTCCGGCTGCCGTTCCCGTATTTATCATCACAATTTCTGGCCTCTATGGCTTTGGTTTTGCCGTTGGCGGCTTCACCCTCATCTATAAACAGGCAAACTCCTTGAGCGATCTGGTGCAGTATGGTCTGGTATTTCTGAACGGTGCGCTGCTGCCTATAGATCGGTTCCCCTCCTGGCTGGCCTTTATCGCCCGGCTGCTGCCAACCACACAGGGCATCATTGTCCTGCGACAGGTAACAGTAGATGGGATGTCGCTGGCCGAGACGTGGCAGGCTGGGACACTGGTCTGGTTGATAATCCACTCGGCCGTTTTTCTACTGCTCGGCTGGCTCATCTTCAAATGGTGCGAAAAGATCGCCCGCCAAAGGGGGCTGCTGGGCCAGTATTAAAACTTGCAATTCATACAACATCGCTGGCTCGGCAAAACACCAACCAAAACAAGTAAACACACCAATTGCCAGGCTAACCCCCGGTTAGCCAATTACCAAGCTAACCCCGGTTAGCCAATCACCAACAACCATGAACATCACCAAACCAACCACCCAACCCAATACCGCTCCTGGCCCAAAAGACGGCGTCCCCATGATTTTGAAAGAGGTATAAGTTCCGCGACAACATATGTTGAGCGATTTGCTAAATCAACTCTTAATATCGAACACGAATTAAAACCAATGCAGTTCAAAACCATCTTCTTCTGGGAATTCATACAAAACCTACCCCTCGTTGCCGGACTACTGGCTGCAATCCAACTATGGCAAGATTCCGCTGTCGTTGCCGCAGTTGGCACAATGTTTCTGGGTGCGCTGCTTGGAGCCACACTGATCCGGCTGACAGAAGGCAAAATCGTCAGCCAAAGACCGAACCATGGACTGGAAGAATACAGCCAGGAGCCAGTCTCCGTAACCGTTACCAACATCGCGCTTATGTTCTTCTTCTCACTGGCCTTAACAATTTATCTAACGGCCGATTGGAGCAGCTTCCTGACCGACCTGCTGGCCGGCGGCCTGATCGGTTTCGCCCTCTCCGCCGGCCAAAGCAAAGCCGCCCGCAGTCCGGTTAGCATACGCCATTCACTGGCTTTTGCGGCCGCTTTTCCGGCTGCATTGATAACCGTCAGGCTGCTATCGGCCGTATTTCCTATTGCTATTAGCATTCTTGTCACCACAATGTTAGTTACAGGGATTATTACCTTGATTGACTATGGACACTTATCTACCATAAAAGAAGGAGCAAATTAATATGGTTACAGGTCTCCATCTCACTTTTTCGTTGTTCGTTGTCATTGCCATTTTTTATGGCATGCACTTCTGGTTTATTCGCAAGTATGATCCATTTCGGGAAAAGGGCAGTGCTGGCGAATTTAGATATACCATTTTGGGATTAGCTGTTTGCCTCTTCCTCATCCTCCAACCAACCCTCCTGCCGGTGTTGGGTCTTTATACCGACGCTTCCTGGGGAATGAACTTGCAAACAATTGGGCTGCTGGTCTTTTTTAGCTCACTGCTCCTCCATTGGTGGGCCAGGTCAAATTTGCAAGAATATTTTGGCGAGCGCATCGAGGTTCAGAAAGGCCAATATCTAATCGAATCCGGCCCCTATGCCTATGTTCGACACCCCATCTACCTCTCTTTCTTTATCTTCGGCCTGGGGCTGCTGCTGCTCAATCCCGCTCTCCCCGTCGTCCTCATCCTGGCATACATCTTCTGGGATTACGGCCGTTTAGTGAGCGAAGAAGAAAAAATGTTGGGCGACAAAATTCCCGGCTACCAGGAATATATTAATCGGACTTCCCGCTTCTTCCCCTTGCCAGGCAAACGGCCGAAGGAACAGTCGTGAATGGACTTTGAAGCATTCCTGGCCCTTCCAACGGAGGAAGTCGCCCAACTGGTTCGGGAGAAGGGGCCAAAGGTCGTTGTCTTTCCCATCAACGGAACCCGCCGCTGGTTCATGCTGGAACACGGCAGCCAGAACGGCAGTTTTTCGATGGACGCCTACATGAACATCACCTGGAGCCGCCAGATTGCCCTTTACAGCCTTTTCTTCGATCATGGAATAGAAACGCTGCTAACCCCCATTTTTGGGCCGGAACTGCTGGCGCGGGGCGACGCATACGCCCAAATGATCAAGCCCGGTTTACTCTGGCTCAACGAAAACGATGCCTTGCTTGATTTCTATCAAGAGTATAATGTAAGGGTGCGAGTATACGGTGACACAAAACGCTATCTCAAGAACACCCCATACGAAGAAGCCCTGGCTGCCTTCCAGGAGTTGGCCGACAAAACGGCCGATAACAACCGCCACCGTCTCTTTTTCGGCGTCTGCGCCCACGACGCGGCCGAATCAGTGGCCGAAATCGGGCTGGGCTTCTACCAGCAGCACGGCCGCCTTCCCAACAAAGAAGAGATCGTCGCCGCCTACTACGGCGAACCTGTCGCTCCGGTGGACATCTTCATCGGCTTTGACAGACCCGCCACATTCGACATGCCCCTCATCGCCACCGGAAAAGAAGACCTTTACTTCACCATCAGCCCCTCACCTTACCTCGATCAACAAGGTCTGCGCTCAATACTATACGACCACCTTTTCTCCCGTCACGTCAGCGAGCATTACCCGGAACTTTCGGCCGAATCCTGGCAAACTCTGGCCGACTTCTACGCCAGGAACCGAAACCATGTTCTTGGGTTGGGCAAACGCTCGAAAGACGGTAGTTTTTGGTATCCGCTGCCACAGGTACAGCTAACCACTGCCCTAAAATAAGGAGTTTCTACTTGAGTTACAAACAGGAGGCTCAAGAACTCGTCCAAAACCTGAATCAAAGAATGGGGGCCAGTCCCTACGACATTGCCTGGTTAGGAAGACTGCGAAATAAGGAACAGGACAAATCGCGCTGGCCCGACCTCCTGGGTTGGCTCCTGGAAAACCAACGACCGGACGGCAGTTGGGGCGGAGAAATATCCTACTACCACGACCGGATAATCTGCACCCTCGCCGCCGCCATTGCCCTGCACGAAAACGGCAGCCGTTGTCCCGGTTCCGAACAGGCAGTGAAGCGGGCAGAAACATTCCTCTGGCAGCACCTCCACTTCCTCCACCGCGATCCGTTTGAACTCGTTGGGTTTGAACTGCTGTTCCCCACCCTCCTGGAAGAAGCCCGCGCCGTCGGCCTCGACATTCCCAACCACACCTGCGGCTACGGAAAAATCCAGGCCGAAAAACTACGACTCATCCCGCCCCAATACCTCTACTCTCCCCACATCTCAACCGTTCACTCCCTGGAATTCTTAGGCAAAAACGGCGACTCAGCAAAAATGGCCCAGGCCGTCTCCAGCAACGGTTCACTGGGCAACTCCCCGGCAACAACCGCCTACTATCTCATGCTGAACGGCAAAGAAGACCCCAGAGGCGTCGCCTACCTGGAAAATTTGCGCCGCTCTATGGAAAATGTCATCTATCTATATCCATTCAGCACCTTTGAATTAACCTGGGCCTTGAATAATCTGGCCTTTTCAGGACTGCCCATCACCGATTTTGCGAGCACGGCCGTTTGGGACAAACTCCGTTCCCAATTAACCGAGGTAGGCATCGGCCTTGACCCCACCTTTGGCATCCCGGACGGCGACATCACCTCCGTAACAAGCCGCCTGCTGCTGCTGGCAGGCTACGACATTGACCCCGCTGTCCTGGCCCGTTTCCAAGACAAAGAGACATTTATCTTCAAGACCTACGACTTTGAACGGAACATCAGCATCGGAACCAACCTTCACGCCCTGGAAACCCTGGAGTTAATGACGGCCGATTATCCCGACCGAGAGAAGGTATCAGAAGAAATTATTATCAAGCTGCTCGATAACCGCATCTTTAACATCTACTGGATGGACAAGTGGCACGCCTCACCCTTCTACGCCACCGCCCACGTCCTGGTGGGAATGCTCCGCCACGATGTTTTCTTGAGCTACGTCTGCCGTCCCACCATTGACTGGCTCCTTCACACCCAACGGCCGAATGGCTCCTGGGGCTTCTACGATGTCGGCACAGTAGAGGAAACAGCTTACGTCCTGACCGCCCTCCTTTACTACCACCAACACGAACCGATCAAAAAAGAAGTCTTACAGCGAGCGGCCGACTTTCTGGCTGCCAACCACCAGGGGCCAGATTCCGACTACCCCGAACTGTGGATTGGAAAGTGCCTGTACACCCCCCAGGACGTCGTTCGCTCGGCCGTTCTTTCAGCACTAATACAGTATGAAGCGCTTTTCGGCAGCGTTGGCTAGGTACGCCACACATTTGCACCTATCCTTCACGACCAAGACTAACATACTATGGTACAATGCCAAAGCTAATCTTATACTAATGTTGATATGCTTGTAGAATTCATCAGCCAACTGTTTGATGTTCCTTCAACCGACCCTGGGAGCGCTCGGCGGGGTCGCCTGTTGAATATCATGTTGGCCTTCACCGTGGTCGCCGTCCTCTTAGGGCTGGTAGCGACCTTTATCTTTGACACAACGGGGCAGGAGCCAGAGGCTGGCATCTTATATCAGGCCGGAGCCGTTATGCTCGTCAGCCTGGTCGTCATCTACCTCCTTAATCGTTACTGGCGGGGATGGGTCGCCTCAACCCTGTTCCTGCTCATCTTCATCCTTGTCCTCGCATTCGACAATCCCCAGGAAGTAGTAAACGGCCGAACCCTGTTCCTATTCTCCATTCCCATTCTCATGGGCAGCATCGTTTTGCGACCGATTGCCAGCATTCTCATGGCCTTCGTTGTGACCGTCGTCATCATTGTCATCTCCCTGCTCAACAACTTAACACCCAATCTCATTGGCGCATTAGGACTTATCATCATCGGCTTCCTGGCCTGGCTGTCGGCCCGCAGTCTCGAACGTGCCGTAGAAGACATTCAGACTATTAACCAGGAGCTAGATGAACGGGTGAACGAACGCACCCAGGATTTGGCCGCTGCCCTGGCCCGAGAACATGCCGAAGCCAATAAGAATCAGACCATTCTCGAAAGTATTGCCGACGGCGTTATCGTCTTTGACAGCGACGACAAAGCCATTGTAGCCAATCCGGCTATCAGCCGTCTGTTGAACCTTTCTGACGAAAAGATTATCGGCCGAAACATCGAAGCAGTCATGGAAAAGAACGTCTCACAATCGGATCAGGCGCTCGTCCTTGATATGTTACAGGACAAGGCGCTCAATCGGCCGCCGATGAAGCTCGACTGGGGCGACAAGACCCTCTCCATCAGCCTCGCACCCCTCCAATCATTTGTAGATGGCTCAACCGGAACCGTCGCCGTGTTCCGAGACTTCACCCGCGAAGCAGAAATAGACCAGATGAAAAGCGACTTCGTCTCAATCGCTTCCCACGAACTCCGGACCCCACTGACCTCCATCAAAGGCTATCTCGATCTCGTAATCCAGGGCAGCGCCGGACAGGTCAACAACCAGCAGGCAGCCTTTTTACAAATTGCCAAAAAAAATACCGAACGCCTCCACGAACTAGTGCGGGACTTATTAGACGTTTCCCGGATCGAGTCGGGAAAAATGGAACTGGATGTCCAGCTTGTCTCCATTGAAGATCTGATCAACTCGGCCGCCAGCAGTGTTCGCCAACAGTTTGACGAGCGCAGCCTTTATCTGACCGTTGAATTGTCGGATGACCTGCCCAAAGTATTTGGCGACCCGAACCGTATCACCCAAATTCTGATTAACCTGCTCAGTAATGCCTATAAGTACACCCAGGAGGGCGGCACGGCCGTCCAGGCGCGACAAACGGGTAATACCATTCAGATTGATGTGGCCGATAC
>JBAPRX010000823.1:0-2500 GCA_049281335.1 Promineifilaceae bacterium (SeqCode)
CTGCCACACCAGCCAATATCAGCACCCCAAAAATACAGGCAATTTCAATCAAACCCAGACCTAACGTCGGCGAATCTGAAGCCGCAATTTGCCCTTCACCAATGCCAGTGTTTTGGTCAATTTCCGCGTCGGTTACCGTAAATGTTGACGTTTCAGTAACCAGATCCCCCTTAATCTCAAATTTGCCGCACCCGGCTAAAAACAGAAGCAATACCAGGATAGCAAACATAAATCGTGCTTTTATCATCAAGTCGCATTTCCTTTCTCAACAATTTGACTTAAGCATACACTGTTCCATGTTTCCCGGTGCTAAAAAGCTGTATTCAAAATGAAATAGTGTGTAACGGATTTGATACATCAATTTTCAGGCAACAAAGCCCGCAGCCGTACCTGAATGACCGTTCCCTGCCCTACCTGGCTCTCCAGATTTATCCTGCCATCGTGTAACTTTACTATTCGCCAAACCAGCGCCAGCCCCAAACCGCTGCCGGGAATAGTCTGGACATTGTCGCTCCGATAAAGCTCCTCAAACACGCGCGGCAAATCGCGCTCTGGAATACCTACCCCTGTGTCCGCTATCTCGACCTTGACCCACTCCCCTTCATCAGCCGCCTGGACTTCCACCACATCTTTGGCTGATGAATATTTGAGAGCGTTGTCCATCAAGTTACGGAAGACGACGACCAGCATATCCCGATCCCCGGAAACGGCCGCAATCGCCTCAGCTTCACTTTGCACTTGAAAATTAATCATCCGGCCAGGAAAGGTAGCCCGCACCAGTTCAATCGCCTCTGCCAAAACCTCAGCCAGGTCAACGGTGTAACTTTCAAGACGCTCGACCTCCAACTCCGACAACCACCGTAAATCCTCCACCAATTTCTGCAACCGCTCAGCCTGCTGCCCTATACGATTTAGAGAGCTGTTTTGAACGGCCGTTATATTGGGGCTTTGCTCAATATTGGTAACACCCAGCTTGATGATGGTCAATGGATTCTTGAGTTCATGGTCTAAGCGGCCAAAGAAACGACGGCGGGTATCGGCTTGCATCCTTTTCTCGGCCTGAAAAGTCGCTTCGGCCCGGCCCTCCGCCCACCAAACTGTCAGCAAAACAAAAATAATCAGCCCGCCTCCTAACAGGCCGCCCCGCGAAATCATCCCTGCCGCATCAATATCAAAATTACCTATCCAGGACACGTTTGCAAAAATGCCCTGCTCAAATAGAAAAGCGACCCCTAAAGCCAGAAGCGGCGGAATCAACGCCAGAACGAAAATCAACGCTCTACGCATGGCCTTCTGCCTCATGGATGAAGCGATAGCCCGTCCCAATTATCGTGTCAATGTAACGTGGTTGACCGGCGTCATCATTCAGAACCTTTCGGATTTCGGCAATACGAATGTCAACTGCCCGGGTCTCAACCGCATGCTCCCAGCCCCAGACCTCATCCAGCAGTCGTTCCCGCGAAACAATTTCCCCTGAGTGCAGTACCAAATGCTCTAAAACCCCAAAAGCCCTGGTCGTCAGCGTCAGCGTCTCGCCCCCCAATGTTGCTTGTCGAGTCTGTCGGTCAATATTCAAGTCGCCGCTTTTCAGATGTCGGAAACTCGACAGAGGCAGATTCCTGTGCTGCGTTCGCCTCAACACCGCCTGAATCCGGGCAACAAGCTCCATCGGATTAAAGGGCTTATTAAGGTAATCATCCGCTCCTTCCTGCAAAGTCATGGCCCGTTCGGCCGGAGTGCCGATCTGGGTCAGCAAAATAACCGGCGTCCAGTTGTCCGCCTGGCGTAAACGCCGCAAGACCTCCCGCCCATCCATCTGGGGCATCAAAACATCGAGAATAATCAGATCCAGTTGCAGTCGCTTTGTCGCATCAATCGCCTGTGTGCCATCCGAAGCCGTTTCAACCACAAATCCCGACCGTTCCAGAAGCGGCTTCAACTCAGCCAGAAGATCGCTCTCATCATCCACAACCAACAACGTCGGTTTACTCATTCTCTTTACCGTCCAATCTGCTAACGTATGCCTGTATGCCAGATACTATCCTATTACACCCAAAAATAAATCACAAGGACAGCAAAAGGGAATACCTGTCAGCAAATAGGTCCCCACTGAAATCAACCCCACTCCAAAACCAACGACCCCTAGCCACCATCGCCGCCCGCCTTGCCCTTTGTCTCTCGCCCATTTGCTGCTCGCTAAAAAAAGTTGCCCTACCCAACAAAGCCCCTCAAAAGTAATATTGCAGAATACTGCGGTAAAATTAGGCTTTCCCTGTATAAAGCCTATTAGCAAGAAAAAAATCTTAGCGCCTTTGCGTGACAAAAAATCCAACATGACCCCTTTCAACTCTCTAAACGACCATATCCTACAACAACTATCGGCCGTTCTCCCCCCAACCAGTCTCTCCACGGCCGAATCCGAACGCCAGCTTCGCTCACACGATATGTCCCACCACCCGGCCCGGTTGAGCGACGTCGTCATCTGGCCTGAAACGGCCGA
>JBAPRX010000824.1:0-4346 GCA_049281335.1 Promineifilaceae bacterium (SeqCode)
CCACATATACGCTGAACTGGGCGAAATCGCAGCCGGAATGAAAGACGGCCGTACCTCCCCCGACCAAATCACCTACTTCAAATCCGTCGGCCTCGCCGTCCAAGACGCCGCCGCCGCCCGCCTCGCCCTCGACAACGCCCTACAAATGAACCTCGGAACAATCGTCCCCCTATAATCAATTGCTCCGCCTACCCAATACACAACCCCATGTCATTTCAAACGCAGCGAGAAATCCTCCAAC
The DNA here is from genome assembly GCA_049281335.1 of Promineifilaceae bacterium (SeqCode). Lineage (GTDB taxonomy): Bacteria > Chloroflexota > Anaerolineae > Promineifilales > Promineifilaceae > JAKEFB01. The sequence continues at coordinate 242 of JBAPRX010000824.1, forward strand.
ACCCACCAAATCCTTGTTCAACCTTATAAACCTATGTGGCTTTCCGCTTCTCCGTGAATCTCTGCGTCCAGCTCATCAAATTCGTCTAATTTGTGAAATTCGTTGCTAAAAATATGACCCCAACTCTCCCCACCCAAACCCAAGTCGTCGTCATCGGCGGCGGCGTCATGGGAGCCAGCACCGCCTACCATCTGGCCCTCAAAGGTTGCCGGGACATCATCCTCCTTGAAAAACAGCCCTTCTTCGGCCAGGGCGCAACCGGCCGATGCGCCGGAGGAATCCGCTACCAGTTCAGCACCGAGATCAACATCCGCCTCTCCCAACTCAGCCTTCCCATGCTCGAACAGTTCGAGGAAGAAACAGGCCAGGCTATTGACCTCCGCTGGCCCGGCTATTTATTCTTGCTGACTAACGAAGCCGACATCCAAAAATTCCGCAGCAATGTCGCCCTCCAACACAGCCTCGGCGTCCAAACCGAATGGCTGACCGGCGACGACATTCGCCAGCGCGTCCCCCAACTGGCCGCCAACGACGTTCTGGCCGGAACCTACCACAGCAAAGACGGCCTGGCCGACCCCAACGGCGTCGTAGCCGGATATATCAGCGCCGGGCGGCGTCTCGGCGTCCAGTCCTTCACCGACACGGCCGTAATCAACATCGAACCCACCGACGGCCGAATAACCGCCGTCCAGACCAACCAGGGCCGCATTGCCTGCGAGATCGTCGTCAACGCCGCTGGTCCCTGGTCGGCCGTTATTAGCGATATGGCCGGAATCCCCCTGCCCGTCACCCCCATTCGCCGCCAGATGCTAACCACAACCCCCTTACCCCAAATCACGGCCGACTTCCCCTTCATCATAGACTTCGCCCAAAGCCTCTACTTCCACCGCGAAGGCCAGGGCTTGCTCACCGGCATGTCCAACCCCACTCAAACCCCCGGCCTCGACCAAACCGTAGATGAAGAATGGGAACTCATCCACATGGAAGCAGCCATCAATCGCCTGCCCCTGCTGGCAAAAGCCGGCCGTCTCTCCGCCTGGGCCGGCCTGTACGAAGTCACCCCCGACGCCCATCCCATCTTCGGCCCCGTCCCCCATTTGGCAGGCTACTATCTGGTAACAGGCTTCTCCGGTCATGGCTTCATGCACGGCCCTGCCGCCGGATTATTAATAAGCGAAATCATTCTGGAAGGGAAAGCCACCACCCTCGACATCTCCATGCTCGACTACGGCCGTTTCGCCGAGGGTCGCCTCATCCGTGAGTATAACGTGATTTAATCTTTGCCTTGCCCACCCCCAGCAGCTTGCTATACTCGCAACTCACTGAGGAAGTAATTGAGTAACTGATAATTAACTCGAACGGATCATAATTACCCACTTACCCAATTACCAATTACAAGCGGTGCTTCTCACCGCCCAAATGCAAGACGAAGGATTCATTTATGAGATTGAATAACAAAGGACTCTGGCGGGCCACGCTCCTGCTGGTCGTCCTGCTGCTTGCAAGCTGTCGGGATAGTGAAACCGAAGAGCCAACCCAGGAATCCCCTCTACCAACCAGCACGGCTACCACTACGGCCGAATCTATCGTGACGCCAGAAGTCACCCGAAACCCCGACTTCATCACCGTCGTCATTGACGCCCCCTCGCGCTTTCGAGATTTCGCCGATATTGACCAGTTCGGTAATGTCGTCGGCTTTGACCCCGACGTCATGGCAGACCTGGCAGCAACGGCCGGTTTTGATTACGAATTTGTCGTCACCAGCTTCAGCGGGCTGTTAAACAGCGTCGCCAACGGCGAATTCGACGCCGCCATGTCAGCCCTCCTAATCCCCGACCAGCCAGAGGAGGGGGTAGCCTACACCAACCCCTACCTGGAAGTCGGCCAAGTCTTGCTCGTCAGGGCCAACGAAGAAGAACTAACGAGTTATACTGCCATCCGACCCGGTGTTCCCATCGGTGTCCAGCGATTCAGCAGCGGCGAACAAACCGCAAGGGAAATCGTTGGTTTGGCCGAGCCAGAATTGCAGCTTTACGGCAGTTCGGGGGCAACCATCCAGGCGCTCATTAACAACGAAGTAGAAGGCGCAATTATTGACAGCGACGACGCCGAACATTTCGCCACCCTCTACCCACAGCAGTTAAAAATCGCAGGCGGTGAAGGAGAAGCCGCCTGGATCTCACACAAACGCTATGGCATTGCCGTAGCGGCCGATAATCAAGACCTGCTCAACAAACTTAACGAAGCCATCGCCACGTATAAAGAAAATGGAACCCTTGACACCCTAACCCTGAACTGGCTTGTCACCGGTGAAACCATTGCCGCCGGGGAATCCCTGGTTGGAACCCCTCCTGACGAGCTTGTGATCGGCATGGCCGGAGAACTGGCCGACATGGATCCCGCCGCCCGCGAACCCGATTTAATTGGCTGGGAAGTCAAATCAAACACCATGAGTGGTCTGTATATGTACGATGGTGAAAACAACCTTCTGCCCATTCTGGCGGCCGATATGCCCACTATTTCAGAAGACGGCCTGGAATACACCATTCCACTTCGATCCAATCTCATCTTCCCCGATGGCAGCGATCTAACGGCCGAAGATGTGAAATTTTCCGTCCTCCGAGCAGCCCGCCTGGGGAATGTCCAGGTAAACGGTTATCTCAAAGATGCCAACGACGATGGCTTCGCCGACGAAGATTCAATCCAACTCCCCGATGCCCAACACGTGAAATTCGTCCTCCAAGAACCAATTGGCTACTTCCCCAGCCTCTTAGCCACGCCTCCCTACTTTGTCGTCAGCGAGGACTGCTTCCCGGCAGGCTTTGACGCCACCACCACCTGCGGCGGTCTTGGCAAATATACCGTTCTGGACTGGCAGCCGGGCGTTCAGATGCAGCTCCGCGCCAACCCCGACTATCCCGGCGCAGCCCCGGCCTTTGAAAACCTCCAGCTTCGTTTCTACAGCGACCCCGCTCAAATGCGCCTTTCGCTGGAAAACAACGCCATTGACATTGCCTGGACGGGTCTGCCAATAAGCGACGCCCAGGCTTTACGAAACACGGCCGGTTTCACCTACTGGGAAGGTCCGGCAGCCTTCAAAAGCTACCTCGTCTTTGAGCAAAGCGAAGACCCCTGGGACAACGCCCGGATGCGGGAGGCCATCTCCTTTGCCGTTGACCGGGAAGCGCTGGCAGCGGAAGTCTTTAATAATGTCAGACGGCCGCTTTACAGCCCCATCCCAACCGGCACTCCAGGACAGGTCGCCACTGAAGCCACCCGCGACCTCAGTTCCGCCCAGGCCATCCTCATGGCCGTCGGCTACAGCCCCGGCAACAAGCTCGACATGACAATCTGGTACGTCAACGACGGCCGTTACACTCCCCTGGAACAAGCCTACGCCGAAGCCCTGGCCGCCCAAATCGAAGAAACAGACCTGATAGACGTCACAGTCGAAGGCGCACCCTGGGCTGTGTTTCGGCCCCAAAGTCTCGCCTGTGAATACCCCGCCTACTTATTGGGCTGGCCCTCCAGCGGCCAACCAGCCGCCTACTTAGACGCCCTGTCATGGATGGAATATTTTATTACCAATACCGACCAGATTTGCTCCAATTATGAAAGCCCGGCAATGGATGCCCTTTTGGAATCCGCCCGCGCCGAAACCGACACCGCCGCCCGCCTGGAAATATACCGCCAGATACAAGAATTGTGGGCGAGAGAATACCCCACCCTCGATCTGACCGAAGAACCCCGCTACCTGCTTTCGGCCGACGACGTCCAAAACGTCACCATAGACGCTATGGGCCTCCTCCATTACGATTTACTAACAAAAGGGTAATTGGTTGATTGGGTAATTAATAAACAAACTGCCAGGCAGTTCTCAACCTGGCAATTCTCAATTCATCCTTAATTACCCAATTACCAATTACTCAATCACTCCCCTCTCACGCCTCCCCACCACGTTCCTTTAGCCTCTTGGCGCGAGGGCCGACAATCCGCTCCTTGCCCTCCAATAACCGCCGGATATTCGGCCGTAATGCCCAGGCCACAACCGAAGCAGATAGAATACCGCCAATAACATAGGCAAAAGTGTGATCATATGGATCAA
>JBAPRX010000825.1:0-7987 GCA_049281335.1 Promineifilaceae bacterium (SeqCode)
ATAATGACCTTTGCAATGGTAACGATATTGCCTACCGCTCCTGTTTCACTGGCTCCGCGAAAGTTAATGTAGGCAAATATTCCAACAATGAGTAAGGTAAAAATCAAGGCAAGATGGTTTTCAGCCAGACCAAAGAAGGGCAACCCGGTAACGCGCCATAACTCCACAGCAAAATGACCAAAGCCCAACCCATAAACGGAACAGGCAACTGCATGAGCAAACCAGGACATCCAGCCTGCCAAAAAGCCGTGAGTGCCCCCCATTCCCTCTTTGACCCATAGATACCCCCCACCCGCTTCTGGAAAACAGGAACCAAGTTCTGCATAGGATAATGCTGTAAAAGTCGTCACGATGCCATTAAAGAAGAAGGCCAATACGAGCGCCGGCCCGGCTTCACCTGCCGCAATGCCCGTTAACACAAATATTCCAGCCCCGATCATGGCCCCCACGCCTATCATGGTAATATCCAGTAACCCCAGCGTCCGGCTTAAAGCAATTTCGCTGCCATTACCCACTGCATGATGACTCATTTAACCTCCTCGAAAAGTAAGTGACCGCCCGCAAATTAGGGCGCATTTATGCGCTGCGGAATCGTGCGGACTGTTTAGGAGTAAGCGGCCATTTGATTGAATGATTAATCGTTGGCCGCTTACTAAGATGTAGCGTTTCAGTCCGTTAGCACACATAATATTTTTTATTGATATAGAAAAGCACCAAACCTCGACGATTCTACAGTAAATCCCCAAAAAATGAAATGAAAATATGAACCAGCGTTGGGGCTGTGGAAAAAGTCGGCCGTTCAAATTAGCTCAAATACTGGTATTCGTAAGGGCTAAAAATGGCTCCGATTATGTGGTATATTTGAAACAATCAACCAAAAATGATGAATGAAAAGGAATCAAAAACGATGGACGCCCTGCTCAAAAAATTGCAAATCGAAGCTGTGAATTACGGAAGCTGCACCGGCCCGGATCAGTGGATTGAAGACACAAACGGCCGTAAACTCGTCTCCTATAATCCGACAACGGGCGAAGCGATTGCGGCCGTTATTCAAGCCACCCCAGAGAGCTACAACAGAGTCGTTCGAGAAGCCCAAACTGGCTTCCAAAGCTGGCAAAATATCCCTGCCCCAAAACGGGGACAACTGGTGCGCGACTTGGGTAACGCCGTCCGAGAATTGAAAGCGCCTTTGGGTGATCTCATCACCCTGGAGATGGGGAAGATCCGGGTCGAAGGACACGGCGAAGTGCAGGAGATGATTGACATTTGCGATTTCGCCGTTGGCCTTTCCCGCCAGTTATATGGTCTGACCATGCACTCTGAACGGCCGGGTCACAGAATGTATGAGCAGTGGCATCCACTGGGGCCAATCGGGATTATCACCGCGTTCAATTTCCCCATTGCCGTCTGGTCCTGGAATGCGGCTCTGGCGGCTGTTTGTGGTGACAGCATGATCTGGAAACCATCGGAACAGACGCCCCTCACCGCTGTTGCCATGCAGCACATCTGCAACCGGGTCATGGCTGATTATGGCCTCTCCGGCCTCTTTAATCTCGTCATTGGAACCGGGCCGGAGTTGGGACAGCAGCTATGTCGGGACAAGAGATTGCCACTTATCTCGTTCACCGGCTCGACCCAGGTCGGCCGTCAGGTTGCCCAAAGTGTCGCAGGGCGTTTCGGCCGAACGATTCTGGAATGTGGCGGCAACAACGCCATCATTGTGGCCGAAGACGCCGATTTAGAAATGGCAACCAGGGCCATTCTCTTTGGTGCAGTTGGCACGGCTGGACAGCGCTGCACCTCCACCCGGCGGCTCATCGTCCACGAATCGATTTTGCCCCAATTAACTGAAAAGCTAGTACGGGCTTACCGTCAGGTTCCTATTGGCGACCCTCTGGAGGTATCCACCTTGATGGGGCCGCTCATCACCCCAAAGGCAGTCTCAAAGATGCAAGCCGCCCTCAGTGAAGCGCAGGCATCCGGCGGCGAAATCCTGACCGGCGGCAGCACCCGACCGGAGTTGGGTGAGAACTTTGTCGAACCGGCTGTTGTCAAAATGCCAGCTCAAAGCAGTATCGTCAAAGAGGAAACCTTCGCCCCCATCCTGTATCTGCTGACCTATGACAGCCTGGACGAAGCTATCCAACTGCACAACGAAGTTCCACAGGGGCTTTCCAGCGCTATTTTCACCGACAACATGAGAACGGCCGAACAGTTCCTGGCTTCAACTGGCTCTGACTGCGGTATCGCCAATGTCAATATCGGCACATCGGGTGCCGAGATTGGCGGGGCGTTCGGCGGCGAAAAAGAAACGGGGGGCGGACGGGAATCCGGCTCTGATGCCTGGCGGGCCTACATGCGCCGCCAGACCAACACCATCAACTGGTCAAGAGAACTCCCCCTGGCTCAAGGCATTCAATTCGGCTAGGAGACCAATATTCACTAAAGATTGGTTCAATTATAAAAATTGAACCAATCTACCCCCCACTATGCAAAAACAATAAGTACATTCCTGCCAGATAGACCAGGATAATAGCCAGTGAGTCTACTTCGATGAAGAAGATGCGCCGTTCAATCCGGGCCAGATTCGTTAATAGGGCCATGATCGTCAACAAAAGGCTCAGTAGACCAACAAGGGCAAATTCGGGGTCAATCGCGCCCAGGAAACGGCCGTCCACGTAAAAGAAATCGGCCGCACCCAAGCCCAGCATATTAAAGACACTGGAGCCAAATAAATTACCAACCGCCAGATCAAAAGCGCCCATCCGAACGGCCGCCAGCGCCGCCAACAACTCCGGCAGTGAAGTAACAATGCTCAATAACGCCGTACCGACAAAGCCGTCCCCTAACCCTGTAATCTCGGCAATATCAGTGCTGGCAGACACTAACAATGGCACAACCATTGTCAAAATGATGGCCGTCACTAAAAATCCGATAATGCCCCGCATCAGACTCGGAAACGACTCATCCACAATAACCGGTTCCGATGAGGTGGCCCCAATGGCTTCCTGGCTTGCATGTTGTATTAACCAGACACCGCCAAAATAGAGCAAAATCAAAATAATGCTGTCCACCCCGACCCAGCCAATCATCACATCAATATCACCCATGATAAAAATGATTGCCAGCACCATTAACAGCATACTCAAAACGGCCGTCAGCGTGTGAGTCACTGCCATCCGCCGCATCAGAGGAACCCGATAATTGATCAGGTCCACCAGCGCCAACAGTAAAACATTGACCATATTGCTGCCAAAGAAATTACCCGCCGCCAGATCAGGCGCGTTGGCTGAAAAAGCGGTGATAGAAGCAATAAATTCCGGCAAAGAAGTAGCAGCAGCCAGAAAGAACGTCCCAACTAACAGGCCGCCCAGTTTGGTCCGCACAGCAATGATGTCGCCATATCCGGCCATTTTATAGGCCGCAACAACCACAACGGCCGAACTAGCAAGAAACAATATCCAGGGAGAAATGAGCATCGTTCAGTAAACCTATTTCGTAAGAACTCAGGCGTTTGATTTGATTAGGAAGGCACCCCACTAACGAAAAGCCTGCTTTCGATTGGTTAATTTTCTTCGGGAACTCCCCAAACTTTAATAAGAGGCGTGAGACAGACAACCCCTGTGTGGGGATCTGCCAGTTTACCAATAACGGCTTCCGTTGCTTCAACGGCCGTTTCCGCCTGGTCAATCGAATCAATAATGGCAATCAGGGTGTGGTGGCCGATACGTCCCCCACCAAACATCTGGCCGAATCCAACAAACATCGGCTGGACGTCCCGGCGCGGCAGAACCCGGTTCATGCCGGTACTTTCAAAAATCGTAATCCCATTAATACCGGCCGAACGCCAGGCTTCCATCACCTCATTCAAGCGGTTGCTGTCGTCCAACACCATAATCAGTAAATAGTTATCCATCCCAACTCCAACAAATGTTTACGCAAAACATAATTCTCGCAGTGCAAGCCCATACGTTTTACGTTTTCCACATCAGGTTGAATCCATATACTTCCTATACGTCTTATAACTCCCTTGGGTTTCTTCCAACCAGGCGACCAATTCTACATCTGCTTCCGTTTCAAGCGTCGCGATCAGATTGTCCAGCAAATGGCTGTATTGGCGCAGTCTGGTCAATACGGCCGTTCGGTTTGTTAGAAGTATATCACCCATTACCTGGGGGTCGGAGCCGGACAGGCGGGAGCTGTCTCGAAAGCCGCTGGCACTCACCGTCCATAGATCTGCCTGTTCTTGGGCCTGTTCAGCCGCCTGCCGCATCAAAACGGCCGATACCAGATAAGGCAGATGACTGGTCATCGAAACCAGGTCGTCGTGGAGTAATGGGGGTAGGAAAAGCGGCCGTCCTCCAGCTACTTCGACAATGGTCAAAGCGATCTGTTCCACAAGTGGTGTGGTTCGCGCCGTCCGACACAACACAAAAGTCTGGTTTTGGTAAAGGTCAGGGTCAGCTTGAGGAAAGCCCGAACTTTCTTTCCCACACATTGGATGGCCGCCAATGGCCTGGAATGCTGGTGGCAGTTTCGCCATTGCCGAACACACTTTCCCCTTCGTGCTGCCCAGGTCGAAGACCAGACAACCCGCCGGACAAAGCTCCGGCAGTTGTCTCAGAATGTCGAGGATAGTTTTGACAGGCGTTGCCAGAATAATTAATTCCGCGCCGGACAGCCCTTCGGCCAGATCGGCCGTTCCCCGGTCAATCACACCCGCCGTTAACGCTGCGTCCAAAGAATCCTGGTTGGTGTCAACGGCCGTTAACAGCGAGACATGGGGCTTCAATGCCGCCGCCAACGATCCACCCATTAACCCCAATCCAACGACCGCAACCCGCAACTTTAACGGATTTGTGTTTGTCATATACGTACTTGTCCTAATCCTGCCATTCTATGTAAAACCTGCTAAAATTAGCCAGCAATATATCATCAAATAGAGCTTTTCCAAATGACAAAGGAGCAACTGAATGCCTAATGACTTTATTTTCCGGGGGTCGGTAGATGAACTCGACCCGGAATTAACCCACCTAATCAAAGCGGAAAACCAGAGACAGGATGAAGCTGTCATATTAGTCGCTTCAGAAAGCACATCGCCAACGGCCGTTCAAGCGTTAATGGGATCAACTTTTGGCAATATCTACGCAGAGGGCTACCCGCGAGAAGAAAGCCGCCAACAGACTGAAGAAGAAATCTTAGACATTGATTATGAACTGGCCCACTATCGCCGCTACAGCGACCCACGCTACTACAAAGGCGTTGAATACGCCGACATATTAGAGGCGTTGGCCCGACGACGTGCGGCCGAACTCTTTGCAGCCAATGGCATAACGGCCGATAACCTCTATGTCAACGTTCAACCCTTGAGCGGCTCCCCGGCCAATATTGCCGTCTACAGCGCCCTGCTGGAACACGGCGACACGCTCATGGGCTTAGATTTGAATCACGGCGGCCATCTGACGCACGGCAGCAAGATTAGCCGCTCCGGGAAAGCCTACAACGCCGTTAGCTATACTGTAGACCCGGTGACAGAAAGCCTTGACTATGACGCCATTGAAGCATTGGCAATGGAAGTCAAGCCGAAGCTCATCGTTTCCGGCTTTACCGCTTACCCACTCCTGGTTGATTGGCAGCGTTTTCGCCAGATTGCCGACCGCTGTGGCGCGTACCTGATGGCCGACATTGCCCATATCTCCGGCCTCGTCGCGGCTGGCGTCCATCCCAGCCCCATTGGTATTGCCGACGTTGTGACGACCACGACCCACAAAAGCCTCTGCGGGCCGCGTGGAGCGATGATCATGACCCACCGCAAAGAGCTGGCCCGCAAGATTGACCGGGCCGTTTTCCCCGGCGAACAGGGCGGCCCTCATTTGAATACAATCGCTGCGCTGGCCCTGGCCTTGAAACTGGCAAAAAGCCAATCCTTTGTCCAACTGCAACAGCAGGTGGCTCGTAATGCTGCCCGGCTGGCCGAAAAGTTGAACGAACAGGGCCTTAGAATTGTTGGCGGCAAATCAGAAAACCATCTCCTGATGATTGATACCAAAAGTGTTAAACAAAACGGCATTCATCTTTCGGGCGACATGGCCGCTCGAATCCTGGACCTGGCCGGGATCGTTGCCAACCGCAATACCATTCCCGGCGATACCAGCGCCTTCCGTTCAACCGGCGTTCGGATGGGGACGGTCTGGGTCAGCCAGCTTGGCTTTAAGGAAGCTGAAATTGATCGACTGGCTGAGGCTATTGCCACCATCCTGAAGGGCTGCACCCCATTTGCTTATACCGGGCTGGGTGGCAAGGAACTGCTGCGGGCTAAAGTGGATTATCAGGCGCTTCAAGACGGCCGTGAAATAGTCCGACAACTTCGCAAACGGCCGTTCCAAACAGCCACCAGTGACACCATTGAAATACGCGGGGCTGCTGCCCCCGACTTCTTGAATCTCGCCCTCACCAGCGACGTTCTCTCGCTGGCAGCCGGAGAGAGCCAGCCCACCCACATCTATGGCCCTAATCTCGACACCGCCGCTTCCCTGTCCCACCAAACGGCCGGTCACTACTGGCTGCGGCTCCCTGACTCGGAGACTGCCCTGGCCGTTACCAACTGGTTCAAGGCGCTTTCGGATGGCTTTGTCCAATTCGATGATGTTTACGCCAAGCTGCCAGGGCCTGTCGTGGTCACTTCGACTGCTTCGGCCGAAAACCTGACCCTACCTGCCTCCAATACCGATGGGATAGTCCAGGAAAAGCCTTACTTTATCGGCCGTCAATATCACACCGGGAAAGACAGCCCCCTGCCGGCCTTTGAATGGCAGGAATCAGAAGAAGAAACTCTGCTCCTGACAAAGCTACATGATACTCATATCGCAATGGGCGCTCGGATGGTTCCTTTTGGCGGTTGGGATATGCCCGTCTGGTACACTTCCGTGAGCGAAGAACACAACGCTGTCCGAACAACCGCCGGTCTATTCGATGTCAGTCACATGGGTGTTTTGGAAGCCAGCGGCCCTTACGCGGCTGAATTCCTTAATCTTGTTACGACAAACGATATAGACACCCTTGAAATCGGCCAATCACATTACACTTATCTGCTCTTCCCAGACGGCCGAGTTGTGGATGACCTCCTCATTTATCGCCGAGGCGAAGACAAATATATGCTGGTTGTCAACGCCTCCAACAACGACAAAGATTGGGCCTGGCTAACGGCTGTAAACGATGGGCGCGTCCAGATTGACGCCCAACGGCCGGAAGCCCGCCTCCTGCACCCGGCTACCCTACGCGATCTGCGCGACCCCCAATGGGGCGCGGAATGTCTGGTTGATCTGGCCTTGCAAGGCCCGCGTTCTCTGGACATTCTCCTGGCAATGTGTGACGACCCGGCTCTGGCTGCCCGTATCAAAGGCATGGGCTGGGCCAGACTCACCGAAGGGAAACTGGCCGGCTTTGATGTCGTCATCTCCCGCACCGGCTATACCGGTGAGCGGGTTGCCTACGAACTATTTGTCCATCCTGACCAATCACCGGCCTTCTGGCAGGCGTTGCTTGAAGCAGGAGAACCGTTCGGCCTGAAACCATGCGGCCTTGCTGCCCGCGACAGCACTCGCACCGAAGCTGGCTTGCCTCTCTACGGCCATGAACTGGACGGCCCGCTCGACCTCAATCCGGCTCAGGCTGGCTTTGGAAGTTATGTCAAGCTGTGGAAGCCGTTCTTTGTTGGCCGAGAGGCTTTCATCACCAAAACGGCCGAACAAGCAGACATTGTCGTCCGCTTCCGTATGAATGAGAAAGGGGTGAGACGGCCGGAATTGGGCGACCCGATTCTGGACAAGCGCGGCAAAGTCGTCGGCACAGTCACAAGCTGCGCCATTGACCAGGAAGGCTATCTATTAGGCCAGGCTTTGGTTCCCCTTTCCCTCTCGACGGATACCACGACCTTTGCCATCTATCAGTTAGGCGGCGGACAACGTAGTTTGAAGGTTCCTGATAC
>JBAPRX010000826.1:0-3591 GCA_049281335.1 Promineifilaceae bacterium (SeqCode)
TCTCCATACATTGTTTGATAGTGTTTAAGTTGAGTTGGGTAAAGAGGAAGAGGTCAATGTCGTCCAGGGTCAGACCGGCTTTGGTGGCGGTTTGTTCGACCAGTGGGGGCCAGTTATCGGAGTTGAAGGTGGCGGGAAATTTCTTCACGAATTGAACACGGGGCGTACCGCCATTTTCGGTAATGGGAGTCTTGGGGCAGGCTGTGCCGCCGGTGTAAATACCGAGGGCGTCATAAAATTCGCCCGCCGCGATGAGCTTACCCGCCAGATAGCCGGGGGTGTTCCCAACGCCGACGATGGCGGCTCCGGCTCCATCGGCGAAGAGGGTGCAGGTCTTGTGGTCGGTGTAGTCTACGAAGCGGGTCATGCCATAAGCGCCGACGACGAGGATGTAGTTCATGTCGGTGTCGGTCATGACGTAGCGGGCAGCGGTATCTACGGCCGTTACCCAGCCAGCACAGGCGGTGTTCATGTCGAAGGTTCCGGCGTTGACCGCGCCTAATTTGGCCTGCAAGACGGTTGCCGTTGCCGGACTGATATAGTCGGGGGTGTCAGTCGCTACAATGATAAGATTGAGGTCGGTGGCGGCGATACCGGCCCGATCCAGGGCTTGATTTGCAGCGTGGAGGGCCAGATCGCTGGTGGCTTCGTCCGGGGCCATGACGTGGCGGCGGCGAATACCGACATTTTTTACCAACCAGCCGTCAATGTCTCGTTCGGGAAAGAGTTCATTGAAATAAGCGTTGGTCAATATTTTTTCAGGCACGTAACGGCCGGTGCTGAGGATTTGGGCGTAGCGATTCATGATTAATCCTGAATAAATTGGATGAGTGTGTTAGTCGTGGCCTGCGGGTCTTCAATAGGAAAGATGTGGCCGACGTTGGGCAGAGTCTTGATCTGAGCCTGGGGGATTTTGGCGGCCATTAGTTGGGCGTTGCCGGTTGGCACAACGCGGTCGTATTCACCAAAAAGGATCAGGCAGGGAACCTGGATGGCGGACATCTGTTTGTCAATTCGGCCGTCGCTCCACTGAGCCGTGCCAGCCCCGGCCATAACCTGGGCTGTATATTGAGTTGGTGGGACGGGGTTGGACAACCGGTAATCAATGAGTTCCTGAACAACCTCCGGGTGGTTCTCCAAAAAACCGGGGGCGGCAGCAATGCCGATACCCCTGCGGATTAGATCAAGGGGATCGCCGATGCGGTTGGTCAACACGTTTAGGGCTTCAGGGGTGATGGGGATGACTTTCATACCGCCAAAGTTAGTGCTTGCCAGGATGACTTTTCCAACCAGTTCCGGCCGTATTGCGACCAACTGCTGCAAGATGTAGCCACCGAGGGAATGGCCCATAACGGCCGCATTTTGAATTCCGAGGGCGTCCATTAATCCGGCCGTGTCGGCGGCCAATATTTCGACCGTATAGGGGCCGGTGGGTTGGCTGCTGCCGCCTGCACCGCGATTGTCAAAGGTGGTTACAGTGAAATGTTTGGCGAGGCCGGGGACGACCTTGTGCCAAAACCAGCCGCCGTAGCCGACACCGGTGATAAAGACCAGATCCGGGCCGCTCCCCTGCTGTTCGTAGGCAATGGTGATGCCGTTTGTTTGAACTGTCGGCACTTCTCGCTCCTTTATGATTCCAGAATCCTATTCGTCGTAACTGGTAATTGGGTAATTGGATAATTTCATTTTATGGGCGGGTCAGGTTCCGACGACGAGGCCGCCGTCTACTCGGAGGACGGCACCACTGATGAAGCTGGCTTCGTCGGAGGCCAGGAAGGCGTAGGCGTTGGCAATGTCGGCCGCTTCGCCAAGACGGCCGATGGGGGTATGGCCGCGCATGGCGTCCAGCACCTTCTCCGGCATACTCGTGACCATATCGGTGGCGATAAAGCCGGGGGCCACTGCATTGACTCGAATCCCGTAACGGCCGAGTTCTCTGGCCCAAACTTTGGTCATGCCGACGACACCAGCTTTGGTGGCAACATAGTTGGTCTGACCAAAATTGCCGTCCAGACCGACGACGGAGGAAGCGTTGAGAATAACGCCGCTCTGCTGCCGGATCATGATCGGGGTAACAGCCTGGGTGCAGTTGAAGACACCTTTGAGGTTGACGCCGATCACGCTGTCGAAGGCGGCTTCGCTCATCTGGTCAACGACCTCGCCCCCTTTGAACTTGATCAGTTGAGCGTCCCGAACGATCCCGGCATTGTTGACCAGGACGTCAATACGGCCGTGTTGGTCTAAAACGGCCGATACCCAATCCTGAACCTGTTGGTGGTCTACAACGTTAACTTTGTAGAAAGAAATGCCGTCACCCAAAGCGGAAACAGCCTCTTTTCCAACCGCTTCATTTAGATCGCAAATGACGACGGTCGCTCCCTCGCTCAAGAATTTTTCGGCCGTTGCACGGCCGATACCGGCTGCCCCACCTGTTACTAAACAGACTTTACCTTCTAGTCGCATCTGTCTCCTCAATAAGATAATTAACGCAAAGGTTGCAAAGAAGCAAAGACGCAGAGGAAACAAGCAAACTGTACCTACCTGTTTCTGACGTCAGAATCCTTGCACTATGCACTACCGTATCACAATTGAGTTACAAATCAGGTACAAGTTAGGTGATCATGTTGGCATGTCAATGTGTCAAATAGTGTGAATTAGACTCTATCAAGGGGATAAGCAAGATTGCGGGAGTAATGGGCCATGCTTATACTATATGTATATTCGAGACCAGCGGAAATGGTCTCAACTGGAGTAACTTTCATGCCTGTTATCTAGTATCTCTAATGGATGTGTAGAGGTGCCGCGTGAGTCGGCACCTATCCAACCGGCTGGTTTGTTCAGGCTCATGGACGAACCAGTTCATCATTGGCATAGCATAAGAACTACCCAAGATTGATTCGGGATGGTTTGTTGGTGTTTTGCGCCTGTAGATCCGTTATGCCCTGTTGAGCAGATTCCTCCACCCGAAACCAGCTCTATTATATTTGCATCGCGCTTGCCGATTGCAATTGGTAAGCGCTGTGACGACTATGGAGATACTAAGATGAAAATTGATGAAATCAGACTGCTGTATAAGTTCAACGACTGGGCCGATGATCACATTCTGGCAGCCTGCACCAGGGTAAGCGCCGAGCAGTACGCTGCCCCAACCTCCTGCGGAACCGGGCATGGAGGGCTGCGTGCCACAATGGTCCACTTGCTAGACAGCACCTGGCAGGTGCGGATCGCCCTCCAGGGATACTACGAGAAACCTCTGGCAAATGAGGCGGCTTATGACGCGACTGAGCTTCACGAAGACGCCTTCCCGACGCTCGCCGCGCTACAAGAGCGCTGGGTGACGGAGCAACGGGAGATGTGGGCTTATATTGACACATTGACTGAAGAGATGCTGAACGGCATGATCCGCTATGTCATCCCCGGTGCGGTGCGCAAACATGTCGTGTGGCACCTCCTGCTGGATGTCATCAACCACGCTACGCAGCATCGCAGCGAAGCCGCTATGCTGCTGACAGGTTACGGCCAATCGCCGGGCGATTTTGACTTCGGCATGTTCCTGAATGAGCGTGCTCAGGAAAATTCCTAACTAAATAT
>JBAPRX010000827.1:0-2138 GCA_049281335.1 Promineifilaceae bacterium (SeqCode)
GCTCGGACTCCGTTTCTTTGATAGACACCGCCACCAATACCATCTCCGACACCCTGCCCGTCGGCCACCAGCCTGCCATGTTGATCAACGGCGAAGAGGGGGCTGTCTATCTTTCCGCCTACGGTGGCGACGCCATCAATTATCTTCATCCGAGCGGGGTCTTTAATACGCTCCTCAACATTCCCGCCCCCTACGGTCTGGCCTATGATCCCATCACATTCCGTCTCTTTGCCGTCAATCGAGGCATAAGCAGCACCCTCACGCTGATGGACATCAACCCCTATTCGGTCGTCGGAACAATTGACACCGGCCCGGAAGAGGCATTTATTGTCGGGGTCAATCCCCGCACCGGCCATATCTTTGTCGTCTGCGGCGACCAGGTGAAAGTCTACGACCGCCGCGATAACGCCTTGATTACAACTTTGTCGGTTGGAGAAGGCTCAACCGAAGGCATTGCTGTTGATCCATCCCGTAATCTGGTCTATGTCACCAACAGCGACACCGACACCGTGACAGTGATTCAAGACACACTGGTATACGACGTGCTCTATACGGCCTGGTACAGCACGGGAATGCTCGTCAACGTCAACGATACCGGGCAGCACGAACGATCCCTGACCGACCCTGACCTTCATTACAGCCAGCCGGACTACAGGCCCGACGGCCGATATATTGCCGTCAGCATCTACAGCTATATGACCGGCGAGTATGACATCTACACCATACAAAGCGGCGGCAATAACAAGATTAACCTCACGTCCGACCTGACCAACACCGAGGACTTACAGGCGGTCTGGTCGCCGGATGGCAGCCAGATTGCCTGGCGGCGCGACTGGCGCATTTGGGTCATGGATGCGGATGGCAGCAACAAGACGCCCCTTTCCCCGCCGGAGCTTTCCGCCCGCGACCCGAAATGGTCGCCGGACGGCCAGTGGATCTCGTTTGTCTCCTGGGACGGCCCCCACGAGGATGTCTTTATCATTCCGGCGACGGGAGGAGACACCATCAATGTGACCAACCATCCCGAAGTAGACCTGGGCCAAAGCTGGTCGGCCGACAGCAGCAAGCTGGCCTTTGAAAGTTTTCGGGATGGCAATTGGGAAATTTATACGGCCGACATCTCCGACACCAACAACATCCAACTCCAGCGTCTGACAAATGATTTGTCAGACGACCATGCCCCGGTCTGGTCAAATGATGGCACTCAGATCGCTTTCGTCTCCGACCGAAACGGCCCCGAATACAGCTTCAGCGCCTGGTTGATGAATGCCGATGGCACCAACCAGCGGCAGTTGTCGTTGGGAATGGATGTGGCACGGCCGATGGACTGGTCGCCTGACGATAATTGGCTTGTCGCCAGGGCCGGGTTCGGCGTTGAAGGACAAATTTACAAAATCAACGTCCACAACGGTGGCAGTTACCAGTTATCCTTCACCGGCTTCTCCGTCACCGACCCCGTCTGGCGTCCAGACACCTGGGGAAGATAAAATCATTAACGCAAAACGCAGAGGTTTCAGGTGCCGGGCACCTGAAACCCATCTCGTCTCGGTTTTGGTAACTGTCCACTGCGCTTCGCAGTTCTTACAATAACCCCTTACTTTGTACTCGATTTGGGCTGTCTCCTCCTTAGTAAATCGAATTGGTAATTCGATACGCGATTTGCCAAATCGCGCTACCGTTTTCTTTCATGGTGAGGAAGGCTACAAGTATGTAACGTGTCTGGAACTGCGGACGAGCGCCTTTTGCCAGAATTCCAACTTCCTTGCGCCACAAAAGTGGTTTGCGAGGTTCTCTCTGTCCTTGACATGCCAGAGGCCGCAGGCATGGGCTATCTCGTGGGCGATACAAATCGGTTTTTGCCCCTCAATCGTCACATAGTCCGTGAACGGCCCTAAGGAGCATCCAATATCACCCCCTTCTACCTCATTGACAATGAAAACAATGACCGGAGCGGCATATCCGATCAACCGCTGCCAGGCGCTTTCGTGGCAGCGTATGTTGGTCGTGTTTTCAAAGTAAGTGCCGGTTGTCCAGAGGTCGTTCCACACAGCCCGACGGCCGCATGAGGGCATCAGATTTGGTCCCGGTGCGGCCGTTACCATCTGGTAAACTTTTTCAACAATCACCCGGACATTGGC
>JBAPRX010000828.1:0-1814 GCA_049281335.1 Promineifilaceae bacterium (SeqCode)
GCTCCAGTGTCTTTTTCACGGTGGACAGCGTGACCCATGCTACCAATACTTACCAGCCTGGAAGCAATCACGATCCTGACGGCGACAGCGATGGAACCGTGATTGAGGTCTTCCAAGATGGTCAGCCAGGGCCGACACCGACACCGTCGCCATCACCGTCACCTTCGCCGACGCCTTCACCCACCAATACGCCTCCGCCAGGTGGTGGAACCATCCATGTTGGCGACCTGGACGGCAGCGGCGTTACGCTGTCGGGTAACCGTTGGAATGCGATGGTAACAATTACCGTCCACAACAGCAGTGAAGGGCCGGTTGAAGGGGCGACCGTTTCCGGTTCCTGGAATTTTGGGCCGGGTGGCTCGGATACCTGTGTCACCGATGCTGCGGGACAATGTACGATTTCCAGAAATATGCGAGGGAATGTCGAAGTTGTGACCTTTACAGTAGGAAATGTTACGTTGGCCGGTAACACCTACAATGCCGGGGCCAATCATGACCCCGATGGCGACAGCGACGGCACGACGATTCAGATAGCGCAGCCGTAACGACAATGTGATTTGACCACGCGCTTTTTAGCGCTGAATAGCCAAAAGGGGATGTGATAAAAGTCACATCCCCTTTTTCTTTGGGAGGGGGGATGTAGTGGAAACTATCTAATTGAAATTAGTCAGGTTTTTTTCTCCAATCTAGTGCCTTTTAAGGTAATTCAAGTAGAATTTAGGGACAGGAGCGTGTTGGGGGTTTATATTATTTTTTCGGAGGAAAAAAAATAAATAAAATGTTGCACAAAAAGGTAGTTTCAGTTGTTCTTTTGGTATTGATTAGCCTGTTTGGTTTGTCGCTTTTGCTGAGGGCTGGAACTCCAGCGTCCGAAAGCGTACAACGAGAAACGGCCGTTGAACTGCTGCTTCCAGGCGAGGACAAGATCACTGAAGTCGAACGCGATCTCAGCGACACAAGTATGAGCGCCGTTCAAGTGGGAACAACAGTGGCGGCTGCATCTTTCGATGGCGACGTCCGTGACCTACCCCAGGTCGGCCCTGCGGAAAAGACATTGGGCGTCGAATTTGAATTCGAGGGCAGTGAAGAAAGGGAAAGAGGAGGAATTGATTCTGACTATATTGATCCCGTTAAACAAGATTCGGTTTCAGCGCCGAATCTTATCCCTGGCCCGACCCAAAACTTTGGCGGGCTGGACTTGAACAACTGGGGAGCTGGATGGCCTCCCGACACTCAGGGCGATATTGGCCCCAATCATTATATCCAGGCTGTGAATACATCCATCGGTATCTACAGCAAGACCGGCTCGCAGTTGGCCGCTTTCACCTTTGACACGCTCTTTGCCGGAACCGGCACTCCTTGTGACGCCAGTAATAATGGCGACCCGGTAGTTCTGTATGACAATGTGAGCGGCCGTTGGATTATCTCGGACTTTGCCTGGAACAATATCCAGAATGGGCCGTATTATGAATGTATTGCGGTCTCCAAGACGGCCGATCCTGTCTCCGGCGGCTGGTGGTTCTATGGAATGCGGGCTGACGATGCTTCCCATCCCTGGCTGAATGACTATCCCAAGATGGGCATCTGGCACGACGGCATCTACATGACCGCCAATATGTTCGACTGTCTGACCAGTACCTGCTCCAGCGCCAGTTACAAGGGTGTTCGCCTTTGGGCGCTCAACCGCGACGATCTAATCGCTGGCAACCCAATCAATTACCAGTACGGCGATTTGGGTTCAGCTTATTTCAGCCTGCTGCCGTCTAATGCCAAAGTCAGCATCCCGTCAGCCGGTACCCCGAACTACCTGATGT
>JBAPRX010000829.1:0-2063 GCA_049281335.1 Promineifilaceae bacterium (SeqCode)
ACAACAACGCGCTTTCGACACTCCCCGACTCAATTGGCGATCTAACAAATCTACTGGAGCTGTATGTCAGGGACAATCAATTAGAAGAACTGCCGGAGGCTGTCGGCCGTTTATCAAGGCTCACAACTCTTGACCTACGCAACAACCGCCTGACATCCTTACCGACAGCATTGAGCCAGCTTTCCAATCTGCGTGATCTGGATTTGAGAGGCAACCGCCTGACGGCCGTTCCTGAATGGTTGTCTGAGTTACCCGCTTTGCACAAGGTAGATTTTCGATGGAACAAGTTGAGGACAGGGGGCGCAATCCTTGAGAAAATGGCGCAGCGCGGCGTTCTGGTTTATCGGTAAGGATAGATGGGGACTGATGTTTGGGTGAGATTATTATCCCATCAAATGAAGGGGAACGATTTGACAAACCGCCCGACTCGAAGGAATTGAAAAACGCCAGTGTCCAGTGGATTATTTTTCGTAGACCGGACGGCCGTCGAAAACAGTTAGTACAACTTCAGTCTCAGCAACTTCGGAGCCGGTGATACCCTGCTCTTCCAGTTCAAACAGATTCCGGTCCAGAACAGTCATGTCGGCCAGCTTGCCGGGGGTGATTGTGCCGCTGACGTCATCCCAACCGGCTGCTTTGGCGGCGCCGATGGTGTAAGCGGCTATGGTCTGGGCCATTGTCAGCCGTTCATCTCCATACCAGGCTCCAGCCGCCATATTGGCCGCCTTCTGGCGGCAGACGGCAGCATGAATGCCTAAGAATGGGTTGGGGTCCGCGACAGGAGCGTCGCTCCCAAAGGCCAGCAAAACTCCGCTCTCCAACAGGCTGCGAAAACGATAGACGCGGTCAGCCCGTCGGCCAAGCACCCGTTCGGCCGTTTCCATGTCGTCGGTGATATGCAGCGGCTGGACGCTGGCGGTGATGTTGAGTTGGGCCAGTCGGGGTAGATCGGCCGGGTCTATGATCTGGACATGCTCTATCCGATGCGGAATAGGAGGCTGCGGGCCGGAGTCAATCAGTTCCTCAAAAATGTCGAGGACAGTGCGGTTAGCGCGGTCGCCAATGGCATGAATGCTGATGGGAAAACCGGCTTCAACCGCCCGACGGAAAGTGCGAGCGATCTCCTTTGGCGGAGTAACATTAACCCCAATTGTGTCCGGGTCTTTGGGGTTTTCTTTTTCATAGGGAGATAACATCCAGGCAGTTCGGCTGCCCATTGAGCCATCAGTGAACAGTTTGATATGTCCCAGGCGCAGGTAATTGTCTCCAAAGCCGCTATACAGGCGCAGTTCGGCCAGATGGTATAGATGGTGAGCGGCCACGTTACAGTTGATCCGCAGCGTCAGGGCGTTGTCGTGATGCAGGCGCTGGTAAGCGGCCAGAGCCGCAGGGCCATCTTCCTGGTCCTTCATACGCTGGTCGTGAACGGCCGTAATACCAAAGTGGTTCAATTCAGCCATTGATTCGGACAAGGCTTGATCCAGGAACGCTTCTGGAAAATCTGGCATTTTATCCAGGACGATGTTAATGGCAAGCTCCCACAGCAGGCCGTTGGGACGGCCGCTTTCATCGCGTCCAATGATGCCGCCCAGGGGATCGGCCGTTCCCTGGACAATCCCTGCATGGCGGAGAGCGGCCGAGTTTGCCACAGCCGCGTGCATATCGCTTCGCCAGAAGATGGCGGGCCTATCCGAACCGGTGACGGCGTCCAGTTCCCAACGAGTAGGCAAGCTCCTATCGGGCCAGCCGGTTTCGTTCCAGCCCCACCCACTGGCCCACATTTCCTGGGGCGCGGTTTCCAGCCAGCGGCTGATACGCTGCAACATATCCTCTTTGCTCTGGCATTCGGTGAAGTCAACCAGTTTTCGAGCAAGGCTCCAATAATAAAGGTGAATATGAGCGTCACACAAACCGGGCAAGGCAAGACGGCCTTCCAGGTCTATGAGTCTGGTATTCAAACCGGCCAGGGGCAAGATGTCGGCATTTCGGCCGACGGCCGTGATTCGATTGCCTGTTACGGCAACCGCCTCGGCCCAGGGCGTTTGTTCGTCAACAGTATATAT
>JBAPRX010000830.1:0-1967 GCA_049281335.1 Promineifilaceae bacterium (SeqCode)
CTGCCACACATGGCCGAATTTCCGCCCTTTCACCTCCCCCGCGCGGATCAATCGACGCAAATGATCCGGGTGATATTCACTAAGCGCCACCGCTTCCGCGGTTGTAATCCAATCATTTCCCATGACAGAATTCTACTGCTTTACAACTCTGGTGCAATTGACACTGTAAGAACTGTTATTAAATTACGGCATTGTTTGGAATTCGGCCGAATGTAATAATCCCCCTCTTAGATTTCCCCCATGTTAATATCAAGCGTATAAATGATAGCGAATCAATCTAGATCACATTAAACTGAGGAAGCTCCCTTAAATACGAAGCTGTTGGTAATTTATGGCCAAATCTGTCAATATAATCATTCCAAATAATACCCATTATCTTAATAGTTACGGCAAAATTTTGCAGGGTTGTTCTGTACAGAGAGAAGATAAGCTCGCATTTTCTGACAAGATAATCTTTTCTAATGCATGTCGGCCCAATAGATTAGCATTACATCGAGCCAGTTTTTGATCGGTAATCTTTGATAAGGGTATCAATATCCCCTCGAACATCTTTAAGTTTGGCTCGAATATCCTCAAGTCTCTGAATATCATGATCATCTAATCGATCTACCAGACTGCGCGGCCTATATTCGTAATGAATTGAGTAGGCCTGGATTTTCATTATTCTCTCTCTGATGTTGTTGATACCACGGTTTTTCAGCGACGATTTTGTGTCACTTAACATCCATTGTTGATAAGGTAGATGTCGTTTAGAATCGTCACAGAGTGCACAGGCAGGAACCATATTCCCCAGTACGGTCTCACCTCCTTCTTTAATGGGTACCAGATGATCCCATCTTTTCACATCATGGCTCCCGCAATAAACGCATTCAGGTTGTCGCTCGAAACCAAAGAAACTCAATACCTGTTTGATTTCTCCACTTCCAAATTGCCTGGGTGCCAGGCATTCAAGAAGAGCCCGTTCAACTACAGAAAAAGCAAAACCAGGTGTTGTACGTTGTGGAACTTTGGGAAGATTCATATGTATATCCTGCAAATGTCAGGCAAGAGACAATGTTAAATTATTGAACCGACGCTTTTCGTGAAACACCTATTCGAACCCCCCGATATCTAAGATAATTGTATAAAGTCATTTTGGATATCGAAAGCTGCTCGCAAATTTCCTTTATCGACAGTTCCCCTTCTTCATAAAGTCGTTCCGCAATGATGGCAGTGTGCTGCGCCTTCTTGGATAATCCTTTCGGTCGGCCACCCTTTCGTCCCCGAGCTCTCGCGGCCGCTAATCCAGCCATAGTGCGTTCCCGAATAATATCGCGCTCAAATTCGGCGAGTGCCGCAAATATGTGAAAGGTGAATTTACCATGAGGGGTTGCCGTGTCAATCTGGTCGTTAAGACTGGACAATTCTGCACCAGCCCCTTGCATTTCATTTACTAGACCGACCAGATCTTTCAGGGAGCGGGCCAGGCGGTCCAGCTTCCAGACAACGATGACATCTCCATCACGGAGCTGCTCAAGCATCTTTTTGAGTTCGGGACGTTCCCTTGTTGAGCCAGTGATCTGCTCCCGATAGATTTTCTTACATCCAGCATCTTTTAGGGCATCTAGCTGGAGAGACAGGTCCTGGTCTTTGGTGCTGACTCGCGCGTACCCGATCTTCATGGTTTTGGTCCAATTAAACCAGGCAAGAGAAGTAAAATAGACATAGAAAAATTATACCAGTTAATTTGACTTGGTGGAATATTGTGAATAAGAGGAGTTGACCAAATTGGGAATGGAAGCCCAAAAGTCAATTTATACGGTCGTTTCTTTGGACTATCACAATTTGGCTCGTAAAAAACGCCGTAAAGCTCCCATTTTTAGTGCCAGTCATAAGTAGACAGATTCTAACTCGTGAAAATTAACTGCCGCAAATTGGTACGGTGTCTCATACCTGCCAGCGCCTCGTGCGACCGGACGCCATTGTAA
>JBAPRX010000831.1:0-12683 GCA_049281335.1 Promineifilaceae bacterium (SeqCode)
GGATAAGGATGAATTGGAAACGGCCGTAACCCAAACGGCCACTATCCCCACCCCACCCATCACCCCAACTGCACAAACAGCAATTCAAACCCCAACCCCTGAAGGGCCACCGACGCCCACGACCTTAAATGTCTGGGTGGTGAATGACGTGTCGCCCCGGATTGACGTGCCTGGGGGTCAGATTCTAACAAGCCAGCTTGCCTCATTTGACGCCAGCCATCCCGACCTGGAACTAAATGTTGAAATCAAGATGCCGACGGGACAGGGCGGAACCCTTAGCTACTTGCGAACCGGCCGGACAGTCGCACCAGACATCCTGCCCGACCTGATCATCCTGCCAACAGACCAAATCTCCAAGGCAGCGGCCGAAGACCTCATTTACCCGTTAGACAACTTACTGAGCGATGACATGCTGGCCGATTTGTATCCGGCGGCGGCCACCTTTGCCCAAAGCAACGGCGTTTATTATGGCTACCCGTTTGCTTTGAATAACCTGACCCATATCGTCAGCAGCAGTGCAGTTACAGAAACGTTACCGGCCACCTGGGATGAATTTATCGCCATTCCAAATGGACAGTTTGCTTTTCCGGCGGCGGGAACGAGTGGGGGTGAATTGGCGCTGCGGTTTTATATGGCGGCAGGCGGAACGCTTGCAAATGAGGCCAATGAACCACTATTAGAAGTGGGGCCGTTGACAATTGCCTTGAACCAGTTCAGCCGGGGGCGCAGTTCGTCGTTCATTCTCCTGCAGAGCAGCAACCTGACAACCTTTTCTGAGGTCTGGCAGCTTTTGGAAAGTGGCAACGCCAATATTATCCAGACGGAATACAGCCAATATCTGAACGGCCGAACCAATGTGCCGGGCAACAGCTACAGTGCCATCCCCGGCTTCGAGGGACGGCTGTCACCGTTGGTGAAAGGGTGGGCCTGGGCGATCAGCACGCCCGATTCAGCGCGGCAAGAAACGGCCGCCGAGTTGTTAACCTGGCTGGCTTCCGGGCCGAATCTGGGAGAATGGAGCGCAGCCGGCTCAGTCCTACCGGCCCGTCGGGCAGCCTTCGAGGAATGGACAACCAGTGATGCCTACCTGTCGTTTTTGCAAAGTGAGCTTGAACGGGCGCAAGCTTTCCCGAATGCTGCCACCAGCTCAATCGTTTCTGCATTGAGTACGGCCGTTTTCGATGTCATCTCCTCAGCCAAATCCCCACAAACAGCCGCTGAAGAAGCCGCCGCAGCCATTAACCCCTAGATTTCAGTAAACAGTACAAAGTAAAGGATCAACAGTAAAGGTCGTGACATCGTGACATCATTAAAGGCTAACGACTGGCAAAAGCGATCCAAATTTTCCCATCCAAAAGTTTTGAAGGGTTTCTGAAGGGCAGCCTGCTATCCTCTTTTCAAACTTAACCCTTTTAATTCGCTGGAGGCGAAATAATCATGATAACTGAGCAAAAAAATGGACAGGCAGTTACAACACAGGACGAGGCCGATATTCAAGCCATTACCCAGTCGCTTATGGACGGTTGGAACAGCGGCGATGGCGATTTGTTTGCAACACATTTCGCGGAAGATGCTGATTATATGGTCTGGAACGGATCCTATATCAAAGGCAAAGAGGCCATTGCAGAAGGCCACAGCCACCTGTTTAGCACCGCCTATAAAGACACAAAGATGAAGCTTGAGATTGTCCAAATCCGTTTCCTGAGTGATGGTGTGGCAACGGTACATTTGCAAGGAGGGGTACTTCTTGAGGAGAGGAAATGGCCTTCGGTGAAACCATTGTTGGTTTTAACCCGGCATAATGGCGCGTGGATGATTGATGTGTTCCAAAACACACCAATCGTTTTTAAGATGGAAGGGGTTCTGGAGAACTAAAAAGGAGGAATGAGAAATGAAAATATTGAAGTGGATCGGCCTGGGGTTGGTGGTATTAATTGGGCTGGTTGTTGTCCTTGCACTGGTACTGAATTTCGTCGGCAGTAATAAAATGGCCAATGCGCCGGAAGTTACTGTTCGGCCGATTTCAGTTCCGACCGATGCAGACACAATCGCTCGTGGCGAGTACATTGTTCATAATATCAGTGGGTGTGCCGGGTGTCATGGAGAGAACCTCGGGGGCGGCGAGTTTTTTGATGGCCCACCGTTTGGCTATGTCCCCGCGCCAAATCTAACCAGCAGCGGGGCCGGAAGCAATTATCAGAGTGCAGAGGACTGGCTCCGGGCAATTCAGCATGGCGTTGCCGCCGACGGCCGTACCATTGCCCCATTCATGCCCGTTACTGCCTTCTCCCAAATGAGTGATGAGGACATTGCTGCCGTCATTGCCTATCTCCAAACCGTCCCGGCGGCCGATAACGACGTTGGCACACGCAAACTGTCCTTTCCGGGGCCGATCATCTTTGGCGTTCTAGGCTATAGTGACATGCCGGTCAGCACCGTTGACCATGATTCGGTCGGCGGAACAGCCCCGACACCTGGGAAAACGGCCGAATACGGCAAATATCTGACAACAATTGCCGTTTGTGCCGACTGTCACGGGCCAGACTTAACCGGCGCAGTTGATCCTAACGGCCCGCAAGGCCCGAACTTAACACCGGGCGGTTCATTAGGCGCATGGACGGAAGAAGATTTCCTGACCTTATTGCAAACCGGGGTCAAGCCATCAGGAACGGCCGTCAGCGATGAAATGCCCTGGGAATTTTACTCCGGCATGAACGACGACGAGTTAGGCGCAATCTGGCTCTACTTGCAATCCCTCCCTGCCCAGGAAACGGCCGTAAACTAGATGATATTTAGGTGCGTTGCACTGCCTGTCGAGGATCCCAATAACTGAACCCTGTCAGGCAGTGCATTGCCCCCCTCACCAATCTAATCTGGTTAGATAATCAAAATTAGACTACAATTTTTCAAGCGCGAATTACCTTCAGATTTGATTGAGGGTAATTCGTGTTTATTTGTCTAAAATGGAGGCTAGTTTTGACTATCAAATTTGGGACCGACGGCTGGCGAGCTGTAATTAGTGAAACCTTTACCTTTGGCAACCTGCGTCTGGTTGCCCAGGCCATTGCCGATTATATTTTGGAGGAAAACAGGACGGAGCCAAGCGTCGTCATCGGCTTCGACACACGCTTTTTATCAGATCGGTATGCAGCCGAAGTCGCTCGCGTCATGGCGGCCAATCATATCCATACCTGGCTGGCACGGGCTGATACCCCCACCCCGGCTGTCAGCTATGCCGTTGTCAACAAAAAGACTACAGCCGGTGTTATGATTACTGCCAGCCACAACGCACCCCGGTACAACGGCGTTAAGTTAAAAGGTGATTTTGGAGGCAGCGCCAACCAGCAGCAAAATCTTAGGGTGGAATACTTCCTGGAGAATAACCTTGCTTCCGGTCGCGGGCCAAATCTGATGCCGCTGGAGGAGGCTGTCAGGGAGGAAAATGTTATCAAGTTCGACCCGGCCTGGGCTTATTACGAACATCTCAGTACCTTGATAGACCTGGATACGATCTCTTCCGGGGAGCTGCGGGTCGTAGCCGATGGGATGTTCGGTTCCGGTCGAGGCGTCATTGGGGAGGTTCTTGCACGCGGCCGATCTCGTGTTCATAACGTCCGGCATGAAATGAATCCCGGTTTTGGTGGTATTCACCCCGAACCGATTGCCCGACACCTGGGCCTGTTGATGTCTACCATTCAATCCGGCCACTGGGACGTGGGGCTGGCAACGGATGGGGATGCGGATCGGATTGGAGCGGTTGATAAGCTGGGCAACTTCGTAGACCCTCACCGCATCTTTGCCCTGGTTCTGCACTATTTATTGGAAAAGCGTGGCTGGCGTGGCCGTGTTGTTCGCACCGTCTCCACCACCCGAATGGTTGACCGGATCGCGGCCGAATTCGATTTGCCGGTTGTGGAAACTCCGGTCGGCTTTAACCACATTGCCGATGAAATCCTGATTGGTAATGTCGTGATGGGCGGAGAAGAGTCCGGCGGAATCACCATCAAGGGCCATATACCGGAAGGCGACGGCATTTTGATGGGGCTGCTCATCCTGGAAGTAATGGCCGAAGCCAAAGCGCCGCTCCACATTTTGGTGGACGAGTTGCTGAAAAAGTACGGCCCGGCCCAATATGCCCGAACGGATATGTCCCTAACTCGGCCGATTGCCAAGAGCGAAATGGTCAAGATGTTGGTTGATGAAGCGCCGTCAGCCATTGAGGGAGTTACAATTGAGCGGCTGGACACCATAGATGGGGTAAAATATTATCTCAATGATGGAAGCTGGCTGTTAATTCGGCCGTCTGGCACGGAGCCGGTTCTGCGCGTTTACGCCGAAGCGCCCGACGATGAACGGGTTAAGGCGCTGTTGGGTTTTGGGGAAGCAATGGCGAAGAAAGCGTAGAGGTGATTGGTGGTAAAAGAAACCACTCGTGATTGGTAATTAGTGATTGGAGAGCTAGTTAGCGATGGATATTGCAGCAGAGATTTTGGATTGGCTGATGGAAGGGGATCCGGTTATTCGCTTCCAGGTGATGCGGGATTTGCTGGAAGAACCGGAAGCAGCCTGGCGGGCGGAGCAGGAAAAAATGCTCACAGAAGGGTGGGTAGCAGAATTTTTAACCTACCAAAAGCCAGATGGTTCCTGGCCCAACGGCCGGTGGACGGAAGCAACCTGGATGCTGCTCCTGCTCCTGGACTGCGGCATTCCCCGACACCCAGAACGGTTGAAGAAAGCGGCCGATCTAAAAATATCCCAACTCTTGCCTCCCAACGAAGACGTTGACCCTAAAATCTTGAAGACCCGCCAGGATTTGTGCCACGTCGGTTTCTGGCTGCGCTTTGGCTCCGCCTTTTTACCCGGAGATGAACGGCTGTACTTATTGGCAGAAACGATTTTCGACCTGCAAATGGGGGATGGCGGCTGGAACTGCCGCATCAGGAATTACCCCAAGACGGTACACAGTTCCTTTAACACCACTTTCAACGTTTTGGAAGGGCTGCGGGAAGCGGCCGAAATCGGGATGGTAGCGCGAGACCGGTTTGAAACGGCCGAAGCCCAGGCGTTAGAATTTATGCTGGCCCACCGCATGTACAAATCCGACAAGACCGGTCAAATCGTTCATGAACGAATGACCTATCTGACTCACCCCTCCTATTGGCACTATACCGTGCTGCGGGGACTGGATTATATGCGAAAGACACCGCAAATCGGGGATGAGCGGCTGGCCGATGCAATCGAACTGCTGGAAAGCCAGCGAAAGGAAAACGGCCGTTGGCCCGTCCAGAAACGAATCCCCGGCAACACCTACTTTGACATGGAAAAGCCAGGGAGCGAAAGCCGCTGGAACACCCTCCGGGCGCTCCGCGTCCTCAAAGCGCGGGAGCAAGCGAAAGTCAGATTAAAGTAGGTAGGTTCTTTAGGGAGAAGGTGATTGGACGCTGTTCCATATCCCTACGACACCTGATCCGGCCGCCCTGCCGGTCGCCATGCAAGCCGTCAGCAAATAACCGCCCGTTGGCGCTTCCCAATCGAGCATTTCGCCAGCGCAAAAGACGCCAGGAATCGCGTGCAGTTGCAAATGGACGTCAACAGCGCTAAAGGCAACGCCGCCCGCGCTGCTGATCGCTTCGGCCAAAGGTCGCGGTGCGCCCAGGCGCAGTGGCAGCCGCTTAATGAGTGCTGCCAGCCGTGCTGGATCAGCCAGAACGTCCGGTGTGGCGCATTCGCGCAGCAGTCCAGCCTTGACGCCGACAAGGCCAATCTGCCGCCGCCAATGGTTGGCCTGGGAAATAGATCCGCGTGGGCGGGCCAGGCGCGTGCGGAGATCGCGCTCCGAGCGATCTGGGGATAGGTCGAGGAAAAGGACCGCCGAGCCATTGGCGGCAACGGTATTTCGCAGTTGGGCCGAAGCGGCATAAATCAAGCTCCCTTCGACACCGTAATCCGTAATGATGAATTCGCCCTGTTGGGTAAAAGTAGGGGAAAGCCGCGCCGCTACGGTTTTTACCGGTTGACCGGCAAACCGTGTCCGAAAGTGGTCACTCCATTCAACCAAAAAACCGCAGTTCGCCGGTTGCAGCGGCGCCACCGCTACGCCGCGAGCGGCCAGCATCTCTGTCCAACTGCCGGTGGAGCCTAATTTGGGCCAACTGCCGCCTCCCAGAGCCAGAACCGTCGGCCGAGGCCGGACAAAAACATCACCGGTCGGTGAACTGAAATGCAGTCGGCCGTTTTCATCCCAACCAAGCCAGCGATGGCGCATGTGAAAGATGACGCCATTACGACGCAGCCGCGTCAGCCAGGCCCGAAGCAGCGGCGCTGCCTTCATTTCGGTCGGAAAAACACGACCCGAAGAGCCAATAAAGGTCTCAATGCCCAAGTCGGCCGCCCACTGGCGCAGTGCCGTCGGAGAAAACGCTCCAATATAAGGGGTTAGTTCTGCCTGTCGGTCCCCATAGCGCGTCAGGAAGCGGGCCATTGGCTCGGAATGAGTCAGGTTCAGACCGCCCTTGCCGGCCAGCAGAAACTTACGGCCAACAGACCGCATACTGTCATAAACTGCAACGGGGATACCAGCGCCGCTAATAATCTCGGCGGCCATTAAACCGGCCGGGCCACCACCAACGACAACGGCGCCCGATCTCATTCCGCTTTCAAAACCACCGGCAAATAAAGGTTCGTACAATCCAATTGGGTCACGACCGGAGCTGGTATTGTAACGGTACCAGTCTGTTGACTTTGAACAGATGCGATGTTTGACAGGTCTGTGTTGCAATCCGTCGCTTGAATGATGTGAAGGAAAGTGTAAACGGCCGTATTGTGAGGCGCAATCGTGCTAGGCCCACCGATCTCGACAACATTCCCATTGAGATTGTCACTCACAACAACTTTGGTAGCTGTCATACCGCCGGTATTCGTAACTGAAATCGTATAAGTTATCGTCTCACCAACGGCAAGCTGGCCCACAGGCTGGGTTTTGGTAATTTCCAGTGCCGCCGGTGACGGCCCTAACGCAATTACATCAGACCAGACATCGGGGTCATTGTGTCCGTCCTGCATATTGCGGTCATCGGCCCATATGATGTAACTCTTGCCTCCATTCTGGGCCTGCTGGTCATAATCACCGTGATAACAGGTCGCCAGATTGGGGTCAATATACACCGGTGAAGACACATCGGAAACGCGAACATTCGGCTCCCAGCTTTGGCCGCCATCTTTGGAAACCGTCATATAGAAATCGAACATCAGATTATTGGAATCGAGCCGCCGATCATACCAGGTTGCTACCAGCGTATCGTCGTCCCCGACGCTCAAGGTCGCCATGAAGTTGTCATTATTGGTGGCGTCATCGTTTAACCGTATCTCAGGCGCCCAAGTCGCCCCGTTGTCGGTCGAACGACGGTAAAAGACGTCAATCACGTCGCCGATATTATAACCATCGGGGTCATAACTATAGACCACATGCAAATCGCCGTTGGATGAGACAAAGGCTTGCGGCAAGGAAATCACCCGAATATTCCCATTCAAGGCAGGACGGCTGCACGTTGTTGTGGGACCGGGGTCGCGGGGGTTCACCCCACCGACGAGGGGAGGCGTAACCGGGCTGATGCTGTCGCCGCCATCGGTGGAACGGGCCATCTCAATATTGATGAAATCGGGGAAAGATGTCCAATGGAGCCAGGTCACATACACATCCCCATTGGGAGCAACAGCAGGCCATGCGCCCTGCACATTATTGGCGACCCCCATCTGAATCCGATTGGACCAGGTTGTGCCGTTGTCAGAGTGCATCAGGCTGATAAAGCCGCCATTAGTGAAATCTTTCCAGGCAACGTATATTCGGCCGTAATACGGGCTGCCTGGATTGTTATCAATCTTCACCATCTCTTTATCATCATTGGTGGTTGAGATGGTGTCAAGAAAGGTGAAGCTCTGGCAGTCATCGTCAGAGCGAAACAGGCCGATCCCGGTGGATAATAAGGTTAAGAAGTAAAACTTTCCATCCATCCGCCGCCAGGCCAGACTGGGGTCGCCCCGATTACCAGGGCCGAGCGCCCCCTTGTCATCAAAAGTCATCCCACCGTCAGTCGAGACGCTAAAACCGCTGAACCCATTCCCCTGAACAACTGCATGGTAGGAATCGTTATACGCCACACAAATTGTGCCGGTATTGGGATTAATGGCGACGGTCGTCTCGCTCTGGGAATGAGAAATACCGGAGTCGCCGGAGGGATCATTGACCAGGACATCGGTTCCCAAAATCGTCTGCAATTCAAAAGCGGGAGACTGCGCCTGGCCTAATTCCCCGGTTCGGCCGCATTCTCGGAGCAGCGCCGTCTCAAACGCACCCGACATCGTCCGCCGCGCCAGCGGATCATCAAGCAGATAACAGCCAGATTGATCCTGACCAGAAACGGCCGCTTCGGCCGAGTTGGTAAGGTTTGACTTCATCAAGTTAGAAGGTCTGGAAAATACGACGAAAAGAAGGGCACAGAGAACGAAAGAGCAAGCCCAGAGACTCACAGAGTATTTCTTTTTAACCTCACTAAGCTGCCCCCTCCCCATGGGACGAACCAACTTTTCACTTTCAGATTTCACAATCACACAACCCCGTTAACCACTCACGAGCACTGAAAGTGCCATTCAACAATTCTTATTGTATCTACAGCGCCTTAAACTGCTCAAAAGGCTGCTGACAATCATTGCAATAATAAATGGCCCGACAGAGCGTGGAGCCGAAGGTATTCTTAATAGTTGTGTTGGTCGAGTCGCAGTAAGGACAGGCGGCCAGTTCGTAGAAGGTGATTTCGAGTCGGCCGTTATGCTTCATCGGCGGAGCCAACCCAAAAGCCTTGAGCTTCTGGCGGGCTTCGGCCGTAATCCAGTCCGTCGTCCAGGGAGGATTGAGAACAGTCTCAACCGTCACATCGCCAACTGTCAGGCTGCGAACTTTAGCCTCAATATCGCGCTCAATAACATGCAAGGCAGGACAGCCGGAGAAGGTTGGCGTCATCTTAACCGTGATGGCATCCCCTTCCACAATGACATCACGTACAATTCCCATCTCAACTACCGAGACAACAGGAATTTCAGGGTCTTTGACTTCCTCCAGGGCTTGCCAGACTTCTTTTTCTTCTATCACCAAACCGCCTCCGGGTCGGAACGGGCGACGCCCTGAAGTTCCGTCACCAACAGGGAGAGATATTCGGTATGGTCACGGCGGTCGCTGGCAGGAACGGTTTCAACCACCGGTATTTGCAGTCCGGCATCTTTCAAATGGCGAATCACAACCATCTCCCAACTGCTGCGAAGGGTTTCGGGGTTGGGGAAGAATCCGGCCGTTATCAGTTCATGCTCTCCTTCAATGGGTACAAAAAGTTGGAAAGCATAAGGCCACAGAATATTGAGGGCAGTCTGTGTCCGACTGTGACTTTCTCCCGTGCCTAAACCGAGGCGGCGCACCCACTGGCTGGTGTGGCGGTAATGGTACAGCTCTTCCTGGCGAATCTTGGCGGCAGCGTCTGCCAAAGGTTGGTAGTGGCTGTCTACAAGTCGGGTGGTGCGAGCCATCTCAAAAGCATCGAACAGATATTGGCGAACCATGCTAAAAGCCCAGTCGCCTTTGGGTAGTTCAACCATCTGGACATTGCGAAAATCGGCCGATTCTCGAAAAAAGACCAGTTGATCCGGCTCTTCGCCCGTTAACGCCTGAACCAGACCATAAAAGAGGCTGGCATGGCCCAGTTCGTCTTGAGCGATATTGGAGAAGGCAATGTCTTCTTCAAGGATAGGGGCATGGCCCGTCCACTCTGAGTTGCGGTGGGCCAGAATGAGTTCGTCGTCGGCTGTGGAGAGGAGCTTTTGGCGAAGGGTGTGTTTGAGTTGGTCGTTCATGAATCCTTTGAATGGTGCAAAACGTTTGTTGTTTCAGGTTCCGTGAGTGTAAGACTTTTAAGCTGCTGAACAAAAAAAGTCGGACTGTTATTCCTTGCGGACTTCCATCATTTGGGTGATGGTGCGGTATTGGTTGGGCATCCGGTAGGCTTTATCAAGAGCGGGGGCGAACATGCTTTCAATATCATCATCGTCAGTAGCGGCGACCGCGTTGGCGGGACAAACCCACCAGACATAGACATCCTCGCTGGCATATTTTTGGAGGGCTAGGCGCATGGCCTGTTCGGCCGTTCTCGCTTCCACCTCACCCACATGAACGACATAGACCATTGCCCGACGCTGGCCCATCTTCTGAAAGACGTAGTAAGTCTCGGTCTCGCCATCTGGCGCATCTGCCCGGTCGCGCCAGCCGGGGTCGGCCTCAATTTCCTGGCTCGTTTGGGCAAAAATCGCATCGGCCGGAACTACCCACAGATTGAGCGCCTGCGGCCGTCTGACAAAGACATCGCGGGCATTTTGAAGCGCCATTTCAATATCCGGGGCATGAACAGAGCCAACATTTTGATGCGGCCGAGATTCCCGTTCCTGCTGAAAGACCTCAAAGCGGGGCCATTGGGTGTCGGTCATACACCCGCTCCGGCTGCTTCTCTGGCGGCGTATGCCTCAAGCGCCTCCCGCACCCACTGCCCATCTTCATGGGCCTGGCGCCGGGCAGCCAGCCGTTCATCATTGACCGGCCCATTGCCGCGCACCACCTGCCAGAATTCATCCCAATCAATCGGGCCATAGACCCAATTGCCCGTTTCCTCATCGAAATAAAGGTCAGGGTCGGGAACGGTCAGTCCCAGTTCGTGAATTTCAGGAACCAGGTCGTTGACAAACTCTTGCCGGAGAGTATCGTTGCTCCTGGTTTTAATGCCCCAACGCATCAGGGTATCGCTGTTGGTTGATTTATCATCCGGCAGGCCGAACATCATCAGCGAAGGCCACCACCAGCGGTTAATGGCATCTTGAACCATCGCCTTCTGTTTCGGCGTCCCTTGAGCATATCGGATGCACATCTCTTTGCCCTGCTTCATATGGAACCCCTCTTCGGCGCAAATTCGAACCATTGCCCTGGAATATGGGCCGAAGGAAGCACGGGCCAGCATCGTCTGGTTTTTGATAGCCGCCCCGTCCACCAGCCAGCCAATAACGCCGTTATCGGCCCAGGTCAGGGTGGGATAGTTAAAGACACTGGCGTACTTAGCTCGCCCCATCAACAAGTCGTCCAGCAGTTCCTCACGGGTAACACCCAGCGATTCGGCCGCATGGTAAAGGTACTGCCCGTGACCGGCCTCATCCTGCACTTTGGATACCAGCACCATTTTGCGGCGCAAATTAGGGGCGCGGGTAATCCAGGCGCCTTCGGGGAGCATCCCAACGATTTCGCTGTGGGCATGTTGGGAGATCATGCGGATCAACTGTTTGCGGTACTGTTCCGGCATCCAGTCGCCCGGTTCGATCTTCTCGCCCCTGGCAATGCGGGCTTCAAATTCTTCCAGCTTCTGTTCTTCAGTTAGCTCTTGAGTCGTCAATGGGAACTCCTGATCTGGTGATTGGTAAATCGTAATTGGCGATTACTTGATTGGACATTGGTGCCTTCGAGTTTCCTAGAGTAGAGCGATTTGGCAAATCGTTCAACAAATGCCCATTACATTATGACATAACGGCCGACTAATTATCAAATTGGATAAGCGGCAGGTAAGATCGGGGAGTGAGGGTAATGGTTTCGGCCGTAATCCGGTAAATATCCCCGTGCGCCGCAGCAAACAGTTCACCATCGGGAGCCTGACCGAAGGTCGTCACAATGCCGTCGTAGATACGGCCGGTTGAAGCGACCTCAAATGCGTCATCCGGTTGTTTGAGCAGCCCCCGAACGCGGCCACTGCAATAATCGGCAAACAGATAATGCCCATCCATCATCGGATAAAGCGATCCTCGATAGACGTAGCCGCCGATGATGGCACACATGGTATGATGAGTCCTGACATAGACCGGGAAAGTGTAGTTTTCGGCCGATCCACAGCCATCTGTGATATATGGATAAAAACCCTGGTAGCAGCGCCAGCCATAATTATTGCCGCCCCCGCTGCCCGCCTCTTCAAAATCTATCTCTTCCCAGAGACTTTCACCAACATCGGCAATGTAAAAATCATCGGTGGCCGAATCGAAGGCAGTGCGCCAGGGATTTCGCAGCCCCAACGCCCAAATTTCATCCAGCACATCGGGGTTGCCGACAAAGGGGTTGTCCGGTGGAATCTCATAAGGGAATGCGCCATCCACATCCACCCGCATAATCGCGCCAAGATAAGTTTGACCATTCTGACCATTATCACTAGGGTCGTCAAAACCACCGCCGTCCCCCATCCCAAAATACAAGTACCCATCCGGCCCAAACACCATCCCGGCCCCATTGTGGAGATCGGTCGGTTGAACAACTGTCAGCATCGTCTCTTCACTGTTTGGGTCGCCCTGATCCGGGTCCGACGGCATCGTGTGAAATCTGGAAAGGTGGGTGATGTTTTGGGAATCGGTATAGTTGACATAAAAGAGAACATTGGTTTCAAACTGGGGGTGAAAGACAAAACTGGACAGGGCTTGCTTGCCGTCGGAGCCAACCCGATCTCCCAGGTCGATGAATAACGTCGGATTGACGGTGCCGTCCGTTTCAACAATGTAAATCTGCCCGGTGACTTCAGATACAAACAATCGGCCGTCATCCATAAATTCCATCCCGGTTATAT
>JBAPRX010000832.1:0-3435 GCA_049281335.1 Promineifilaceae bacterium (SeqCode)
ATTATTACGTATAAAAGATGTTTAGAGTTGCACACTCTTGGTGACAGTCACTTTCAAGTAGAGCGATTTGCCAAATCCCTCTTACTCAAACTGCAAAAACGTCTCCTTATCACCGGTCAATTCAAAACAAACCCGTTCCTTCCCATTGCGGGTACGAACAATGCCAAGAGGGGGAACATCCACCTCGGCCAGCGTCCGATCTAGGAAATCTTCTTCACCCGTAATACGGTGGGTGAGCTGCATGTCGCGTCGGCCGCCGCAGTTGGGGCAGGTGAATTCGTTTTCGTATAGACGGGCCATAAGCTTGAAGACCGGCGTCACCTGGCCGCAGTCGGGGCAGGTCATGGACAGTACCAGCTCGCTGTCGAATTCCAAAACAGTTCCTTCTCCCAGCCGCTCCCTGGCAGTTGATAACAGGTCGCAAAGGGTCGTGTTTTCGGCCGTTGCTTCCGACAGTTCCTCAATCGGCTCAAGCATGGAGTGGCTCATGCATTCCTTCTTGACCGGATACTCCGTTGTATAAATGTCATTGGTCAGGCCATTAATCATCATCGCCTTGCCCGGCTGCACTTCCATGTCGTGAAGCAGTTTCAACGCCTCCTGTGTCTGGAACGCAGCCACAATGGACGCGCTGGTCGGGGTGGTCGGCACTTTGCCCTGCAAAATATTCTGCCGGGCCAGCAGGGGGCAGGAATAGCGCAAATTGATCATCTGGTAATCGTGGTCGGTCAGGGTACATTCATAACACGCCCCCTGTCCAGGCCAGAAAACCCGAACGATGCCCATTAACTCCTGAATGGCCCCATCAACCCACGGCCGATTAATAGCCCAGCTAAAGCGGTTAATGGAGAGGCGGGCCTCGCGGTTATCCAGGCAGCCAATAATAGCATCTACATGCCGGAAGACCCCCAGCCCTAACTCATAGTTAATGTTGCCATGCCATGCTTTCACCCGGACATCGGGGTTGAGCGCTTTAACCGCCTCGGCTGCAACTTCTGATTTCTGGCGGCCACGATCCGATTCCCGAAAAAGAACCGAGCGGCTGAGATTACTGTCCTCAATCGTGTCAAAATCGGCAATGAGGATATTACCGACGCCCATCAGGGCTAGATTCTTGAGGACTTCATTTCCTAATGCCCCCGCGCCGACCACCAGGACAGTCGCATTGCGAACAACCTCCTGCCGCCACCAACTGATATAGCCAAAGGTGTGGTAACGGTCGGTATCGGGGTCTGTAATAACGATGGTTTCCATGAAATTTCCTGTGATAGTGGCTTCAACGACCGCGCAGCTTATCAATCGGAGCCGAAATAAAATTCTGTGTCGCCACCAGGGAGCCATCCTCGCTGGTGGCAATTCCAATGCCAATATGGGTCCAGATCGGGTTCAGAACATTGCCCCGATGGTTGGTCAGGCTGCGCGGCTGGTTCATGAACGCTTTTTGAATATCATGGACAGCCTGGGACGTTCGGGCTGACTCGCCGTAGACAATACCGATATTTTCACCGCAGGCAACATAGCGTATGCGATGGTTCTCAATACGCCGTGCGGCCGTAATCCCTTCCGGCGAGACATGGGCAACATACTCCCGGCGAATCATATCGGCCGAATGGCCCCGCGCAACTGCCGCCAATCCCTGGTGCCAGGTCAACTTACCCGTCCCGACAATACCCGGCAAATGAGCCTGCCGGGCGGCGTTCACCAGGTTGTACATCAGCATTTCCAGCCGTTCTAACTCGGCCGAATTTGATTCCTGGGGCCGGTTTGGCGTCAAATCGTCATAGGTGATCTTAATAGCGGCTGGTGAAGAATTTTGAGGTGCAGTCGTCTCTTTGGGAATATCATCCCGTGTAATTGTAATAACATCCGGGGTTGGCGACTGTCTCCGAACCAATTGTTGGGCGCGGACAATATCTTCTTCAGTTAGTTGTAGCCAATCTTCCATTTCTAACCTTGTTTAATATTTCATATTCGATTTATAGTCAATTGGAAATTTGCTTTAGCGCGAGAGTTTTGCCTCTCCATGCAGACAGGTTTGCTATTTGATCGTTTCCAATCGAAATACAGGATACTCAGATGCGATATTTTCAAATGCTGATATTGGCGCATCTTTGCTCACAGGTATATGGGGTCGTGCCCCTGGGGCACGTTTTAAGTATTCTTTCAAGATTGGGGGTCTTTGACTAACATCGACCTCTTTTAAGATAACTTGCTCGCTGATTCCGTGTCGAAGGGTTGCTTTTCCTTCCGCGGCCCTGACGTTTCGTACCCAATTCGTTCCTTCCCCTAACATGGATACCAAATATCTTTCCTTATTCACTGTTACTAGAGCCAGTGGAAAGCTTATGATTTTTCCTGATTTTCTTCCTTCTACTTCTAATGTGACAAAATAATTTGGCAGTATTCCTGATGAGTGAACGATTGCCCAACCACGATTTAGTATTTTTGCCAATGTGTGCGGCCGTCCACCACGATACATCCATTTCTTAAGGGCCAAAACAGTCTCCGCATTTAATATTGGAGCAGACAGGACTGGCAGTCCCCGATCAAGTTGTATTCTGCAATTCAACAAGTAGGGACTACCAGTCCGATTAAGGAGTAACATCAAGTGCTTTAGATTATTCCAATTCCTTAAGCTCCTCCGCCTTCAAATTTTCGGTAGAATGGCAGCGTAAACTCTGTCCGGTCGGCGTTGAGGGTGATGGATTTGCGTTCACCATCGCCGCCTTTGTCGCGGGGCCAGGTAATCTCGACATCATATGTCAGGCCAGTATGCAGCCGAACAGGGAGTTCACACAGGAACTTGCCGTCCCGGTCAGTCGTCCCGGCCACATAGCTGTTAATACCGGCGCATGTCACCCGCACCTGGAGGCCATAAAGGCCGGGGCCATCTGGATAGTCCTGTACCATCACCCGCAGCCGGGTCGTCGTCATCTCTTCCTGGCCCAACATCTGGCGAATTGCCATTGTCAGACTCGGCCGAGATTCCACAGACGAATTCGGCATCAAAATTGCCGCTTGAGGCAGCGGGCGAGGCGGTCGTCTTCGTTCCGGCGTCTCCGGCGCAACCTGATCTCGGCTAATCGTAATAGGCGGCATCCGTGTCACCGGTTGATTCGGCGTTGGTTGGGGCGGAGGCGGAACAGGGCGAGGTGCAGGGGCCAGATCATCTTCAGTGATGACCAGCGGTTCGCCTCGCGTGAGCGGTCGTTGGTCTGGCAGCGGTTCATTGGGATCAACGCGCACCGTCTCCCTGGCAACCTCCGGGTATCGCACCGGTATCGGCGGCCGAAAATGAGGCGGCAGGGGGGCAATTGTCTCCTGAGACGGCATCGTCTCCAGGTCCGCCGCGCCGGATGGTGGTTGGTTCAGTTTTCGGCCGAGTTTGTCCCGATCCGTCGCACTACGCTGCACCTGACGGCGCATGAAATGGGC
>JBAPRX010000833.1:0-2800 GCA_049281335.1 Promineifilaceae bacterium (SeqCode)
TGATGAACGAAGGGCTGTGCAACTGGGTCATGCAAAATAACCAGCCCACTTTAGTCACCGACACCATTACCGATAAGCGTTGGTTAGAACTTCCCCCGCTTGGCCCTCTCCCTCGTTCAGCTCTGGCTGTCCCAATCCAGGGAAAGGAAGGCATCCAGGCCGTTTTGGTGCTGTCTCATTCCCGCCCCAACCATTTTACCGACGACCATCTCAAAACTCTTCTGGTCGCCAGAGATCAAATTGCCACAGCTTTAACCAATGTACGCCAGTTCGACGAAGCCCAATCCAAACTAATTGAAACGAACGCAATATTAGAAAGCAGCCTGGATGGATATGTCTTCTTAGACCTCGACGGCCGAATCAGCTTTATCAACACCAACATCTTAAAACTCTTAAACCTTTCCGGTAACCCGGCTGCCTGGGTCAATCAACCTGTTATCAAATTATTGCAGGAAGCACGCCACGCCAACCCTAAACTGGTCAGGGTTATGATCGGGGAAGTTCGACGACACTTGAAAGGCAGCTATTCAGCCGCCAGCGGAGAGGTTAAAACACATTCCCACAACATTAATTGGGCAAGCTCTGCTGTGATTACGGACAGACGAATCGGATGTCTTATTGTCTTCCACAACATCACAGAACAACGAAAGAAAGAAAAGAACCGGGATGAACTGACCGACATGATCATCCACGACATTCGCAATCCAGCCTCAGCGATTTTCGGAATTATTAACATGCTCAAGTCGCCTGATGAGCTGGATCAGATGCCAGAAGACTACAACTATATGTTGCAGTTAGCCGAACGGAACGTAACCAAGATTTCGGAACTTGTCGATGAACTATTAGACGTCAGTCAGTTAGAAAGCGGGCGGCTGCCCGTTCATAAAACCCCTATCCAGTTAGATCAACTCATCGAAGAAACCATCCAACTCCAACGGCCGTTAATTTCCATGAAAGAAGTAAACATGGAAACCCAAATCTCCCCCGATTTACCATCTGTGATGGCCGATGTGCGGCTGATCCGGCGCGTTCTACAAAATCTGGTGGATAACGCCGCTAAATTCTCCCACCGCAGCAGCACCATCACCATCTCTGCCCGAATATCGGCCGACGATCCTGATTGTGTTCAGGTAAGCGTTCAAGATAATGGCGTCGGAATCCCCACCGAACTACAAAGCTGGGTCTTTGAAAAATTTGTCACCGAATTCAACGCCCAACGCGGAAGCGGCATTGGCCTGACATTTTGCCGCCTCGCAATCACAGCCCATAACGGCCGAATCTGGGCTGAAAGCGAAGAAAACCTCGGCAGCACCTTCCACTTCATCCTCCCCATCCACTAAAACTCCTCCCCCGTCGGCCGAATTTGCCGAAGGCCAACAAATCAAACCCCTATCTGCCACTCAACTCCAAACTCACTCCCCTTTCCCTCAACACGCCTGACCCAAACCTGTCCCCCATGCGCCTCGGCCATTGTTTACCTGTATTAGCTGAATAATACCTCCGGAACCAGAGGATGTTCGTGGTCATTTGGTACTGGTTTCGCGGGAAAGTTCAATATAATATAGTCCTATGACGATTAAAGGCATCATTTTCGACTTTGGCCAGGTCCTGACCGCACCCGCTGACCTACAAACCGTGACGGGCCACCGCAAGAACATGGCCGAGACACTGGGACTGGAACCGGCCGAACTCTGGCCCTACCTGTTCGAGGGGGAAGTCGCCATGCGCCTGATGACCGACGAAATAGACTGGGAGACATTTTGGATCGAAGTGTTGGCCCCACGCGGCATCACCGACCCGGACGAAGTTCGAGCCTTTTCTGAAGAAATCTTCAAAGGCAGCGACATTGTTAACCCGGAAATGAACGAGTTGATTGCGGCCTTACACGGCCGTTATAAGTTAGCCATTCTCAGCAATGCCAACTGGACCGAAGAAGAACTGGCCGCTGAAATCAGCGAACGGGATAGCAATCCGGCTCTATTTGATACCATCATTACATCCGCAACGGCCGGTTTTGCCAAACCTAACCCGGCTATTTTTTATCTGGCGCTGGCTCGTCTCAACCTGACAGCCGAAGAATGTATCTTCACCGATGATTTAGAAGATTTCACCGAAGCCGCCGCCACTCTCGGATTCCACACCTTCACCTTCACCAATCCGGCCGATTTTCGTCAATATCTTCAGGAAGAAGGCGTGCTGATCTGATTAACGTTGATAGTCAGGATGTTTTTCAAGAAAGAGTTCCAAACCCTGTCGAGCCGTCCGCCGCACCTTGTTCTTCACAATTGGCGACCAGCCAAGCAGCACCCCCACCGGCCCCAATGCGTGTCGTGTCCAGCGCCATAAGTCAAAAACATCTTCATGGTGAATGATTTTCCCATCTTGAAACTCAAAGCTGGCTCTGACAATATTGTGGACCTTCCGGCCCGTCGAAAAGGTATAGTGCGCGTCCCAACGAACCGAGCCGCCCCTCTCTCCGGCCTGGACATTTTGAAAAGCAATCACTAAATCTTTCCCACGCTCACACAACATATGCCACATCGCTTTGGCCTCGCTGCCATACAAATCTTGAAAAACCGGGTCTCGGAAATGAATCTCCGGGTGATAACAGCCGTTCATCCCCACATAATCTTTTGCTTGAAAAGCAGTGTAAAAATCCTCAACCAACTTCCGATGCGCGTCCATCCTCTTCCTCTCCTCTGTAGATAAAACCATCTTCCCCCCTCAACCATAAAGTTTACCCCAAAACCCCAAACCAAAACACACTCCCCCTCGCAGCCTGCCCAGGTCACCCCTACCA
>JBAPRX010000834.1:0-3491 GCA_049281335.1 Promineifilaceae bacterium (SeqCode)
GCAAAAAGAGGGCCACCCTATCGCCGTTGGAGACACCATGTTGGGTCAGAACGGCCGCTAATCGGTTGGCCTGCCGGTTTAGTTCGCCATAAGTTATCGCCTCCCCCTGATGCTCGGCGGCGACAGCCTCCGGGTTGGCAGCCGCATAGACTTCAAAGGGATGATGGATGGCGTGATATGGCAGTTCAACCAGCGGCCCCTGACCAAACCGCTCAAAAAGCTGCTGGTCGGCAGGCGACAGGTTGCTCATTGCCTCTTTCGAGAATGTACGCTGCGTTCGGTTCAGATAGTTGTTTCGCTGCGGGGATCGGTGATGAGCCGGCGTTCGGTTGGGTCTTGTTGGGTATGGGTTTACGGGATATTGAGGTGCCAGTTTCGGCCGCGTTTCATAATTGGGTAGGTTTAACACGAGTCTACTCCTTTCCTTGTATATTTAGTTTTTGAATACTGCCGACAGCTAGATAGATTGTGCAACGTTACATTTGCAGACTAGACAGGAGATGTTTCGCCAAGATTAAGAGGGTCTTACTATCATATTACCGAACCGCTCTCGCGGTTACTTAAAAGCGTTTTCAGAGACTTCTCCCGGCTCCCAAAAACCGGGCTATTATTGCCCTATTTTATCCCGATACCTGCCTCCCCTTTTGTAGACCTGTAATTCAAAATGTAATGTATCTTTGATACTATTTTCTTTTAGGATATATTAAGTTGTTCTGGAATTGCCCAAATCGCTTTATTTGCTTGCAGAAGTACCAATAATGCAAACAAAAAGAGACTATTGACAGTTCGTAAAATCTTTTAAATTATTGTTTGCTCTCATGTCAAATTGCAAAAACAGGTAATACGTATGAGTGGTGGGGAGTTCTTA
Organism: Promineifilaceae bacterium (SeqCode); assembly: GCA_049281335.1. Lineage (GTDB taxonomy): Bacteria > Chloroflexota > Anaerolineae > Promineifilales > Promineifilaceae > JAKEFB01. The sequence continues at coordinate 869 of JBAPRX010000834.1, forward strand.
ATCGTGTGGCTTCTGGAAATGTCCGTTAGGCAATGTGATTATGCATGCCTATGTCGGAGGGGCGGAGCTTGGCAAATTGAAGTTTCAATTCTGTTTGACCACAGCAAATCTAACTGGTTCAACGAACGATAATATACTGTGTCCAATGCCCTAAGTAGCCTGCGATTATATCTTGATCGTCAGGCGAACGGTCTGGCCCGTTACATCTTAGAACAAAGTCTTTTCTTTCTGGTTGGATGGATTCCTACCGTTGTTGGTATTGGATTACGCGGCATTCTCTATCGTCTGATTTTGCACACAGACGGCTGGACGGCGATAGACAGTGGGGTACGTCTACGCTTCGCCAGTAACATCCGATTAGGATCGGGGGTGTACCTGGATCACGGCAGCTATTTGCATGCCTGTCCCAATGGTATTGAAATTGGGGCAGAAACCATCGTTATGCACGGCGCTGTGCTTCATGTCTATAATTTTCGGAACATGCCCCATTCTGGGATTAAGATCGGCCGTAACAGTCTGATTGGCGAATATACGGTCATTCGTGGACAGGGCGGCGTCGTCATTGGCGACCGGGTTTATACCTCGCCTTTCACCCAAATCATTGCCGTTAACCATGTTTTTGATGACCCGAATCAGCCGTTTACCGAACAGGGGATCACCGCTGAAGGAATCGTGGTTGAAGACGATGTCTGGCTCGGAGCTGGCGCCATCATTACAGACGGCGTCCATATTGGCCGGGGCGCTGTTGTCGCCGCCGGAGCCGTCGTGACTCAGGACGTGCCACCTCATACTGTGGTTGGCGGCGTACCGGCCCGTATCTTGAAGGAAATCACCGATCAGGATACCGATCGCCTTCAACGTACCATCTATTTCGACACAGAATAGCCCACCCTTTTTTCAATCGCTTTCTTACTAACTCATGTTACGCGGGCTGTCGCCGGTCTTCAGACCGAGAAACGTTGGCTTGGTGGGACATCAGCCGGAGCAGGTACGTAACATCAATGACTAAGTCTCTCCTAACAACAAACGATCATATGACCACTCTTTCTGTCATCATTCCTGCCTATAACGAAGAAAATGGCATCGAAGAAATCATCCACCGTGTTCTTGCCATTCGGCCAGCTCTGGCCGAGGTTGGTATTGGGGAGCTAGAACTGGTTGTCGTAGACGACTGTTCAGCCGACCGTACTGCTGAGTTAGCTGCCAGCATTGATGGTGTCCGGCTTATTCAACACGAACACAATCGCGGCTATGGCGGTGCGCTCAAGACCGGTTTCGGCAATGCTCAAGGTGAACTCGTCGGCTTTTTGGACGCTGACGGAACCTATCCGCCGGAATACTTTCCCAAGCTGTGTGCGGCCGTTCTGGACGGCTCTGAACTGGCTGTTGGTTCCCGCCGTTCCGGGGCTGAAAGTCAGATGCCGCCGATGCGACGATTGGGTAATTTCTTCTGGTCAAATTTGCTGAGTACCCTCAGTACCCAGCGCGTCAACGATCCTGCCAGTGGGATGCGTGTCTTTCGACGGGCGGTTTTGGACCGTATTTATCCATTGCCGGATGGCCTTAATTTGACCCCGGTGATGAGTACCAGAGCTGTTCATGAAAAGATAAAGATGGTCGAGATCCCTATCCCTTACAGCGAGCGAGTCGGCAATTCCAAATTAAGCGTTGTACGGGATGGTTCCATCTTCTTGCACTCTATTGTATGGACAGCCCTGACTTATAACCCGGTGCGGATTTTAGGTTTAGTTGGCCTTCTGGGTGTCGCTATTGCTATCCTGGTTGCAATTGGGCTGGTTGTTTCCAGATTCAGTGGTAACACCTCTCTCAGTCCCTGGGGCGTAGCGGCCGTTTTTACTGCTCTCGTTTCCGGCGTTACCGGCATCAGTATTTTCTCCCTCGGTATTACTTTTAACTACCTGGTTTCTTTGTTCTACAAACGGCCGGTTCGCCAGGGATTGTTTGGACGGCCAATTTTCAAAACACCCCTGGATAAGCATTTCGGCTGGATGGGCATTCTGACCGGCGCTTTGGGGTTAGTGATTGCCTTGATCAGCCTGGGCTTAGGTGTTCAGGGTTGGGAAATTTCTCGTCTGTGGCTCTACCTCCTTGTCAGCGCTATGTTCATTTTAGTGGGCGCACAGTTGATTATCTACTGGATATTGCTGCGCGTTCTGGGCGAATTGAGCGACCGCGAAATGCTGACGCAACAAGAGCTAAACATCTGAGTCAAACACGCCTGTACTGGAAAATGAAATTCCTCGTCTGAGATAAAAACTCGGCTCTTAAATGTAAACAAATGAGTACCAGTATTAGAAGAAGCGTACCCTTGTGGTTACTCTAAGCGGGTACAAGACCCGCCCCCAAAAAACCAGTATTATTTAAAAGCTGATTGAGGAAACGCCAACTTGGAGCGATTTTGCTGATGTCTTATCCTTGCGTGTGATTTGTTTTTAGGGCAAACTTCATACGCTAATACGCTCATGTATTTTGCGCAACCATGAATGAAACCAACTGATAATTTTTGTCAATTCGCTGCTGTTTGCTTAGGAGCACATAATGACTGAGAAGGAATTTGATCCAATCCGCGAAAATTTAGGATCGCGGCGCGTCCCAAGACTAC
>JBAPRX010000835.1:0-5963 GCA_049281335.1 Promineifilaceae bacterium (SeqCode)
TTACTACTGAAAGGCGGCGGCTGTACATATCGGCTACGATGCCAGTTGGAATCTCACAGATGAAGACCGAAAGTTCCAAAACGGTTCCCACCAATACCAATTGTAAGGGATTCAATCCGGCCGTTTCTACCCGATAAATAGCGCTGATCATTGCTATCATGGTGAAAAAGACAGAAAAGCTGCCCTGGAGTGTAAGGTAAACTGTGTATGCGTTTAGTTTTCTATTCATTTGTAATGCCTTACCCGCTGCCGGAGTTGCCCATATACGGTTCCCACAGATCCAGGGTCAACTGTACGGGGTCAGATGAGACGCCGTATTTGGCGAAGTATTCACAAACACGGGTGATGTCTCGTTTTAACAGGTCGAAGGCGTAAGGTTTGTGCCGGGCTTCGATCATCTGGGGGAAGTCGATGAGGGTGATACGGCCGTTCCAATACAGGACATTGTAGGCCGATAAATCACCATGAACGTAATGGTGATCCAGCATCAGTGCCACATTGTTCATTATCTGTCGGAACAGCGTCGGCGCTTCCTCAGGTGGCAGCCTAACCTCATTCAAAGCCGGAGCCGGGTTATATTCATCCCCGATATACTCCATAATGATGGTCTTATTTTGATAAGCAATCGGTTTAGGAACCCTCGCACCCGCTTCGTACAACATTTGCTGCACCCGGAATTCGTTGCCGATCCATTGCGAGAAATCGAGCTTCTTACCGTAGGCGGTCTTTTTTGTCAGCGCCAGCCGGTCACGCCGCCCTTTCTTTAACTCCTTGCCCTCAGAATCGCGCAGCAGGCGTCCTGCTTTGTAAACGGCATCATTTTTCAGATTGCGTAACATTCGGGGCCGGTACAGCTTGGCGGCAATCATCTCCATCCCGGTTGCTGGATGAGCGGTGCAGGCGTAAACGTTGGCCTCTTTGCCACCTTTCACCAATCGAACGACATCGGTGATGATGTTTTCCCGGTAGAATGGCCCAACGGAGTCTATCACCCACTGTCGTTCATGGTGTCTGGGGTCTAATGGGGCGACATAGCTGGGAACCCAACTGTCTACGTTATCATTAAAGTCTGTTAATGCCGCTCGCACTTCGGCGGCTTCATGGGGCGATTGTCGTTTTCCTTTTCGCCGAGACTGACGGCGTTGGTCGCTTAAAAATTCTTCTTCAAGATACTCGAATTCTTCAAGATAGTTACTTGATGAAAACTTCACTGTGAATCTCCTAATTTCGTAAAACTATTTATTTTGAAAATTATTTTTGTGGGGTCGTTGGTAATGAACGACCAGGAGAGTAAGGGGTCTTACGGCCGTTTAGGAGAACCACTGTCTTTGTTAGAATTGAATGGTTGGGGGAAAGAAAAAGGCCGCAAGCAGTTGCACTGCCATGCGGCTGGGGAGTCGTTAATCAGACAATAAAAAAGGCCACAAGCCGTAACGCCTGTGACCCTGGAAATTCACGAATGAACGCTTATCTCAGGCAGATAAAACAGGCGCGTAATGGCAGCGCAATATTACATTTGCGTAGGTGTTCTTAATAACTTTTGCCATTTTGTGCGCCTCCTTTTATTTCGTGATAAGTTGGGCGCAGTCTATCATAAATTAATATTAGCTGTCAATACCTTTTTACCGGATGGTGGTTGTCAGGGGCTGGAAGGAGGCTCTGAGGGAACAAGTGCAAAGCCCCATATGTGGGTTGTTGAATGGATGGGGAAAATTTAAGGTGAGGAAGGTGAGGAAGATGAGGAAGATGGGGAAGTTTTAGTGAGTTTTGGACCTGCGTATGTTTATTTTATAGAGGCGGGGGAGGGTTGATGGTTAACCTGTGGTTCGCTTGCTGATTGTTATTGATACTTTGTATCAATTAAAACGGCGTAAAATTAGGGGCGATTCACGGGTTGTTCACGGACGGCCGAATATGTTGGTGCAGGGGTGGTGAAAGGGGTCGCCCATATGTGGGAGGTGTTTGGGTGGAGCGATTTGCCAAATCGCTCTACATTGGTTGAGGGAGAGGTGATTTTTTACCCTTTTGTTGCTGTTGGTGGGAAAGGTCAGAGGAGAAGAGATTTTGAGGATTTTGCCTGAAACTCTATATCGTTGGAAAATGGCTTTGCATGAGAAAACTGCTGCTTCTTTTTCTGGCTTCACTGGTTTTGCGAATTGGCTTTGCCGTCTTTTTTCATTTTGATGGCCTGTATGGGCAAGACCCATTTGCCTATTTTGATTATACGGTGCAACTGCGGGGGGCGTTGGCTGCGGGATCGCCGCCGCCCCCCTTTTTCTGGCCGATTGGCTATCCTTTGCTGGCGGTTTTGGCTTCTCTTGTGACCGGTTTACGGCCGTTAGCGGGCCAGCTCATCAGCATCCTGGCCGGTTCTCTGGTCGCCCCTCTGGTTTACCTTATCGTCCTTGAAGTTGAACCTGCCAGACAGCAAGGCGCACTATTAGCCGCTCTCTTAATCGGAACGGCCGGTCAGATGATGCTTTCGAGCCTCTCATACATGGCGGATGCTGCCGGTCTGGCCTGGGTCACGCTGTCGGCCCTGGCGATGCTGCGCTATACGCGACTCTTACGGCCGCGCTGGCTGGCTTTGTCGGCCTTCACCCTCGGTTTTGCTGTTTTGACCCGTTGGGCCTTCGCCCTGACGGTCTTTCCCTGGGCATTGGCTGCTTTCCTGGCCTGGCATGGCGCAAAAATGTCCTGGTTACAGCGTCTTCGGCTGATTGGGTTGGCGGTTCTGGTTGGCGGCTTTGTTCTTGTCCCCCAATTTCTGCCTTCGATTGGGCAGGGGGGACTGGCTCATGTTGGCGATTTGCAAGTTGTTGGGTGGAATCCGGCCAATGCGTTCAAAAGCACCATTACGAACTCGGATGGAACCTTTCATTACGAACGGCCGATTGGCCTGTTTTATGCCCTGCCGGCCATTCATCCCGCTTTTGTGTTTCCACTCCTGACACCATTTTTGGTCATCGGCATCTGGTCGCTGCGAAAACGGCCGCTTTCCCAAATTGCGCTTCTCTTAGGCTGGCCGTTGATTATGTATCTGTTCCTGGCCGGGATTGCCTGGGAAAATCCCCGCTTCTCCCTGGCCTATTTTCCTCCCCTCGCTATTTTGACCGGCGTCGGCCTCCAAACTTTCTGGAACGCCACTCCCCGATTACGAATTACGAGTTACGAGTTACGAATCAGGCGTTTCCAGCTACCAATTACCAATTACCAGTTAGTTCTTACTTCCTACCTGGCCGTCGCCCTTCTTGGCAGTTTGGCCTGGGCGGGGCGGGACTTGAGGAACTTTACGGCGGCGAACAATGCCCAAATTGCGGCTGCCCATTGGGTCGAAGCGCATGTGCCGCCTGACGCAAGCGTTATCACTTTTGGCGTTACGCTGACTATGCAGCACCGCACCAGTCTGGAAACCAGCGAAATCTATCTGCTGGACCCTGAAAGTTTAGCGGAACTGGTAGACACCCGTTCTTCTCTATACCTGTTTCTTGATCTAGGAAATATCAACAGCCAATGGGAAGGACTTTCTCCCCAACTGAATTATCTCTGGCTTCAGGAGAACACAACCCTGACCGAAATTGACCACTACCCACCTTATACGCTCTTCCAGGTTTCGGCCGTTCCATGAGAATCGCCCTTATCACGCCCGGTTTCAGCGCGGACGCCGATGACTGGGCCATTCCTGCCTTACAAACTCTGGCGCTGGCGCTGGCCCAAAAACATGACCTGCACGTTTTCAGCCTTCGCTACCCGGCGGCGGGCCACCATGAATGGGGCGGCTTCACCCATCATGCTGTCGGCGGCGGGCAGCGATATGGTCTGGCCTCTCCGGGGGTCTGGCAGCGAACGATCAGGGCTATACTTCACCAGCACCGCCAGACGCCCTTTGACGTCCTCCACGCTTTTTGGGCCGATGAGCCGGGGTTGGTTGCCGTCCTGACTGCCGCCCGAATTAAACGGCCGGTTGTCGTCAGTATTGGCGGCGGGGAACTGTCCTACCTGCCGGATATTGATTACGGAACGCAAGGCTCTTTTTTGCGAAGCTGGATTATTCGCCTGGCTCTCAAACGGGCGGATGTTGTTACGGCCGGTTCTAATTATCAGTTGGCCCTGGCCCGCCAGCGTGGATTGGATATAACCAAAGCACACCTTGTACCGCTCGGCGTTGACTCTGATCGGTTCCAACCGGGCGAAATACCTTCCTGGGACCGGCCGACTATCGTTCAGGCTGCCTCCTTGACGCCGGTCAAAAATCAGCCGCTCTTGTTGGAAACAATGGCCTTCATCAAACAGGAGATTCCTACTATCCGGCTGCTTCTGGCAGGTGATGGGCCATTACGGCCGCAGTTGGAAGCGTTTGTCCAAACCCACAGCCTTGAAGATCATGTTACTTTTTTAGGGGCCGTTTCCTTTGACGAAATGCCCCGATTTTTCCGGCAGGGCCACCTTTACCTGCAAACATCCCGCCACGAATCGCAGGGTATGGCTGTCCTGGAGGCAATGGCTTGCGGGCTGCCGGTCCTAGGGACGCCGGTTGGGGTAACGGCCGAATTAGCCTGTTTGCCCGCAACGGCCGAACCGGGTAAGTTAGCGGCTCAAACTGCAAAGGTTTTGTGTAATCCAGCTGCTTATGAAAGCTACCGCCAGGAAGCGCGACAGAAAGTCACGGTGGATTACAAGTTGGAAAAAACAGTCACCCGTTTTCTGGATATTTACAACAACACTGGCCTGCATCAATGATCCAATATGAAAAACAATATCAGAGCAACCTCGCAGCCTGAAGGTGGTAATCGCTACCGGGCTGCGATGGGACTAGAGACGGCCGCTCACCTGTCTTTTGCGTTTTTCTTTTTCCTGGCTCTGACAACACCTTCCTGGCGATATGGCCCTTTTAGCTGGCTGCCCCTTTTCCAGTTCACTGAATTGGCCGGTGGGCCTGTTCGGTTGGGGGTTTTGAATCTGCTGCCAGGGGTGGCGGCCATCTGCTGGCTTGGCGGCCGTTTTCTTTCCTGGCCCAAAAACTCATCCCCCTGGCAGTGGGGCACCCGTCATATCACATGGCCTTTGTTCGGCTTAACCCTTCTCGGCGTTGTCAGCCTCATCCCTGCCGCTCCCCGGCTCCAGTTTATTGAGATCGGCGGTCTTTTGCTGGCCTGGCTGGTTTATCTTTTTGTCATCAATGAACGGCCGAACCTTCAACCTGCCCTGGCTGCTGTTGTTCTGGTGCAAGGCGTCACCGCTGTTGGTCAGTTTATCAGGCAGGGCGATCTGGGACTGTATTGGCTTGGAGAACTCCACCTAGACCCCATCTACCAGGGAGTGACTGTCATCTTTGCCAGAGGACGACCCTGGCTTCGGGCTTACGGCCTGACTGCTCATCCCAATTTGTTGGGCGCGATCCTGGCCGCGCTCCTGCTTTTGCTGCTGCCTTCTATTGTTCGGTCACAAGGGTGGCAGCGCATTCTCTGGTATGCTACTTTTATGGTTGGTCTGGCCGGACTGGTCTTGACCTTTTCACGGGGAGCCGGGTTGGGTTTTCTGGCAGGACTGTTGACCTGGCTGCTGTTGAGAGATTGGCACTCCGGCGACAGGAGCCGTCCTGTTCCAAAAATCTCTCCCCTTCAGCCACTCGTTGCCAGGTATCTAAAATTCATTTTGCCCTTACTTCTCTTCATTCCCTTGCTATGGCTTTACAGCGATCTCTTTCTCAGCCGCTTGACTCATCTGGATGCGCCCAGCGAAGCCCAATCGCTCACCCAACGGGTGATGGATGCCCGGCTGGCGCTGCATATGATCGCCAACAACCCGTTGACCGGTGTTGGGTTAGGCAGCTATACCGATGTCGCCAAAGTGATGAAACCGGAGGCGGCACGGGTTCATAATGTTCTTTTAATGGTAACGGCCGAGCTTGGATTACCAGGAATGCTGTTACTGTTATGGCTTTTTCTCTCCCCGTTCGCTAT
>JBAPRX010000836.1:0-3101 GCA_049281335.1 Promineifilaceae bacterium (SeqCode)
GGGAGGGTTGTGGAATGTGGGGGGTGAGACAGGCGGGATGGGATTGTTTTTGGATGGCGGAGGTTGTGGACTCCGAATGGTTATTTGAGTTGGGATTTGAGGCGGGTTTCGGTTTGGCGGATGAGTTTTTTGGCGTGGGCGGCGGTGGAGAATTTGTTTTTTGGCTTTTCGAGGCTTTGGTTTTTGGTGAGGAGGGCGTCGAGAATCTGGAAGGTTAGGGTGGGGGTGGCGGCTTTGAGGTCGGGGGCGGTTTGGAGCTGGTTTTCCCAGTAGGGTGAGAGGTGGCCCCACTTGACTGTGTGGCCCCCTTTGACTGTGGAAGGGTCTTTGATTTCGAGGCGACATTGGGCGGCGTCTACGGTGAAGGCGACGCCGCCATTGGGCTGGATGTGGGGTGTTTTGTTGTTCCAGAGGGGGCGCAGAAGACGGCCGATTTCCCCGGCGACAACTTTCCAGACCCAGATGGGGGAGGCTTTGGTCTTTATATCGCCATTCTTGGAAACATGAGTCCAGTTGTTTTCTCCTTCGCCGCTGATGCTGCCTTTCCAATTCTTTACTTCAAAATACCAATACCCTTTGGGGCCGACGACGATGGCGTCTATGTCGGCTTTGTCGAGGTGCTTGGTATGGAGACGGCAGGCGGCGAGATAGCGGTCGTCGAGGCGGGCGGCGAGCCAGTGTAACATTTTGCGCTCGCCTTTTTTGCCGAATTTGAGTTCTCCTGGGGCGTTGGGGGCGATGGGTATCTCTAGTTGGGGTGTGGAGCTAAGAGTTGTTATCCATTGAAGCCAGGCGGGCCAGTAGTATTGGTCGTAGAGGGTTGAGAAGCGGCGAATTTTGGGCGGCGTGGGGGGCGGCGTCAGCAGGCGTTGGAACCAGGATTTATTGGTGTACTGCTGTCGGGCAACCCGGTATTTTTCTTGCCTTTGGAGGTGGCGGCGCAGGAAACGAGGCTCCCAGTCGTCTTTGAGGCGTTGTTGGAAGGCGCTGAATTCGGTGAATCCGGCAGCGAGGTCTGTGGCTGTGCGTTTTACGAGGATCATCCTTGTATGTCTTCTCCGTTTTGGGGTGCAATGCACTCTCTGGTGGGTTTTGGTAGGTGGGTGTTTGGATAGGGAGTGCGATGCACCGGTGTGGGTTTTGGTGGGTGGGTGTTTGGATAGGGAGTGCAATGCACTTATTGGGATTTTTGGTTTTTCCTCCGGCTTGAGAGCAGCTGATGATATTTTAGCGCGAAATTGGGAATGGTCGAGAATCGTTCTATTGGTGGCCCGTGGACGGGGCGTGGGGGAAGCGTATGGGGTGCGACTGTTATGTTTTGTGTTATGGCAACGACTCTTTCTATGTATTAACCATTTATACCGCTGTGCCTGGTGGCGGCGGGTTTATTTGTAAGGAGATTAAAATCATGTCTCGCACATCATTCTTTATTCTCGTGGGGGGCATCCTCGGTCTGATCGTTGGCACGGTGGCCGTCGCTGCTCTGTTGTTCGGCCGTACTGTCTTTGCGGACCGGACGGCTACGGAGACGCCGTCTCCGATTGTGGTGGAGACGCCGACTTCTGGGAGTGGTCAACCAACGGCTACAAATACGGCCGAGCCGGGTGCGACAACGACGACGGGTCCGGCGACGGTTGTTCCGACTTTGGCTGCGACTCAACCAGCGGCAACGGCCGTTCCGGCTACGGCTGCTCCGGCTGCCTGTACGAATATTGCTTCTCTGGTGGCGGATGTGACTGTACCGGATAATACGCAGTATGAGCCGAACAGTGGCTTTAGCAAGATTTGGCGTTTGAAGAATATGGGAACCTGTACCTGGACATTTAGTTACCAGATCGTTCATGCGGGCGGCAACCTGTTGAACGCGGCCTCGACTGTCTTTCCTTTGGACCAGACGGTTGCACCAGGACAGACGGCCGATATTGCTATTGATATGGTCAGCCCTGAAACGGTTGGAACGTATGAGGGCGACTGGAAGCTGCAAAGCCCGGAAGGCAAGATTTTTGGGCTTGGTGTGAATGGCGCTCCGTTCTTTGTCAAGATTGTTGTTACGGCGTCGCCGAACACGACGATTGCCGGTCTCGTTTTCCAGGATTGGAATGAGAACGGTGTCTATGATGCGGGTGAGACGTTGATGGGCGGGCGCGAAGTGCGGATATTCTCCGGTACGGCCTGCCATGTGGTGAGTCCGATGGTGGCTTCGACGGTGTCCGGGGCTGATGGGATTTATACGTTCAAGGGCAATTTTAGTGGGAATTACTGTGTGGGCCTGGTGGGCGTTGATGGTCTGGATGATGTGGTTGGTATTGCTATCAGCTATGGACAGGTGCTTAACAATATTAACTTGCAGTCGCCGGTTCCGAGTGGTTCGATCAGCGGCTTTGTGTGGAGTGATTTCTGCCAGTTGTCGAACAGTGGTAATGTGCCGGAAGGGAACTGTGTTCCTGATGGGTTTGGCAGCTTCCATGCGGATGGGATGATTCAGCCGAATGAGGTGAATATTCCTGGTGTGACGGTCTTGATCCGATTGGGTTCTTGCCTGAACAATAACAATGCTGCGGTTTCGGCCGTGACGGATGGAAACGGCCGATATACGTTTGTTGACCTGCTGCCTGGAACTTATTGTGTCTCGATTGATGCGCTGGCGAATGGGAATCAGCAGGTCTTGCTGCCGGGTATGTGGACGTATCCGCAGACGAATGTGTGGTACCAGGAGTTGACGCTGACGCAGGGGGCGCAGGCGTATTCGGTGAACTTTGGGTGGGATTATCAATTAAAATAAGCTCACGCAAAGGCGCAAAGGCGCGAAGGGGATTGTTTTTGAGCCAGGTTTTGAGAGAAGCCTGGCTTTTTTTGTTGTGGTGGGGAGAGGGGGTTAGGCAGGCGGGTAGGAGGTTTTTTGTTTGGGGGATGATGGTGGCCGCCTGTCCAACCCCTACCGATGGGTGGGATTTGGGACTTGTTAAGCGGGGGAAAAGGGGATACAAAGAGGAGGGGGAGGATGGTGAATAATGAATTGTGAATAATGAATTGTGAATTGTGAATGATTGGGTTTGTCTGAGATATTGTTTGCAAGTGTGATAAATTGGATGGTTAGGAAA